>JAZKFE010000144.1:19087-59252 GCA_040386595.1 Planctomycetota bacterium | reverse complement strand
CGGCGACCAGGTACGCCAGATCGTTTTCTTTCTCGGCCACGATAACCCACGGGGCACCATCGGGATGTTTGGCAGAGATCGGCAGGCGGGCGATCCCGTCAGCTCCCGTTTGCACGGTGGCGAGCGTTTGATTGGTGTAAGACATCGCCGTCACCTTGACGCCGGCCACCGGCTGGGCCGACTTCAACGACGAGACCCACACCCACACGCCGTCGGCTTCTCGCTTGGTGATGAGGGCCATGTCGGTGATGGTGACGGTGGCTTCATCGCGGCGCCAGGTTTCATCGGTGGCGCGGGCTTCAATTTCGTAGATACCGAGCGGGGCGTTGTCATTCAGCAGTTTTTTGAGTTCGAGAACTTGCGTCTGCGGTTCGGACCGTGAGCCACTTATTTTGATCGATTTCTCGACGACCGTGCGGCCGATGTCGAACGTGTAGCGGCCTTGGAGATGCTGCACGAGGTTATTGGTGTGGATCCGCGTGGCCCGGAATCGGAGCTGGCCGACGTTGACCGTTTTGACATCCAGGGACAGGTTGCCTTGGGGCGACAAGATCCCCTGATTCTGGGCGAACTGCACGGTGGGTTCACGTTCGGGAACCGGGAACGCCGCGCGGGCATCGTCTTCCAAGGTTTGTCCATCGGCCGACAGCAAGGTCTTGCCAATGACGACTTGATAGTTGCGGCCCGGTTGAAAATTGCCTTCCAGGATCAAGGAGGCGCGACCCCAGGAATGGTGATCGACCCTGCTAGAAAATCCCACGACTGGTGGCTCAATGGTGATCGGCGGCAGCTTCTGGCTGTATTCGAGATCCTCGGAGAAGAACAGTTTTACCGTGAGCTGTTGCTCGGTCCCGGGAGTGGGGACTTCGTTGCGTAAGTAGGCAAACGTGTGATTGAGAGTCAGGTTGCGTGTCGTGACGCTTCCCAGGGGGCGATTGGCTTCGTGGCCCGTCAATTCTGCCGCCAGGGTGATATCCAGTGAGCGGCGTTGCGGTCGGTTGCAACGCAGGACGAGACGTGTGTGTGGCTTCGAGGTCAGACACGTCGGGTTGAGGTTGGAGAACGCCGAGGTCGGAGCCGCGGGCTGCGTGTTGTTGAGATCGGGCGCGGCCGCCAAGGGGAGGCTTTCTTGAACCTTCAAATTTCGCAGCAGGGCACCTGGATCGACCGGCTGATTGAAGATCAGTTCAAACTGCACTTCGTGCTTATTCGAAGACAGGATGTTGCATTGATTGAGTTCCAGTGCGCGGGTCTGGAATTCGATTTCCGCCGAGATCTGGACGGCTCGGCCGAGATGCACTTCGAGATCGGCGGACGGTTGGATGTTGATGGTGCGACCGGCGGGGAGCGGATCGACCAGGATGTAATCGAGTTGTTCGGCCGAGGCCCATTGCCACTGACCGGGGACATCGGGCGACACCTTAAACAGCGGAGCGTCTTCAATCTGGCCGACTTTGGCTGCCGCCACGGCGGGGCCGTCGAACACGATGCTCAGCCGGTCGGTGTCGTCGACCTGCTTTTGGGGCAGGGTGGAGACCACTTTGAGGGTTTGCTGAGCGGCTCGGGCGGGTGGTTGTGCGGCTTGGCGCACCCAGCACCAGGCCCCCAGGTTGAGAGCGATCAGAACGGCAGACAAACCCCAAAAGCGAAGCGGAATTCCACGCATCGTTGTGCATCCTTGCAGATCAAAAGTGGCCCTAAGTCTTGGCCCAGAAGCACGTTCGGATTTTCTTCCCGGATGGTGTCGTAGTGCGTCCGAGAGATTGGTGGAACGTGCAGGGGCCTTATATCACACCTGAGAACTCAGGTGAAGATGGGGATTTTTTGCGGGCAGTGTTCTAGTCGTAGCCTGACTCTCTGAGTCGGGTCCTCTTCTTCGTAGGAAAAAGAACCCGACTCAGAGAGTCAGGCTACAGCTACGCTTAGAACAGATCCAGCTGAACCAGCGGGGGTTCGGCTTTGGACGTGGCTGAGGGGCAGGAGTGACAGCCACCGCCGCAAGAACCGGCGTCTTCGGTGACGGTCAGGCCGCGCCAGATGCGCACACCGATTCGCCAACCGGCGAGCAGTACGCAGGCCACAACAATCCAGAATTGCCAATCGTGAGACATGGCTGCGATCGTTGAGTTTTAAAGAGGGCATAGAACATAGTCGTTGTTCGCTCCGCGAACAGAACGCGCTCGCAGTAGCGAGGTGGGTTTTGCGTTCCGATTTCTTTGCTGATTTCAGCCGGCTACTGCGAATGCGTTATGTTCGGGGAGCGAACAACGACTTTACATACCATTATAGGCGGCTGCCGATTTGGTAGACCAGTAGGGCTGCGATGTAGGCCAGGGTCGTCATGTAGACGAACGTAAACAGGGCCCAGCCCCAGCTGTTTGTTTCGCGTTTGATCACCAGCAAGGTGGACGCACACTGAGCACACAGCGCGAAAAACACCATGATCGAAATGGCAACCGGCAGCGTAAACACCGGGCGGCCATCGGGCCAGGTGGAACTTTTCAAAGTGTTTTGCAGGTTGGGCTCGGCCTTGTCGACATCGCCTCCCAGGCTGTAAATCGTACCCATGGTGGCGATGATAACTTCACGGGCCGGGAAGGAGGCAATCACCCCGATGCCAATCTTCCAGTCCCAACCCAACGGTTTTATTGCCGGTTCGATCGCGTGGCCCAAGCGGCCCAGCAGGCTGCTTTCTAATAACGCACCGCTGAGCTCATTCTGCTTTTCGGACAGCGTGGCGATCTGTTCCTGGGGGGGCTCGGGTTGTTTTTCGAATTCTTCAATTTGGGCCTGTATCTTGTCGGACTCTTGGTGGTTGCCGGGGAAGTAGCCGGCCGCCCAGATGAGGATGCTCATCGCCAGGATCAACGTTCCGGCACGAGTGACGAAGGACATGCCGCTGTCATAGACCCGTCGCAACACGATCCACGGGGAAGGCCACTTGTAGCTGGGCAACTCCATGACGAACGGGGGTGTTTCACCGCGGAACAGTGTTTTCTTCAGGATCCAGGCGACAGGGATCGCCACGAAGGCTCCGAAGAATGTCATGAAAAAGAGAGTCAGACCCTTCAGACTGATGAAGCCACCCCACCGGATGTCCGGGACGAACGTTTCGGTCATCAGGACATACACCGGCAGTCGGGCCGAGCAACTCATTAGCGGGGCGACCAGGATCGTCACCATGCGGTCGCGCCGGTTTTCGATGACACGGGCGGCCATCACTCCGGGGATCGCACAGGCGAAGCTCGACATCAGGGGCACGAAGGACTTGCCGCTGAGCCCCACCTTGGTCATCAGCTTGTCCATCAGAAACGCCGCGCGGGCCATGTAGCCGCAATCTTCCAGCAGCGCGATAAAGAAGAACAGGAAGATGATTTGTGGCAGAAAGACCAGCACGCCGCCAACACCGGCAATGATGCCGTCGTTGATCAGGCTGCGTAGCGGTCCGGGGCCGATCAGCGAAGCCACTTGGCTCGATAACCAGTCCTGGCCTGCTTCCAGTAAATCTTGCAGCGGCGGGGAGAATGTGTGGAGGCTGAGGAAGACCACCAGCATGATTGCAAAAAAGGCGGCCAGCCCGACGAAGCGATGGGTCAGCCATTGATCGACGCGGTCGCTGAATGTGACGGCGCGAGCGGCCGGCTGGACGACCAGGCCTTTCAACGTTTCGCGAGCCCACGCGTAGCGCGTCCGGGCTTCGATCATGGGGACTTTGCAGCTGGCCGCGGCCAAGCGTTCGCGGGCCTGCTGCAGATATTGAAATAACTCGTGAGCGTGCTGGCCGCCGAAATGGGACTCTAACCAGCCTCCTACGTCTAGCAGCAAGCGTTCCAACAGATAGGGGGCGACATTGGGGTGGCCCCAGCCTTTGAGCTTTTCTGCCAGCAGTTGTGATTCCGTAACGAAGACCGCAGGGAACAGCTGTGTGACGGTGCGGGGACCAGCGGCGACCGCCTTGTGGACCGCCGCCTGGATTTCGGAAACGCCAGTTTTCTTATGAGCCGAACACTTCACGATGGGAATGCCCAAGCGTGATTCCAGTCCCGCGACGTCAATCTTCTGGCCGCGTTCTTCCGCCACATCCCACATATTCATGACCAGCACGGTGGGCAGGCCGATGTCGAGGACTTGGCTGAGCAAATAAAAGTTACGTTCGAGGTTGGAGGCATCGACGATGCAGACCACGGCGTGGGGCTGGCCAATGTCGGCTTGCGTGCCTAGCAGGACGTTGACAGAGACCATCTCATCCAGCGAGCGGGGGGCCAGGCTGTACGTGCCGGGGAGGTCGATCAATTCGACGGTGGAGGCACCCCATTGGACGCGGCCGATTTTTTTCTCGACGGTGACACCGGGGAAATTTCCGACGCGCGACTGCAGTCCGGAGAGAGCATTGAACAGCGTGCTTTTGCCCGTATTGGGATTCCCAATCAGGGCGACTTTCAACACATCAGGCATGGAAACTCAGCGTCCCGGGCAAGCAGTTGTGGATAATTTTTTAAGGGGGGCCTCAGGCCACGGGGCTCGACTGGATTTGTACGCGTCGGGCTTCGGTGCGTCGCAATGATAGGCGATAGCCGCGAATTTCGTACTCGACCGGATCTCCCAGCGGTGCGACGGCCAGCACGTGGATCATTTCGCCTTCCGTGAGCCCCATCTCCATCAGGCGGATCGCAATCGCGTCGTCCCCTTGGATTTCGGTAATTTGAGCGCTCTGGCCGACGGACAGGGTATCAAGAGTGGTCATGGCAGAGATCAATCAGGCAGCCGAGGCGCAAACTAGGGAAGCGGGCGGGAGGCAAGGTTTCGAATCCCTCGTAGCCTGACTCACTGAGCCGGGGCCTCTTCTTCGTAGGAAAAAGAACCCGACTCAGAGAGTCAGGCTACGGGGGCGGTCAGGTGATTTTTTCGATTAGACCGTGGCGGGCACCTGCGGGGACAACCTCGACAAATACGTGGGTGCAATCTTCAGGTCGGAAACTCAGGCGTTGATTCTCGAGGGCCAGAATACAGGGACGTCCCGGTTGGACCATGCGTACCAAGGCACCGTTCCGCAGGCCGATTTCAGCCAGTCGCGTGACGATGTCTGCGCAGCCTTCAATATCTGCAATCCGGCCCGATTCACCAGCTTGCAGGCAATCTAAAGGCACAATGTCCACAGGCGTCTCCCCACTCGCAAATTCGCCGAACATGTCGCGGCGTGGACGAATCACACAGCCACCTTGTTGAGACTGAATCTCAACTGCCAATGATTTTACACCGAACAGGGGCGAGGGGCAACCTTATGGGACCGCGGGGCGGGAGGGAAGGGATAAGTAGGAATGACGAATGTCGAAATCCGAATGACGAAAGAATGTCGAATGCCCCAATGACTTGAAGGCCTAACAGAACCCAGAAATTGCCAACGATTCGACTGAGCGTGAAGCGAAAAAAAGAAATGTAAAACCACGAATGACACAAATTACACGAATAAATACAGGAAGTCTGTTCTCAATTGATTGATTGTCAAAACAGATGCAGGCCTGAATCACTCAGCGGATTTCCCCGACCACTGCGGTGGGCTGTTTTTTCATTCGTGTGATTAGTGTTATTCGTGGTAAAAATCTCCTGAATCATTTCAACACATTCGTTCAACGCCGCCAAGCTACCCTAAGAAACGAGCTCCTCAGCAATTCCGACTGAAAGACACGTGCCCGTTTTGTCATTCGACATTGGGGCATTTGTCATTCTTTCGTCATTCGGATTTCGACATTCGTCATTCAAATCCTTCCTCCAACTTCGTGTCTAATAAACCCCGCTCCTGTCCGTTGTCTGTGTGCGGAGCGACGTGCCAGTCGACCATCTCGCTCGGTGGAAGTAACGAGGCTTCATGACTGCCAATAACGGGCATTTCGGTTGGATCACAGCGGCCCTGGACCGACACGGCGGGGACTTGGCGCGGTACGCGCTGCGGTTTCTGCACGATCACAGCCGGGCTCAAGACGTCGTCCAAGAGACGTTCCTGCGACTGTGCCAACAGCAGCAGACGGAGCTCGACGGCCGGTTGGTCCCGTGGCTCTTTGCTGTGTGCCGGAATGTCGCCCTGGATGTACGCCGTAAGGAGCAAAAAATGTCCTCACTCGCAGAAGAGGGCGTGGTGACGGTTCCGTCATCGCAACTCTCGCCGCCCGAGCAAGTCGAGCAGACGGAGTTGGCAGGCCAAGTTCTGGGATTACTGGCCCGCTTGCCCGAGAACCAACAAGAAGTGATCCGGCTGAAGTTTCAGCATGGCATGTCCTATAAGGAAATCAGCGGCGTGACCGGCCTGTCGGTGACGAATGTCGGCTTCCTGATCCATACGGGATTAAAGCGTCTGCGGGAGTGGTCCCGCGTGGCATGACGTAGTTGGGAGGGTGAGGCTCCCGCCGAACCGCTCAGTCTATTGAGACTCGAAAGACCAAGCGGTTCGGCAGGAGCCTCACCCTCCCAGGAAGTCGAAGCAATACGAAATATCTCATCACAATCACCCGCGAATGAGCGGGGTTCAATATGGAGTCAATCATGTCCGAACAAACACCCCAGCCGATCGATGCCGACGATCCCGGCTTAACGGCGTATGCCTTGGGCGAGTTAGTGGATAGCGAAGCGGCCCGCTACGCAACCGCGGTTGCAGCGTCTGCCGAATTGCAGGCGGTCGTGGCCGAGATCCAGAGGGAGGCTCAGATTTTATCCGACGAACTCTGCCTGGAACCGACGGTTCTGGTCTCGGCCGAGCGTCGAGCCGAGATCCTGGCCCAAGCGAACGGTGTTGCGTCCGCCAGCGTTCCGCGAAAGCGGTTTTTGGGAATTTCGCGGCGAGCGCTGGCCGCGGCGGCCAGCGTGTTGCTGGTGCCGGGAGCCTGGTATGCCTTCCAAGCCGCGTTTCCACGAGTCCAACTACCTCCGGTGTTTGCTCGCCAAGAAACGGCGTCGTCAGGTTATTACTTGGATGATCACGTGCAGTATTTTCCTGCTCGTCCTGTCGTTCAGACCCCCGAAGCCGTTCTCCCCGTTGTCGCGAACAGTTCTGAATCGAGATTTGGTAATGCGTCGTCTGGGGTACCGCTGACCTCGCAGCCGGCAAAATGGGGCCTGCCCGCTGATGAAAAGCGATCTTCCGGAATCGAATACAGCGGAGCGATTCCCTCCGGGCCGCAATCTGTTCAATCACCGCGGCCTCTTGCGGAGAGTAAGCTAGGCCGGAGTCAAGTCGAAGCGGAATCGTTGGCTGAAGCGGCTCCGGAAGGTTCGCAGGGGTTTCGTCGCCGTGGCTTTATGACGGAACCGGCGAAGCCCCGGCAGAATCGATCTTACGCTGGAATGCCCAGGGCGCCTGAGGCTTCCGTTGTTCCGCGGTTGGGGGCAATACCGGGACTAGAACGCCTAACACAGTCGGACCAGAAACTCGGTGTACCATATAAGCAAAGTGAGGCGAGTCGGGGGTCTGCGGTGCGTCCAGGGATGACGGTTGCCAGGAGTGATCGCTTCGGACTGGGGGACGTCCCCGCGAACCCTACTCCGAATAACCGTGGGCTTGCCGAAATCAAGCATTCCAAACCGACAACATTCGATTTCTCCGACGAGAGTTTGGATGGAATAAGAGACGAGGGTTTGGCTGTCAGACTAAGAATGCAGCCGGCCGAGCCGACCTCCGGTGAGGCCTATCAGCCCATCTTCGAAAACGCGTTCATCACGCCGCAGGAACAACAGCTTTCTACGTTCTCGATCGATGTGGATACGGCTTCTTATGCCAACCTGCGGCGGTTCTTGCAGAGCGGCCAACTGCCACCGCCAGATGCGGTGCGGATTGAAGAGCTCGTCAATTACTTTGCTTATCAATATCCGCAACCGCAGGATGGCCGGCCGTTCTCGGTGCAGACAGATATTGCCGCTTGCCCCTGGCAACCAGATCATCAACTGGTCCGCATTGGCTTAAAAGGCAAAGAGATTCCTAAGGAGCAGCGGTTGCCGACCAATCTGGTGTTCCTGGTGGATGTGTCTGGATCGATGTCGTCCCAGAACAAGTTGCCGCTGGTGCGGGAGTCGCTGACGACACTCGTGAAGCAACTGGATGAACGCGATAAGGTCGCCATTGTGACGTATGCCGGCGAGGCGGGTGTCCGTCTGCCGTCGACCTCGGTGGCGCAGCGTGAAGTGGTCCTCGCCGCGATTGCCGGATTGGGGGCAGGTGGTTCCACGAATGGGGCCGCGGGGATCAATACGGCGTATGACATTGCGGCTCAGGAATTCCTGGAGAAGGGGACGAACCGCGTCATCTTGTGTACCGACGGCGACTTCAACGTGGGGGTAACCAGCGACAACGCCTTGGTGCAGATGATTCAGACTCGAGCCAAAGGGGGCGTGTTTCTCAGCGTGTTTGGGTTTGGTATGGGGAATCTGAAGGACGCGAAACTCGAGCAATTGGCGGACAAGGGGAATGGCCAATACGGCTACATCGACGACCAGCAGGAAGCCAACAAGGTCTTCGTGCAGGAGCTGATGGGGACGCTGGTGACCATCGCCAAGGATGTGAAGATTCAGGTCGATTTCAACAAGGATGCGGTCGCGTCGTACCGGTTAGTCGGTTATGAAAATCGAGTCATGGCGGCCGAAGATTTTCACGACGACAAGAAGGACGCCGGCGAGATCGGTGCCGGGCACACCGTGACCGCACTCTATGAGATCACACCGGTGAAAGATCTCGTTGCGAACAAGGAGACTCGGTGGTTGACGGTGAAGTTGCGTTACAAGCAACCCGAGGCCGCCACCAGTGTGTTGTTCGAAAATCCCCTGGTCGGCCAGCCCGGGCAGTTGAAGTTGGCGTCGTCCGACTTCCAGTTTGCCGCGAGTGTCGCCGCGTGCGGAATGCTGTTGCGGCATTCGCAGTACGCGGGGCAAGCCAACTGGAGTCTGATTAAAGAGCTGGCTCAATCTGGATTGAGCCATGATCCACACGGTCACCGCCGCAGCTTTTTAGGGTTGGTGGCTCAGGCGGAATCGCTGATGGGACAAGTTCATCCCGTGACACCACCGGCGCCCGATTCGACCGTCGGAGGGAAGTACAAGAGCTTGCTGCGGCGGTTGCATGTTCCCGCCGATGCTGAGAAATACGGTCAGTTCAAAGAGCTGGGACACTCTGAGATGAAGTCCTACGCCGGGTCAGAAAACCTGCCAGCAGGGTACTGGGTGTATGTGGCCCCATACTGGTGTCTCTGGGCCGAATCGACCCAGAAAGTGGCAAACTAGGACGGTGGGCGAGTAAGCATTAAATCAGCCTGGCGGCGCTATTGCTGCCGGGCTGATTTGTTTCTTTGTCTGTGTTCAGAGGCGAGTGTTAGCCCTGAGAAGGGGGTAGCCCAGATTCTCGAATCTGGGTGAGCGGAGCGAACAAGAGGTTGCGGCTCTTTCGATTCCCATTGTTATTCTCTGAGTCGGGTTCCCCGGGATGCGGCCGTTGAAATGTCGGTCTTGGCACGGCGATCCCAGAGACGGTGCTTTTTATGGATCATGCTCCCCTCGCCCCGGAAATATCCGGAGCGAGGGGAGATACGTCCGCCGCTTGCGGCAGGGGCTGACTCTCAAAACTCCAACCTCTTGTTCGCTACGCTCACCCAGATTCGAGAATCTGGGCTACCCCCTGCGAATTCCGCTTCTCGGATGCTCATCAGATTGAAGAGTTCAGAGACTCGTTCAAGGTGCAGTCGTGTCTATATATAATAGTGCGTGGATGATTTGGGCTCTGTTACGAGGGGAATTCTTTGTGATGTTCCCTGGTCCTCCATTTTCTCGGTAACGCCTCGCTTTCGTAGGGCCATCGTCTCATTCCCTGACCGCCAGGGGACTGCGCGACAGATCTCGCTCAGCGGCCGGAATATTTCTTAAGTCATTGCTATCTATGGGGTGTCGTTGGCCTCGGCAATTTCTTTGTGATCCGTGCGAGCTTGGCCTGTCCACCCCACGACGGTGATTCCGAGCTCTGTAAAACTCACGGCAGTTCGATGAAAAGCAGGAATTCTTTGAAGTAGGTGCTTGACGTCGGGCGATACCGTGTTTAGGATCGAATCGGAATTTGCAATACGCCCTTTGGTAATTATTGCGAAATCCAATAGTAGCAACGGGCCGAATGACGCGACGGAACGACCAGCTCGGCGAGCTGGTCATTGATGGGCAACATGAATCTCGAAGACTTGGAAATTTTTTGCGATGTCGCCGTGCATGGCAGCTTTTCCAAGGCCGCTGCGATTCATGAGTTAGCTCAGCCCACGATCACACAAAAAATTCAGGCGATTGAAAAGCATTTGGGAGTGGTGTTGCTGCAGCGGAAGCGTCCGCTGGTGCTGACACCGGCTGGCCGCGTGTTTTTTGATGGCATTCGCAAATTGTTAGACGACTATCGAGCCGTTGAGGACTCGGTATTGCAGTTTCGGGATCGAGTTGTGGGTCACGTTCAGGTGGCCGCGATTTACTCGATCGGGCTGCTGAAGATGGAAGAGTGTCTGAAGGAGTTCAACGAACGCTATCCCGATGCCAAGGCCGACATTCATTACCAGCATCCCCATCAAGTGGTGGAGCAGGTGGTCAGTGGTGGGGCTCATCTGGGATTGTTGTCGTTTCCCGAGGAAAAACGTGAGCTGGCGGTGGTTCCCTGGCAGGAACAACCGCTGGTGCTGGTCGTGAATCCGCGGCACAAGCTGGCGGCCGAAACGACGATCTCGGTGAAGCGGTTGGAAGGTGAAGCGTTCGTGGCCTTCACGAATGAATTGACGATTCGCAAACGGATCGACAAATGGCTGCGTGAGCAGCATGTGGCGGTGAATGTGGTGCAGGAATTCGACAATATCGGACAGATCAAAGAGGGGATTGGCGATGGCACTGGTGTGGCCATCCTGCCGGCGCCCACGGTCCGTCGAGAAGTCGAAGCGGGATTATTGCGAGCGATTCCATTCTCGGATGTGCAATGGGTGCGTCCGCTGGGAATTATCCATCGCCGTCAGAAGTCCCTCCCCACTGCCGTCCAAAAATTCATTGAGTTGTTAGCAGGAACAGGCTCGGCGGCGACGACAGCTGCTGGGGTTCTGATTGCGGACGGAGCCGTTGCAGCTACCCCTCAAGACGTCGTTCACGACGTCGGTGGTTCCGGTCTGAAACGTATAGCAAAACAAGTGTGACACAAGTCCAGCCCTGACGGACAACGTGTCGCAGCGATCCCTTCGCCCGGTCGACTTGTTTCTTGTCTTTGCTGGTGATTCTAAAAGATTTTCGGTGCCGCAGTCGTTTCGTTTCCTTTGGAAATGCGTGGCGATTGTCGGTTCCCAACGAACCTGATGCCGTGAGTTGCTCTCTGACAAGAGTTCTCGTGGATCTGGTTAAACGGTTGTTTGTTGAGTTTCGAGATTTAGAGAGATTCGAGCATGCCCAGTTCAAGCCATTATCGCTCAGCCCCTCCTACGGCCCAAGGCTTGTATCGTCCGGACTATGAACACGACGCGTGTGGCGTCGGTTTCATTTGCCACATCAAGGGTGTGAAATCGCACAAGGTTGTGACCGATGCCTTGCAGATTCTGATGAATCTGACGCATCGCGGAGCCTGCGGCTGCGATCCGGAGACTGGTGACGGTGCGGGTATCGTTGTGCAGATGCCCGATAAGTTCCTCCGCAAAAAGTGCGGTGAACTGGGCATTCAACTGCCCGCGGCTGGCGACTATGCCTGCGGTCTCGTCTTTCTGCCGCCGGATGCCGCCGAGCGTAAAGTGTGCGAAGAAATCTTTGAGAAGATCGTCGCGGACGAAGGGCAGCAGTTCCTGGGCTGGCGTGATCTAAACTGCGACAGCAGTGCCATCGGTGAAACGGCCCGCAAGGGCGAACCGTTCATCCGGCAGATCTTTATTGGCCGGTCCGAGCAAACGACTCCGGAAAAGTTCGGCGTTGAGCTGTATGTCATTCGCAAGTTGGCCGAGCGAACCATCCGCGAGAGCCAGTTGACCGAGAAGCGCTACTTCTATCTCCCCAGCTTGTCGCAGTTCACATTGATCTATAAGGGGCTGCTGCTGCCCAATCAGATCATTAAGTATTTTACCGATCTGGACGACGCTGATTTCGTCAGTGCCATTGCGATGGTGCATCAGCGGTTTAGTACTAATACGTTCCCTAGCTGGGAGCTGGCTCACCCGTTCCGTTATGTCGCTCATAACGGCGAAATCAACACGGTGCGCGGCAATCAGAACTGGATGCGGGCTCGCGAGCGGTTGTTCAAATCACCGCTGTTTGGCGACAACATCGAAAAGATCGTTCCGGTCATTCCTGAAGGAATGAGCGACTCGGCGTCTTTCGACTGTGCCCTGGAATTGTTGCACCATACCGGCCGGTCATTGCCGCATGCCGTTCTGATGATGATCCCCGCTGCCTGGGATGGTCATGAGACGATGCCCGACGATGAGAAGGCGTTCTATGAGTACAACTCGTGCTTGATGGAACCGTGGGACGGTCCGGCGTCGATGACGTTCACCGACGGTACGGTGATCGGTGCTGTGCTGGATCGTAACGGTCTGCGTCCGTCGCGGTTCACCGTGACCAAAGACGACTTCATCATCATGGGGTCGGAAACTGGCGTGTTGCCGATCGATCCGGCGAACGTCGTGCAGCGTGGTCGTCTGCAACCGGGCCGTATGTTCCTGGTTGACACCGCTCAGGGCCGCATCATTGAAGATGCTGAAATCAAGCGTGATTTCGCCACCAAGCGGCCTTGGCGACAGTGGCTCGACGAGCAAGTCGTGCGGTTGGATGAACTGCCCCACGCTGAGCCAATTGCCAGCGATATGAGCACCCTGGTGACTCGGCAGCAGGTGTTTGGCTACACGTTGGAAGATGTGCGGTTGCTGATTCCGCCGATGGCGACGACCGGCATTGAAGCGATCGGCTCGATGGGGAATGATACCCCGTTGGCCGTGTTGTCGAACAAGCCGCAACTGTTGTACTCGTACTTTAAGCAGCTGTTTGCTCAGGTGACCAACCCGCCGTTGGATGGTATTCGCGAAGAGATCGTGACCTCCAGCACGATCACTCTTGGTGCCGAGCAGGATCTGTTCGAAGAGACTCCCGAGCACTGCCATCAGCTGTTCCTGGAGCAGCCGATTCTGACGAACGAAGACGTGGCGAAGATTCGTGCGTTGAACACCGGACGGTTGAAGTCGCAGACGATTTCGACCTTGTTCGAGATCGCCGGGGGGAGTGCCGCACTGAAGGCCGCCGTCGATCGGTTGCGTGAAGAAGCCCACAATGCCGTGGCTGCCGGAATCCCGATTATCATCCTCTCCGACCGTGGAGCCGATGAGAAGCAGGCCCCGATCCCCGCGTTGCTGGCCGTTTCTTCTGTGCATCATCACTTGATCCGCGAGAAGACCCGAACGCAGTGCGGTATCATCCTGGAATCGGGTGAACCGCGTGAAGTCCATCACTTCTGCTGTCTGCACGGTTATGGTTGCGGTGCGGTCAATCCGTACCTGGCCCTCGAGACTCTCGAAGACCTATGCCAGAAGGGCTGGCTGAAGACGCCGAAGGGCAATTTGACATTCGAAGTGGCCCAGAAGAACTATATTAAGAGCGTCCAGAAGGGCGTCCTGAAAGTTCTGTCGAAGATGGGTATTTCGACGCTGCAGAGCTACCACGGGGCCCAGATTTTCGAAGCCATCGGGCTCGATCAGGCGTTTGTAGATGACTACTTCACCTACACCCCTTCGCGGTTGGGTGGCATTGGTCTGGACGTCATCGCTGAAGAAGCCAAGTTGCGACATTCACGCGGTTATCCCCACGTGCATGTTCCGGAAGATCTGGATCTGGAAACCGGCGGACTGTATCAGTGGCGCCGCAGTGGCGAGTTCCACGCCATCAATCCTGAAGTGGTCGCCAAGCTGCAGCATGCGGTGCGGTCGAACAGCCAACGGACCTACGACCAGTTTGCGGCTCTGGCCAATAAGAACGAAGAGACGATTCAATCGTTGCGTGGGTTGCTCGACTTCAAGTGGGCTGATACGCCGATTCCGTTGAGCGAAGTTGAACCGGCCAGCGAGATTCTCAAGCGATTCGCGACGGGTGCGATGTCGTTGGGCTCGATTTCTCGTGAAGCCCACGAAACGGTGGCCATTGCGATGAACCGCATTGGTGGCCGCAGCAATACGGGTGAAGGTGGTGAGGATCCGGTACGTTTCGTGGCCGATCCGAACGGCGATTCCCGTAATAGCGCGATCAAGCAAGTTGCGTCGGGTCGCTTTGGTGTGACTAGTGAATATCTAGTCAATGCCCGTGAGCTGCAGATTAAGATGGCTCAAGGGGCCAAGCCGGGTGAAGGGGGCCAGTTGCCCGGTCACAAGGTTGACGAATACATCGGTCGTATCCGCAATGCGACGCCGGGTGTGGGTTTGATTTCACCGCCGCCGCACCATGATATTTACTCGATCGAAGATCTGGCGCAGTTGATCCATGACCTGAAGAATTCCAACCCCGAAGCCCGCGTCAGCGTGAAGCTGGTGTCGGAAGTCGGTGTCGGTACGATTGCTTCGGGTGTGTCGAAGGCGCATGCGGATGTCGTGTTGATCTCCGGGTACGAAGGAGGCACTGGTGCCAGTCCGCTGACCTCGGTCAAGCACGCGGGTATTCCGTGGGAACTGGGGCTGGCTGAAACTCATCAGACCTTGGTGCTGCACAATCTGCGGAGCCGGATCGTGGTACAGACTGACGGTCAGATTAAGACCGGTCGTGACGTCGCCGTGGCCGCGCTGTTGGGTGCTGAAGAGTTTGGTATTGCGACTGCCGCACTGGTGGCTGCGGGCTGCATCATGATGCGTGTCTGCCATCTCAATACGTGTCCGGTCGGTATTGCGACGCAAGATCCGCGGTTGCGAGAACGCTTCTCGGGCAAGCCGGAACATGTCGTCAACTACTTCACCTTCGTGGCGGAAGAGTTGCGACAGATCATGGCGAAGCTGGGTTGCCGTACCATCAATGAAATGGTGGGACGTGTCGACAAGCTGGATGCACGTAAGGCAGTCAAGCATTGGAAGGCTGACGGTCTGGACCTGACGGCATTGCTCTACAAGCCTGAAGTTCCCGACACAGTAGGCGTCTATTGCCAGGAAGTTCAAGATCACGGTTTGCAGGACGCTCTCGACAATAAGTTGATCGAGAAGTGTCAGCAGTCGTTGGAAGAGGGAACTCCGATTGAGTTCGAATCGGAGATCCGCAACGTCAACCGTACCGTCGGTACGATGCTGGGAGCTCGTCTCAGTAAGTTGCATGGCGGGGCAGGATTGCCGCAAGACACGATTAAGATTCGCTTCAAGGGTTCTTGCGGTAACAGCTTTGCCGCGTTCCTGCCGAAGGGAATCACGTTTGAGGTCGAAGGCGAAGCGAACGACTACTTCGGCAAGGGTCTGTCGGGCGGCAACATCAGTATTCGTCCGTGGAAGAATGCGTCGTACAAGGCGGAAGAAAATATCATCATCGGCAACGTGGCTTGCTACGGGGCGACGGGTGGTGAGGTCTTCATTCGCGGTGTGGCCGGCGAACGTTTCTGCGTGCGGAACTCTGGTGTCGACGCGGTGGTCGAAGGTGTGGGGGATCACGGCTGCGAGTATATGACTCGCGGCAATGTGGTGATTATTGGTTCGACGGGCCGCAACTTTGCTGCCGGTATGAGCGGCGGGCTGGCCTATGTGCTGGACGACAAGGGCGACTTCCGCATTCACTGTAATCAAGAGATGGTCGACCTCGACCCGCTGCTGGATTCGGATGTAGAGAAGGTTCAAGGTCTGCTGAAGAAGCACATCGAGAAGACCGACAGCGAACGGGCACAGTACGTCCTGGACAACTGGGATCAGCTGCAGGCCAAGTTCATCAAGGTCTACCCGAAGGACTTCAAACGCGTTCTGTCCGAGCGGAAGGCGAAAGCCGAGCAGGAACAAGGGGCGCTTGAGATGTCCGCCAGCAAGTCCTGAAATCCGGTGGTTGTGGAGTGCGTCGTACCTCGTTGTCCGTTAGTTCGGTACTCACATTCAAACCGGTGAGATTGAGAACGCAGGACAAGACCTCATCAGCATTAGTTCTTAATTCGTTAGGGTGTCGTCATGGGTAAGCCGGATGGCTTTTTGGAAATCAATCGCGAAACACCGTCGCGGCGACCGGTTGAAGATCGTTTGCATGACTATCACGAAGTCTACAAACCGTTTCCGGAATTGAAGCTGATGGAGCAGGGGGCCCGCTGCATGGATTGCGGTGTGCCGTTCTGTCACACCGGCTGTCCGTTGGGCAACATCATCCCCGACTGGAACGACCTGGTGTACCGCGGTCGCTGGGAAGAGGCGATTCGGCGGTTGCACGCGACGAACAATTTCCCGGAGTTCACCGGTCGCTTGTGTCCGGCACCGTGCGAAGAAGCCTGCGTGCTGGGGATTAATGCTCCCCCTGTGACGATTAAGAACATCGAGCAATCGATTATCGAAAAGGCGTTTGCCGAGGGCTGGGTCGTTCCGGAACCTCCGGAACGTCGCTCGGGCAAGAAGGTGGCTGTGATCGGTTCGGGCCCCGCGGGGCTCGCTGCTGCTCAGCAGTTGAATCGTGCAGGGCACTGGGTGACCGTGTTTGAACGGGCCGACCGGATTGGCGGATTGCTCCGCTACGGTATCCCCGAATTCAAGATGGAAAAGAAGATCCTCGACCGCCGCCTGCAGATCATGGAAGCGGAAGGGATCACCTTTAAGGTGAATGCCAACGTCGGCGTGAACATCGCTGTGGCTGATGTGCGTCGTGACTTCGACGCGATCGTCCTGGCTGGTGGTTCGACATTGCCCCGCGATTTGCCGATTCCCGGCCGTGACTTACAGGGCATCCATTTTGCGATGGAATTTCTGCCGATGCAGAACAAGCGCTGCGAAGGGGACACCATCCCTGACGCAGAGTTTATCTCTGCGGCCGGTAAGGATGTGGTCATTATCGGTGGTGGTGATACGGGTGCGGACTGCCTGGGAACCTCGCATCGTCACGGCTGCCGGTCGGTGGTGCAACTGGAACTCTTGCCGAAGCCTCCCGATAAGCGGGATATCACGATGCCCTGGCCGTACTGGCCGACCGTCATGCGGACCAGCAGTGCCCATGAAGAGGGTGGCGTACGTGACTTCAGCGTGCTGACGAAGGAATTCGTTGGTTCGAACGGCAAGCTTGAGAAGCTGAAATGTGTCCGGCTGGAATGGGTGAATGAAAACGGTCGGATGTCGATGAAAGAGGTCGCGGGCAGCGAATTCGATATTCCTGCACAGCTGGTGTTGCTGGCGATGGGCTTCATCTCGCCAGAGACCAAGGGCCTGGTCGAGCAACTGGGCTGTAAGCTCGATCCGCGCAGCAACGTGCAGGCTGACGACGACTACATGACCAACGTTGAGGGTGTGTTTGTGGCCGGCGACATGCGTCGTGGGCAGTCCCTCATCGTCTGGGCCATCTGGGAAGGCCGTGAATGTGCGGTGGGTGTTGATCGTTACCTGATGGGGTATTCGGATCTGCCCAGCAACCCGCAACTCCTGGGACGCGATGTGCGTGCCGGGGTGTAGTGCTCGCGTAGAGAGATCTGATAGAAAACAAAACGGCCCGCCGGTTGATTTCAACCAGCGGGCCGTTTTTCGTAATCGACGTTGCTCGTATGCTGAACCAATCGATGGAGATGCACGGGATCGGATAGGGTGACATCGGCTTACAAAAAAACAGCCCGGGGACATTTCGTCACCGGGCTGTGAAAATTGATGCGACGTCTATTTTTTATGCGTTAGGCGAACGGCAGCGGATCGGGCTGCAGGACGAACGGGAAGACGCGACGGGCCTTGCCGCCGTTGTGGTCGACCTTGTAGACCAGCTGAGCAGCTCGGTCGGAGGCGTATTGCAAGATGGTGAATTCCAGACCGCAATAACGAATCGTTCCGGCTTCGGCGGCGACGTCGGCAAATACTTCACCCGCAGAGGCCGCGTGACGGCGGACACCGTGGAGGCTGTTCTCACGCACTTTGACGCCCGCGGCGGACAGTTTCACGAGGCCCTTCAGGAACCGGCCGACCGTGTTATCGGGGCCAGAAACGCGCCACAGGCGTTCCCATTCTTCATGCGCTTCCCAGTAGAAGCCGTAATTGAACAGGTCGATGGCCCACAGGTAGGTGCGGTTGTCGGCCCAGCGCTCGGCGATTAAACCCATGGGTGGGGGCGGCTTACGTCCGTGGCTGTGGCCGCGGGGATCACGAATCGGATGCGGCGTGTCGGTTCCAGGAACGTAGGTGTAAGCGGGGAGCTCCGAAGAGGGCAACAAGCGAATTGCAGCAACTTCAACGTCTAACATTCGTCCACCTTTTACTGACTCTTTATCTTCTGGAGGGCGACCGCGTTTTTGTGATTTCATCTGCGGTGTCGCCAATCTGGTTATTGACAGGTGTCGGAGTGGTTCAGTACCCCTCACCCTGTATAGGAGAGTGTTCTCAAAAACTGTTCAATCGTACGCAGAATACACGGTTTTCTTGCGATCTCAAGACGAATTCTTCTGCGAAAATTCATTTCAGACGACTTCTTGACCCTAGTGCTTTGTGTAGCTATGAGATGTGACTTTGTGGATTCGGTCTGATCTCTGAGTCGAATGGAGTACGCAGGATGTATTATGGGCTCCACGAGCAGCAAGGTGGCTCGCGAAGTACTTTTTAGGAGGACTTCGCCGCATTAAGCCGGCGGATTTCACGTTTAATAAAGGCGACAATTCCTGTAAAACCACGAAAGCGGGTCATGCCGAGCACGTCGCGTAACCCTAGTCTCTCGGGCATGTTATCGGGAATCAGCAGGACCTGTTCGAACGGAATTCCCTCCAGCCCGTTAACGAGCATCGCCACAAAGCCCCGGACGGTGGGCGATTTCTCGGGCACATGGGCCGCGAGATGGACTCGTCCCTCCTGCAGCCCCACATGCATGTAAACGGGAGTCTGGCATTCCTGAATCTGGCAGTCACTACGATTCTGCAAAGTTTGGTGTTCGGGACCTAACGGAGGCAGTTCGTGACCAAAGTCCATTAAGACTTCCAGTCGGTCTTCCGGGTCGAGATCCTCAAATTCTTGCAGGTATTCGTCGAGTTTCATGGTGGGCGTGAGTCGTCGACTGTGCCGGTAGGGACTGTCACTGCCGACCAAACTCAATTGTACCGTTGGCGGGCAGGAGTCAAAGTGGGGCTTGGGCGGGAAAGGCTAATCTCACTGAAAAGTCATGAGCTGCAGCAGGTTTCGGTGAGCGGTGCCTCGGTCAGGACAGTTACGAGCACGCTGCGGGAACTTCCGCTGGAACGATAAAGCTCAAGTGCAGTTCGGCGTGCCGGAGTGTGACGGCGACCCATTCCTGGAACGCGAGATCACCCAAAATGGGATGTGGGTACTTCGGCAGTTCGTTGGAGAAACGGGCGAGGGCGTCCTTCAGTCTTTTGTATCCCGCCTGAGGCGTCGCATCGGTAGCGGGGAACATTACGGTGGCATCTTTGGGAATTTGAAATCCCGCCGCCATCGGTTTGGTCAGTAAATTATTCTTGATAAACGGCACAATCAGGTGCCGCGTAAACCACGAAGCCTGATAGCCGTCATACCCATCGAACGGCGAGTTTGCGGCAACCGCCAAGTGGTCGAGGATCTGTCCGACGGACCAATTTCCGAGAGTGTGGCAAGGGTGCGTGGCGACATAATCAACGTCTGCCAGCAACTGTGAGAAGTCAGCGAAATGTAGCTTCCGTCGACCACTCACTTGCGCCGTGTTCACGGCCATCACGATTTTCCTTCCGCACGTGGAAATGACAATTAATGAGCTCAAGCCTGAATTGTGCAGGAATTGACTCAAAAAACAAGTTGGACACCCGTTTCAACCGCCTGTTTTGTTCATTCCTGAAAACCTGCCCGAAACTTCGGCGGTGACTTGGAGCTTAAGGAATGCCACCTTCTCCCACAGCATTGACAATGGGTCTGAGGGGACCGCCTCAAACTGATCATTGATGACAACAGTCAGATGTGGATTTGTGTTATGTATGGGCCCGTCATTGCGGATTGATGAGAACGCCGGCTTTTTAAGTGACTCACAATGCCGTGCCAGGACGGGAACTGTTTATGTCAAAATCATCGCCGACTCTTCTCTGGCTGCGGCATGACCTGCGGGTCGAAGATCATCCGGCCCTGGTCGCTGCGGTGGCTCGAGGGCAGGGGGTGATTCCCGTTTGGATCTGGTCCCCGGACGAAGAAGGCCGCTGGCCGGCGGGAGCCGCGACGCGGTGGTGGTTGCACTACTCACTACAGGCGCTCGCTGCGCGGTTGAAGGCGTTGGGCTCACGGCTGATCGTTCGCCGGGGAGCCAGTTTGCCGGAGTTGCGGAAGCTGATTCAGGAGACGGGGGCATCGGCCGTCTTTTGGAATCGTCGCTATGAACCCGCTGCCATTCGACGCGATACCGAGGTCAAAGCGGGACTGAAAGCCGATCGGATCCTCGCGGAGAGTTACAACGGCAGCCTGCTGTATGAACCATGGGAAATCAAAACGAAGACGGGAGGACCCTATAAGGTCTTCACGCCGTTTTCCAAAACCTGCTTGGCGCATGCCGAACCCGAACGTCCGCTGGCGACGCCCACGCGTATCACCGGCCCCCAGGTTTGGCCCGATTCCTTGGAAATCGACGACTTGGGTTTGCTACCTCAGATTCCGTGGGACTCGGGGCTGCGCGATGCTTGGCAGCCCGGCTGCACTGCGGCTGGCGATTTGCTGCAGAGTTTTTTACCCACCGGCGTGTCGCAGTATCCCGACGAACGCAACCGGCCCGATCATTCAGGAACGTCGCGGCTCAGTCCAGCACTGCACTTTGGAGAAGTCAGCCCGCGGCAGGTGTGGCATACGGTTTGTACGCATTTGAAAGAGTCGCCCGGTACTCCCCGAGTCGGCGAACCTTATCTACGGCAACTCCTGTGGCGCGAGTTTGCTCATCACTTGTTGTTCCATTTTTCGCAAACACCGACCGAACCGCTCCGCGAAGAGTTTGCCCGGTTCCCGTGGCTCGACAACAAGCAGCACTTACGAGCGTGGCAACGGGGACTGACGGGCTACCCCATTGTGGACGCCGGGATGCGCGAATTGTGGTCGACCGGGTGGATGCACAATCGCGTGCGGATGATTGTGGCGTCGTTTCTTGTGAAAGATCTTCTGATTCCGTGGCAGGCAGGAGCAGATTGGTTTTGGGACACATTAGTAGATGCGGATCTGGCGAATAATACTTTGGGCTGGCAGTGGACCGCCGGTTGCGGGGCCGATGCGGCGCCCTATTTTCGAATCTTCAACCCGGTGAGCCAGGGCGAAAAATTTGATCCCGAAGGCGCCTACGTTCGTCGCTGGATTCCAGAGCTGGCGGAACTGCCCACGGAATGGATTCATCAACCCTGGAGTGCCCCCCCGATGGCGTTGCGTGAGGCCGAAGTGAAGCTCGGTAAGACCTATCCGCGCCCCCTCGTCAATCATGCGGACGCTCGTCTGGCGGCGCTTGAGGCATTGAGCCAGATTCGTCAGGGGTGACGTTGGAATTATTTCGTCGTAGCGATCTCAAGAGAGATTGGTGTTTCGGTCGTACAAAGCTTCTTTAGTCCCGAAGGGGCGACAGAACCTAGCCGTGGGCGTCAGCCCGCGGAACATTTACCACAAAAATCGAGCCCTGAATGGGCGACACTAATATTATTGCACATCTACGAGATGTGTCGCCCATTCAGGGCTTGAGATCAATTTATGACGAGTCCGTGGGCTTGCGCCCACGGCTAGAATCTTTCGTCCCTATCGGGACTGAATCGCAGCAACGACACCGATCGACCTCTCTATTTCTATGAGTCGATTTGGTGAAGTCACTCACGCTCAAATCCCACGTTGAATGGACTTCACTTGCATGGTGCAATGCTCTCTAACTGCCCTCCGGGCGGAGTGCCTAGCGTAGCGGAAAGAAGTGCCTTAGGTGTTGCGGTGTCAGGTCTTGCTGGCCGACTTCTGGTAATCGCTCGATTTGGCCGCTGTCGCGAATGCTGGTGGCGATTTTTTCCCAGGCGGCGTCAATCAACTGCTTGTCACTGGGGGTGAGTGCCCAAGAGAGAGGAGGCTGATCCATGTCGGATGGGAACTGAATCTTGACGGATCGCACCTCGACCGCGCGAGCGTACTCGCGTCGTTTGCTACGTGATTGTTCGAGAACGACTTCGACTTTTTCTGTTTGTTTCTGAACCTGCGGATTGCGGTCGTCGTAGGTGGTGCGGAGTTGGCCAACTCGTTTTTCAATGGCCTCGGAGATCGCCTGTTGCACTTGCGGCGCGGCGGGCGTCACGCCAACTGGAACCGCATTGACTGCGCCTCCGGACGAGTTCAATTGATTCTCTAGCTTGGTATGAATGTCATTGGCCGACATCAATAATTGCTGGGCTTCCTGGAGTTTTTTCGCGCGCCGCAGACGGGTCGCTTCTTCCAGCAACTGCACTTCGTAGTCTCCTCGTTCAGCCTGTGACGCCACGCGGACGTTCCCCAGGGTGAGGACCGGCCCCAGAAACGCGTTGATCAAGCCGCCGTGATTCGAACTGGCTTCTCGTGCCTTATCGGGGAAGCCGTTGATTCGCACGATGAGCACGCGATCAAAGGGAAGTTTCTTGGCATCTTCGCGATTGCGCTGTTGCGAGATGATTCTTTCGATCCATTTTGTTGCTGTCAAAATTCCTTCGTTGTCAGCGTACCCGCCATCCGCGACGTGCCAGGTGAGTCGCTCACCTAGTTGTTTCCGAACACTGTGGGGGACGTCATCCCCTAGCGGGCGGCAGATGGGGCTGACATAGGAAAAAGTCGCAGATAAGCGCACGGCCGTCACTAACCGCGGATTGGGGCGAAAATGTTCGGCTGCCGCGGAGTAACAGGCGAAGAATTCGACCGGGTCCGAAGCCTTCGTTGAAAATGGAGTGGCACCCGCTGCGTTGGACGCCGCTGGCTGTGCGATGACGGGTGAGAACAACAGGCGTTGGCCGGTTTCGACCAGGGTGGAATTGAATACCACGGCGGGCATTTTTCTCGCTCGGATACGTTCGCTCCAATCGAGCAACCGCAGGTCCTTTAAGGCCAGTCGTTGTTGATTGATCCCTTCGGGTGTGCTGTGGGCGTTGGCCGGCAAGCGGTCTGTCAGGCGGCGCTGCCATTCCAGTTCTAGCGCCAGGCCGCGGTCTAATGTTTTCGGTGCGGCGGGAGGGAATGTGGTGCGGACTAAATCGGGAAACGCCATGCCCCAGGCTGCTGGCTCCAGTCCCGATGCGCTGGCATCTTCGTTGATGTGCTGGCTTTTCTCCTGCTGGATCTGCATCGGTGCTCCAGCGAGATTCGTGCGGTCACCGCGATGGTGCAAATAGAACATCGCTCCAACGCTACCACCGGAAACCGAACTGACCAGACCCACCGATTCGCTGAAGCCACCCAGCAGTTCGTCGAGACCGGTTAAAACTTTGGCCGTCCAGGCGGCCGCTTGAATACCGCCTCCGGCAGCTGTGACCACGATCAATGTGGCTTTCGGCTGTGCGGCCAATGATTGGGCGGACGGGGTTGATGGTGGTGGAGCGTACTTGGGGAACTGCCATTGTTCGTCAAACAACTCGGTCAATGGCACCGGCTGTGGTTCTCTCGGCTTTCCACCGGAAATCGCGACAGATCGTTGCGGATGGAGCTCATAGAAATGGTCGACTCGTCCTAAAGAAAATGAGACCAGCACCATGCCAACCAGCACGAGTGTCGTGGGGACGCGGTAGTAGTCGAGAAAGAACGCGGCGCCGGTCAGTGTGAATCCCACGAAGAAGACGTAGATCATCACGAAGAACAGCGTCGGGAAGATTCCGTCTTGATGCGGCAGCCAGTAGTCGGCCGAGCCATCGCCGATTGCTCCCAGGAAGGCCCCATAAAATCCAATATACAGACACGCCAGCACAACCCAGACTAAAGTGATCTGGGCATGTCCCGGTTCCAGTTCCCACGAATTGGGATCTTGGGGATCGACGAGCCGAAAGTAGCCGGTGGAGACTGGTTCGGGGGGCTTAATTGCGACCGCAGGAGTCACTGCGATGGTGTCTTCGGATGTGGCCTTGGGGCCAAAGATTTGGGCCAGATTGGCCTGCATCTTGGTGGCAGGCTGAGTTTCATTCTTCGCGAACGATCGGATCCAGGTCAGATTTTCGAAAGGCAGGAGACCGGAGTTGGTGATGGACGGGTCAATCCACAGTCGTTGCAAAATGGCCAGCCCAAATAGGAAGCCTAGCGCCAGGACGATGCCTCCCCCCAATCCCAGGGGGAGCAGATATAAACTGTTGTCGGAAGGGCGTTCCGCCAATGATTGATCGAGCGCATACAAGGGAATGGCGAGGCCGCTCACCAGCCAGATCCACCAGGAATGGCGCCAGGTCTGATTGTTCATCGTTCCCCAAAATTGAGGAATCGGTGCGTTCGGGATGGCTCCAAAACGTGCATTCGACGTCAGATAGTTGACGCGGAACGTTACGATAACCATTAGGGAGACCATCAATGTTGCCCACGTCAGTGTGGCAAACTGATAGGGATTTTTTAGGACAAACACTGCTCGCAACATTCCCGGCTCGGCCCAGGCAACGAGGGGTAGAGCTAGCAAAACCAGCCCGCTAAGCACGGAGAATCGCGTTCGCATAACGAGGACGAGGCAACCCAGCACTGCCGGCAGGCGCAAGATCTTGCCGATCAGCGGAATGGCAACGATGAGCAGCAGGCAGCCGCTGATCAGGCTAAAAAAGTAGTCCTTAAACATGAGGGTGATCCTGCTCGGTGGCCGAGCGAGAGTCAGGTGTGCGAGATGTGCAAAGGGTGGGAAGTGGAGCCGTCAATCAGTGCGTGCGGAAGGGATCAAATGAGGAAACTGTCCGCCGTCACTACCGCTGCGCGAGATTTGGCGCGGCCGCAGTTGGGCGTTGTATTACGATTTGCTCATGTTGATGACGCTCTACTAACGAGAAACACGAAACGGATCAATGTCAGTTCCATTTTAATTGCACTGTTGAACAGGTGTCGGTAGGATTTGAGATGTCTGGCAAAAGGGGCCCGCCGGCATCATTATCTCTGAAGACCGACTTAGATTGAAATCATTCGCATGACAATCCTGTACTCGGATCTCCGGTTTCAAGAGCACCTGACTGGGCAGCACCCGGAAAGTCCGCAGCGACTTGTGGCCGTGTTGGAGCATCTGTCGAAGCAGGGGCTCAACGGGCGATGCAGCAAGGGTGAATTTACGTTCGCCACGAAAGAGCAGTTGCAGACCGTGCATGCTGCGGCCCATGTGAAACGGGTTGAAGACTTTGTCGCCGACGGAGGTGGGCGGATTGAGCAAGATACGGTGTGCAGTCTGAAGTCTTGGGACGCGGCGCGGCTGGCCGCCGGGGCGAGCATTGCCGCGGTGGATGCGGTCCTGAAGGGGACCGATAAGACCGCCCTGTGCCTGGTGCGGCCGCCCGGCCATCATGCCCTGGCTGCGGCTCCGATGGGCTTTTGTTTGTTCAATAATGTGGCGATCGCCGCACGACATGCCTTGGCCGTGCACAAGTTACGACGGGTCTTAATCGTCGATTGGGATGTCCATCACGGCAACGGGACTCAAGACATTTTTTACTCGGATGACCAAGTCTATTTCCTGTCGTCACACCGCTTTCCATTTTACCCTGGCAGTGGCGATACCAATGAGACTGGTACGGGGCCGGGGATCGGTACGAAATTTAACTTGCCTTTGGCGTTCGGGACCCCTCGCAAGGAATTCTTGACACGTTTCGAAACTCAGCTGACGCGCGCCGCCGAGAAGTGCCGCCCCGAGTTGATTTTGGTGAGTGCCGGTTTTGATGCGCACCGCGAGGATCCGATCGGTTCGCTATCACTGGAAACGGAAGACTTTGGCAAGTTGACTGATTTGGTGAAACAGGTGGCCCAAGCCTATTGCGGCGGAAAAGTGGTGAGCCTGTTGGAGGGAGGGTATAACCCTCAACGTTTGGCCGAATCGGTGGGCCTCCATGTGGAGCGATTGTTGGCCTAGTTCGCACGATTTTCATTCGTTTTCGAGCTAACGAATTGTCGTGTGAACGCAACATGGGCTTTCATATTCCCCAATGGGAGAGGGCTCGCAGATCAATACTCAAACATCGTTCCTGATCTTGCCCGAAGTGTCTGGTGGGTGAACGGCCTTCAATCTGCCAGACACCCTCGATGCAGCCCGTTCCGCCTGTAACCCCTCTGCAACCTGGCGCCACTGGTGGTGTAATACAGTCGATTCTGCATTGGCGACGTGCGTTCCTGCGCTCATGTCTGGCGGCCTGTCGCTGCTTGAGGAACGTTTCGACGTCGGTGTTCTCCCCCCAATCTGGAGGTCTACAGCATGGTGAAGTTGCGTCTAACGAGTTTGTTGACGGTGGGATTGGTGATGTTCCTGAGCGTTTCGATGACCATGGCACAGGGCCAGGGCGGCGGACGTGGCCGGGGCGGCTTTGGCGGCCCGCGAGTCAGTGGCGTACTGGGGCTTTTGAACAATGAAGAAGTTCAGAAGGAATTGGCCTTGGATGACGCTGCGAAGACCAGCCTGAAGAAGGTTGTTGACACCGCCAGTGAAGAAGCCCGGACGGAACTCGGTGCTGGGGGCGGATTCGCTGGTCTGCAGGATTTGTCTCAGGAAGAACGCCGGGCCAAGATGCAAGAACTGCAAGCCAAGGGCGCGGAAGTCCAGGCCAAGATCGTCGCCAAGTACCAGCCGCAAGTGAAGGAAATCCTCACCCCGGCACAGTTCGAACGCGTTCAGCAAATCTACTGGCAGTCCAACACGGTGCAGGCGTTTGCTGACCCCGATCTCGTGAAGGCTTTGGACCTCTCCAAAGAACAACAAGACAAGATTGCCGCTGTGGGCAAGGATTACGCTGAAAAACAACGCGGTCTGTTCGGTCGTGGCCAGGGTGGCGGCGCCGAAGGTGCTCGTGAAAAGATGCAAGAATTGAGCAAGGAACGCGACACGAAAGTCGTGGAAGTTTTGACCGCCGATCAGAAGACGAAGTTCGAAACCCTGAAGGGCAAAGAATTTGACGTTGCCAAGTTGCGTGGTGGATTCGGTGGCGGCCGTGGTGGTCGTCCCGGTGGACGCCCGGCCGGTGCCGGCGGACGCCCCGAAACCGAAAAGAAGGACTAGTTTGGCTTCTGCCACACCGTCTGAAAATGTTTTGTTGATGCGAAACGCCCGGCAATCCTGCAGGATTGCCGGGCGTTTCTTTTTGGATGGGGGATGTCGGCCGGAATTGATTCACCACGGAGACGCGGAGTTCACAGAGATTGGGAAGTCACTGCGTGTGGGTGAATCGATTGAGGAAGAGTTTTTTAGCCACGGATTAACACAGACAAACACGGATTGAGTCAGCGTTTGTTGATGTTTTCAGACAATGCTGAGTTCGTCCTCAATCTGTTTTGTTGTGATAACTTTCAGCTATCTTATGTCGTGTTCAATCCGTGTGATTCTGTGGCTAGAAAACTCTTCTTTAACCATCACGGCCTCGCAGCGCTCTTTCAAAATTCAGTGCTCTCCGTGTCTCCGTGGTGCAACTTCTTCTGAATTCATGCACCACTCAGTTTGAGAGAGCAATCGCAACCGCGCGAGTTTCTAGCCTAGAGGCCTAGAACGCCAGCGAGACCTTGCGTTCGGCGCCAGGCCGAAACTTGCCCCAGGTGCATCGCAAAATGTACCGTCATAAGGTGTCCCACCAGGTCACCAACCAGCGGCAATTCTTCCTTAAAGAAGGGGGCTGTGTGCGGTACCTCCGTGATTGAGGCGGGGGCCTCTCGGGCCGCGGCGGCCAACGCTGGGTAGATGGTCTGAATAGATTGCAGCAACTCATCGCGCGACGGATAAGCCGCCCGATCCCTCACAGGAGTTGACCCCGCGCCGAACAGCCGCCGCCATTCGCGCGGGCACTGCATCGGCTGCCCCAGCATCCGCAATCCCATATCTCCCACGATGGCGAGATGTCCCAGAACCCACGCCGGATGATTCATCCCCGGGGCCGGCTGGATCGCCAGCTTTTCCTCGGGAATATCTTGCACCAGCTTTTGGCAATAGCCTACCGCAAAGGCACAGAGTTTCGATTCTCGTTCAAACATGGTGCGTGATCCGCTTGGCGGGGTGTTCGTTTCTTTTCATGCTGGACGCTGTGCCTTCGCCGAGAAAGGCGATTTTGAACGCCAAGTCAATCATGACCGCAAGACGTTCCGGGCGGCTTCAATTGTGGCGTCGATATCCGCGTCGGAGTGCGTCGCCGACACGAAATTGGCTTCGTACTGGCTGCAGGGCAGATAGACTCCGCGGTCGATCATGCCCCAGAAGTATTGAGCGAAGCGTTGCGTATTGCTGCGGCAGGCGATGGTGTAGTTCGTCACCGGATCCGGGTTGAAGAACAGGGTGAACATGCTACCCACTTGAGCCGTCGTGTAAGGGACCCCCGCGGCTTGAGCCACGTTCGCCAAGCCCTCGACCAGGCGCTTGGTCTTGATGGCCAGTTCCGGATACGGGTTGGTGGCCTTCAGCGTTTTCAACGTGGCGATACCGCACGCCATGGCGACGGGATTTCCCGACAACGTGCCGGCTTGATAAACGGGTCCAAGTGGCGAGATCTTCTGCATGATGTCGGCTCGGCCCCCATAGGCACCGACGGGCATTCCGCCGCCGATGATCTTGCCGAGCGTCGTCAGGTCGGGACGAATTCCAAACAGTCCTTGAGCTCCGCCGAAGGCGACTCGGAAACCGGTCATGACTTCGTCGAAAATCAATACGGTACCGTGTTTCGTGCACAGCTCTCGAGCCGTCTCGAGGAACCCCGGCGCCGGGAGGACACAGCCCATATTGCCGACCACTGGCTCCAGGATCACACAGGCAATTTCATCGCCCCGTTTTTGGAAGGCTTCGGCCAGTTCCTGGGGATTATTGAACTCCAGACACAGCGTGTCGGCAGTACAGCCGGGGGGGACACCGGGGCTGGAGGGAGCGCCCAGCGTCGTTGCTGCGCTGCCCGCTTTGACTAGCAAACTATCGACATGACCGTGATAGCAGCCGGCAAACTTGATGATCAGATTGCGGCCGGTAAAACCGCGTGCGAGGCGGATGGCGCTCATGGTGGCTTCGGTACCGGAATTAACCATCCGTACCATTTCCATGGACGGCACCGCATCCACCACCAGCTCGGCCATTTCCGTTTCGAGCTCAGTCGGAGCTCCAAAGCTGGTCCCGTGCTGCAGCGCCTCCAGAGTCGCCGCCATCACTGCCGGGTGGCGATGTCCCAGGATGTGCGGCCCCCACGAGCCGATGTAGTCGATGAGACGGTTGCCATCGATATCCCACAAGTATGGGCCATCGCCGCGGGCAATAATCAGCGGCTCGCCCCCGACACCACCAAAGGCTCGCGCGGGGCTATTCACACCGCCGGGGATGGTCTTGCAGGCTCGTTGGAAGTGGGCGTGACTTTTGGCGCGCGAGGTGGGCATGGTGTAGATCTCGAAGGAGGGCCAGTAATGCGGACCAATCGATTGTAGATTCTCCCTTCCGACGTGGGTAGCACAGGTTGTCGAACCGCCGTTCGACTTCGTTGATGAGCGTCGGTGACGTGAGCATCTAAGGCAAAAAAGGGAACGTCAGAATTCACTCTTGATAACTCGTAGGCGTTCTGCTTATGATTGTAGGCGTAGTGCCTATGGTTGCTAAAACTGAGGTCAAACGGTCATGAATCGCAAAGCATTGTCGGTGACTGATGCGGAGTTAACGGTCTTGCGAGTGCTCTGGGAGCACGGCCCGCTGGCGGCGAAGGCCATCACGGTCAAGATCTATCCCGACGGGACTCCCTCGGAGTTCGCGGCCGTGCATTCTTTCTTGCAGCGGCTGGAGCGTAAGGGACTTGTTAGCCGCGACCGCAGCTCGTTTGTGCATATCTTCTCGGCAGCGGTCACGCCCGCAGATATCGCGGGGCAAGAGCTGACTTCACTCGCTGAGAGGCTCGGCAGTGATTCGGTGGCGCCTCTCATTATGCAGCTGGTGGAGCAGAAGCGTCTCAGCAAGCGGGAAGCGGATGAAATCCGGAAGCTGCTGGATGACTATTCCCCTTGAGCTACGGAGAAACATCACCGTTCTCGTGCCCGCCGTCTTGATGCCGAAGTCGTTGTTCGTATCACTCGAGAAAAGGATCATCAGATGCAAACACTCTTTCTGATTGGCCTGCAGAACTCGGTTGCGGTGTTGTTTTTGGCGGTCATCGTTTGGGTTGTGACGCGGATCTGGCGCAGCGCTCCGTTGGCCCATTTGTTGTGGTTGTTGCTGGTCCTGAAGCTTTTGATGCCACCCCTTGTGGCCGTGGATTTGGTTGGGCTGATTGTCGGCCGCTCACCGTCAGCGGATGCGTCTGTGCCCGTACAGTTGCCGCTATCATCATCGAGTGCGTCTATTTTTAATTCATCTCCGACGGCCTCTCGTTCTGCAGATATCGAACTCGGAATCGCAGCGCGCACCGCGCCGCGAATCGTCGACACCCCCGAGGCTGTCACGGCCTATGAAAACTCTCTTGTTCTCGCTCAGGTTACTGCCATCAGCGACATGCTGTGGCAGATGTGTTTGCCCTACTTCGTCAATCTCTGGCTGGCAGGGGTGATTGTCTGTGGCCTGGTTGCGCTACGCCGCATCGTGCGGTTTCAGAGGCTGGTGAATGGCATGTTGCCCGCGGCGACTGCGCTGCAGGACCTGGCCCATCAACTGTGTGGTCGCCTGGGGATTGCTCATCAGCCCGATGTGAGAATTTCGGATCGCGTGGCGGCCCCTTTGTTTTGGAGCCTGTATCGTCAGCAAGTAATCGTTTTGCCGGGGCCGTTGGTACAGAAATTGGAGCCGCAGAAACTGGAACTCGTTCTAGCACACGAGCTGACTCATCTACGCCGCCGCGACCATTGGGTCAGGTGGCTCGAATTGATCGTCACCGTGTTGTATTGGTGGAATCCCGTGTTGTGGTGGATTCGCCGGCAACTGCATCAGGCCGAAGAGCAGTGCTGCGACGCCTGGGTGAACTGGCTCTTTCCCGATCGAGTCAAAGGCTATGCCGAAGCGTTGTTGTATGCGGCTGAATCAAAGTCACCGCCACCTTCAAAAATCCCATCCTTGGCGAGTCCGTTCTTTCGATGTTCGTCAGGGGCCCTCAAGGGGCGCATTCGGATGATTCTGCGTGGGAACGGGCGGCGAACGATGGCGCGGCCAGGCTGGACTTGCTTGATAGTGGTCGCCGTATTGATATTGCCCTTGGTGCCGAGTTGGTCCTCGGGGCACTCGAACACCAGATTGGCTGTGGGTTCGGCTGTTCCTGGCGGGACGGCATTACCGAAGCCCGCGCCGCCCCCCGCGACATGTCAGGTCGTGGGGACGGTCAAGGTGAAAGGGACTAATGAGCCCGTGGCAAATGCGACGGTTAACGTGCATATTTCGGATCAAGGCAAGCGGTACCAGGGACAGACCGATGCCACGGGGAGTTACACCGTAGCGGTACCACCAGGGCATGCCCGAACATACGGGGTCGAATTGCCGGTCGGGTATTGGGATGACGGTTTAACATCCTTTGAAGAGTTTGCGACCTCTTCGGCACACCCCGTATTTACCAAGAACTTTTTTGTGCAACGGGAACCCGTGTGGCAAGTACGGATCAAGCCTTCTGCTCCCAATTGGAAACCGTCCAATCTGCATGTCGGTTGCCATCAACAACTTGCCGGACGCTTCTTGTATGCCGGTTGTGTGATCGATCAAAACAGTGAGGGGCTGTTAACAATTCCCAACACGGGCGGAACGTTTCAGTTTTCCGCAGGAGCGGAAGACTTTTCACTGCAGTCAGTTGGTGCTGTCACTTTACGATTTGACAAAGGTTTTCGTCCCGCTGCGGCTACGGCGGTGCGACAGTCGGCTTCATTGTCCTTTGAGATGACCGACGACCAGGGGAAAAGAGCGTGGTTAGAAGGGGCTGAGGCCAGCGTTGCCGAGCATCAGGTGGTCATTACGATCCCGGTCCGCATCAGGCCCCCAGCGTCGATCGGCAAGATCACCGGTTTGATTGTCGATCAAGACAACCGCCCGCTTGCCGGCGCTCGTGTGTCACTGGCATATTACGAAAAAACCGGCAGCGTTCACCGCAATGGGGATGAGGAGTGTGGAATCACTAATTCTGCTGGTCGTTTTGTCCTACCGCGAGTCCCGCTGCCGTTTTCCGACGACCCCGAACGGCTCCAACTGAAATTCGTTGTGACTCGGGAAGGATATGCAGGGATCGACACGCCTCGGTTTGATGTGCGGTTCAACTCAGAGGGAATTCAGGACGTAGGACGGATTCGACTACGACCGGGTTATGACGTTCGTTTGCAGGTGGTCGATCGTGCGGGGAAGTCGATCGCTGATGCGGTTGTTGAACCACTCGGTACTTACGCGGCGCGAAGTGCGGTCACGCGAACTGATCGGGACGGTTATTGTCTCCTGAAGGATCTGGACCGCGGCTACGGTACTCTGTCGGTCCTGGTGAGCTATGGGAAGCACGTGCTCAATCAGGATGTGGTCATCGAAAACAAGACATACATCCTGCGAATGCCTTAAGAGTGAATTCCTCGGTCTTCATTGCAGTGTTTGGAAGTTAAGGACGCTCACCTTCTGATTGCCACTACAAACGCAACGAGGGTCAACCAGCGTTGATGACGCCAGTTGACCCTCGTTTGTTTTTCGTGTTCGCTGCCATCGATTCAGACGACAGCAATCTGCGACTACTTGCCGGCCTTCTTGGCGATCGCACGTTGGACGGCGGTGCCCATGTCGGCGGGGCTTTGAGCGACTACGACGCCTGCGGCTTCCAGGGCGTCGATCTTCTCTTGAGCTGTTCCCTTGCCACCCGAGATGATGGCGCCGGCGTGGCCCATGCGTTTCCCTGGGGGAGCGGTCCGACCCGCGATGAACGCGGCGACGGGCTTCGTCACGTGAGCCTTGATGTATTCTGCGGCGTCGATTTCAGCGCTGCCGCCGATTTCACCCATCATCAGAATGGCTTCGGTGGCCGGGTCGTTCTGGAACATTTCCAGCAACTCGATGAAGCTCGTACCGACGATTGGGTCGCCGCCGAGACCCACGCAGGTCGATTGACCCAGACCCAAGCTGCTCAATTGCCAGACTGCTTCGTAGGTCAACGTGCCGCTGCGGCTCATCAGGCCGACTGGACCCGGCTTGTGGATATAGCCAGGCATAATGCCGATCTTGGCGATACCCGGGGTGATCACACCGGGACAGTTCGGGCCGATCAGACGGCTCGATTTGCCCTTGAGGTAGGTCGTGACCTTGACCATGTCGAGGACCGGCACACCTTCGGTGATGGCGATGATCAGCTTGATGCCGGCATCGGCAGCTTCCATGATCGCGTCGGCACAGAAGGGGGGCGGTACGAAAATCATGGTGGTGTTCGCACCAGTCTTCGCCACGGCATCTGCGACCGTGTTGAACACGGGGAAGCCATCGATCTCGGTGCCACCCTTACCGGGTGTCACACCGCCGACCATCGGCGTGCCATATTCACGACATTTCTGGCTATGAAACAACCCGGCCTTGCCGGTGATACCCTGGCAGATGACCTTCGTTTCCGAATCAACAAGAATACTCATGGGAAAAGACTCTACCCTGAATGTTGAGTTTTGGTAGCCCGACTGTCTGAGCCGGTGCTTCTGTTTCAGCGTTTGTTGCGGGTGGCAATGGGACCGAACCTCGTTGTCGAACCTGACTCCCGGAGTCAGGTTCTGGCGAGCTAAGCACCCAACGTGGCGACGACCTTCTTGGCCGCATCGGTCAAGTCGGTAGCCGTGATGATGTCGCGACCACTTTCGGCAAGCATCTTGCGGGCCAAGTCCACGTTGGTCCCTTCCAGACGCACGACCAGCGGTACGTTAAAGCCCACTTTTTCATAGGCCGACAGCAACGCGGTGACGATCGTATCGCACTGCATAATGCCACCGAAAATGTTCACCAGCACGGCTTTGACATTGGTGTCCGCGAGGATGATCTTGAAGGCTTCGGTCACTTGATCGACGTTGGCTCCGCCACCCACATCCAGGAAGTTGGCGGGCTGGCCACCGTGCAGCTTAATCAAGTCCATGGTACTCATGGCGAGGCCGGCACCGTTGACGAGGCAGCCGATGTTGCCTTCCAGCTTGACGTAGCTCAGGCCGGTTTCCGAAGCACGGACTTCCATCGGCTCTTCTTCCGACAGGTCACGCAGTTCTTTGAAGTTCGGATGACGGAACAGGGCGTTGTCATCAAACGTGATCTTGGCGTCGAGAGCGAACAGTTCGCCTTCTTTCGTGATCACCAGGGGGTTGATCTCGGCCATGCTGCAGTCGTTGTCGACGAAGAACTTGCAGATCTGCGGCAAGAACTTCTCGGCGGCGCGGATCGCGGGGCCTTCGAAACCGAGCTTGAAGGCCAGGTTGCGAGCTTGGAAGGCGTGCAGGCCGTTCAAACCGTCGAATTTCTCTTTGAGAATCTTCTCGGGATGGTGTTCGGCCACTTCTTCGATCTCGACACCACCTTCGGTCGACATCATCAACACCGGGCCGCCCGCTTCACGATCGACGACGATACCGAGATAGAGTTCTCGGGCGATGTTCAAACCGCCTTCGACGTAGACCGTGTTGACCTTCTTGCCTTCCGGGCCAGTCTGGATGGTGACCAGAGTGTTGCCCAGCATCCGAGCCGCATTTTCTTGGGCTTCTGCGGCCGAGCGAACGAGGACCACACCGCGTTGTTGCGGTTGTTCCTGAAACGTTCCCTTTCCGCGACCACCGGCGTGAATTTGTGATTTCACCACGGCAATTGCGCCACCCAACTTCGTGAAAGCGGCTGCCGCTTCCTCCGGAGTCTTGGCCACAATGCCTGGGGGCACGGGGATTCCGGCCTTGGCGAATAGTTGCTTACCCTGATATTCGTGGATCTTCATTGCCGACCCTGGAAAAAGCGTGTCAGAACATTTTCAAATTTAGCGGAAGTGATTTCGAGCGCAACTTCCACCGTACACGGCCATGATATCGAGACCCCGCCCCCATCGGAAGCGCACGCCATTTTCCGTTTTCTGAACGTAAGTTAATATTCTGTAAGGACCAGCGGCGATCGTTCCCGTCACACGTCAGTTGCCTTTCTGCCATTTACAGCGAGAAAATGGCGGGAAGGCCGGCAAGATCCTCGGCCGTGATACTGAACACGGATTCCCGTCAGCCCCTCGTTGTCACGCGTACCGATCTCGTTTCTCCGGTTGGCCAAGAAATTCCGGAACCTCACGTTTAGAATTTTGATTCAGCACCCGGGGCAGTCGCCCAACAGCGAGAACCAAGGCTGTTAGAGCTTGGCCGATGCTCGGTGCAAGTCTGAACCGCACTTCTTGTTTGTCTTGTTTGTCGTAATTGATACCTCAAACGAATCCTTTCATTTTTGGAGACTGGCGCTCATGCTGAAACTGGTGCACCCGGCGATTTCCCCCGACCTGATGGCCGTCCTGATGCAAATGGGACATGGCGATGAAATCGTCTTCGCCGACGCCAACTTTCCAGCCGATGCTCATGGGCAACGCATCGTGCGGGCCGATGGGATCGACCTGGAAACTTTGCTTCCCGCCGTTTTGAAGTTCCTGCCCATCGATACTTTTGTTCGCGAGCAGGCCATGGTGATGGAACCGGTGGATTCGCACGCTCCCGAACCCGCAATCTGGGCAACCTTCCGCGAGGACCTCAAGGCGGCGGAAGGGCGTGACGTGGCCCTGACGAAGATCGAGCGGTTCGATTTCTATGATCGCACCCGGCAGGCCTATGCGATTGTGGCCACCGGCTCGCGCGCCTTTTATTCCAACATTATTTTGAAAAAGGGCGTGGTGCCGCCGGAATAAAACGGTGGTTTCGGTATCACCTTCAAATAGTTTTTTTGAGTTAGTCCGCGATTCCCTTTCGGGACTGGAAATAATTCACAAATTTAAAAAAATGGCGAACCAAACGAATTCCCGCGGCGTCTAACTTTGCGGCTGCTCTGTTCGATTAGTGGCCGACTCAACTTTCTCAAGCTCTAAACTTAATTCTTAGGTATCCACTTCAAGCATCATGCGGCGTTCATCTCAAAAACATGAAAATCAAATGGATCAAGGTCGCATCGAACAAGATGTGGCTTTGAATCAAGCCATGCTGCGCGAATGACACCCGGTAAGGGTTGACTGTGAAATCCACAGCCCGGTGTCTCGCGACCCCGGGCTGTATTCGTTTTTACGGTATCGATCTGTATCCGCTTTCACGGGAAAGCGAGTTCGCCCCGTTCTTCTAACGGCTCAGGATATTGGACTTTCCATCCGAAGATAGGGGTTCGATTTCCCTACGGGGTATACGCGGAAATTGTTGCTTGGTGAGGTAACGGAAGCCTACCGTTCTGATACGGCGGTTGCGGTGGTTCAATTCCACCCCGAGCGATTCGGCCCGTAACAATTTGTAACAAAAAGACTAGAAATATGTTGTCTGAACTTCGTTTGAAACGCACCGGACTCTCCATCGTTGGGGGTCGTGGTGTAATGGTTGCACACCAAGCTTTTACCTTGGCAGGCGAGGGTTCGAATCCCTCCGACCCCAAATTGCGGCTGCGTCGCATAACCGCGGAATTTCAAACCACGAATAGCACGAATCACACGAATAAGGAGTAGTTCAATTCAATCGGAAGAATCGAGCTGTTTACTCGAAACTACATCTTGTTTTGAGAGCAATTGAGAATCAATTTCTCACTGAATTATTCGTGTCATTGGTGTAATTCGTGGTGAAATTTTTCTGAATGATTTCAATGCGTTAGCTCAGTCTTAGTTGTCTCTCTGTTCTGAAGAGAATCGTTTTTTGTTGGCACTTATGATGTAGCGGCTGCTTATCGCCTTGCCATGGCGAAGGGGCGGGTTCGACTCCCGCTGAGTGCTTGACGGCGCTGAATTCGGTGCTCGTCTGTGTCATCGATTTCGGTATCGGATAAAGGTAATCGACCTGCCTGTTAAGCAGGGGATGGAGGTTCGAGTCCTCCTACCGGAGTTTTTTCAGTGGATCAAAGAAAGCACTCGGGGATCGGCTAATGGTAGGCCACCGGCCTTTGGAACCGGCGATGAAGGTTCGAGTCCTTCTCCCCGAACTGGAAAGTGCAGTTTAACGTGGAGTATTCGTCAATATCGACGTTTCAGAACCCGGAATGAGCTCGTCCAGTTCTCGATAAAATTGAGGTGATCGCGCATCTGATGAGTGGCCAACTGAAGCTCTTCCGCAGTCCCGATAGGGACGACAGAACCTAGCCGTGGGCGTCAGCCCACGGAACGATTTCACGTAAAAAAGAGCCCTGGATGGGCGACACTAGCAGTGTCCCCGAGTGTCACCCATTCAGGGCTTGGGATCCGATTTAAACGTGGACCGTGGGTTTGCACCCACGGCTAGATTCTGTCGTCCCTATCGGGACTGGGGTGCAGTGACATCACTTGGCTCAGTTGTGGGCGAACCCTTTGAATTGCTCTGTCTGATTGTACTAGCCGCATCTGTTTTGTTGTGGGGCGTTAGTGAATATGTGATTCAAGCTTGCTCTGGCAAGAGCGATAACTACGGAAGTCATCCGGCCGGATGAGGAGCCTGTCTCGAAAACAGGTCGCGAGGTCACTCGCTTGTGGGTTCGAGTCCCACGGCTTCCGCTTTGTTCGTTTGGCTTGCTACTGCGAACGCGTCGTGTTTGCGGAGCAAACAGCGACCAGGGTCCTGTCGCCTAGTGGCTAAGGCATCATCCTTACAAGATGACGATCGATGGTTCGAGTCCATCCGGGATCAATGATTTTTTACAGATACGCTCTCGCGGAGCAGTCCGGAGTGCTCGCCACCCTGTCAAGGTGGAGATCGTGGGTTCAAATCCCATCGAGAGCGCTGTGTTGTTGGTTTTCGTTTGTTGTTTAGGGCCCGTTCGTCTAGCGGCAAAGGATGTCAGATTCTCAATCTGGCGAGAGGGGTTCGATTCCCCTACGGGCTGTTGATTAGGCCGAGTGGTGCAACGGTAGACACGCGATGCTCAAACCATCGTGCCTGCGGGCGTGTGAGTTCGACTCTCTCCTCGGCTACTGAGTGTTTTGAAAATTTCGATTGCGGACGGACAGGTGTCCGGCTGGGTCTCATAAGCCTGGTGGGTCTGGATCGTTACCAGAGTCCGCAACTGGGGTGTCTGCGAAAATCAGTTCGACGTTGCGTTCGCGAGACGACAGCTGGCGATTCACAGACAGTTCCCGAGTATGGTGCCCATGTTGTAGAGGTTTCGCATGCGACTCTGTGAAAGTCGCGGTGGCGGGTTCAATTCCCCCTGGGCACCTGCGGCTTGGCCGCCGAGAGTCAGTCGAGAGGAGAAGGGGGGAGCGGCGTACGGACAATCGATTCAAGAAGAGTTTTTTAGCCACGGATTAACACAGAAAAACACGGATTGGGTCAGCGTTTGTCTGGCATTTTCACATAGCGCCGAGCCCGGTCTCAATTTGTTGAATTGCAAATTACCGGTCAATTACAGCTCTGTATTGTCTTATTCCGTGTTCAATCCGTGTGTTTCCGTGGCTAAAAAAACTCTTCTTCAATCACCATCAGGTTGATGTGCTCTTTCAAGCCTCAGTGTTCTCCGTGTCTCTGTGGTGCAACTTCTTCTGAATTCAGGCAAATATCGAAAGCTCTGCGAGTGTGATGGAGGCACGACAGTCTTCGAAACTGTGGGACGAGGTTCGACTCCTCGGCGGAGCATTACGGAATTGAGAGCAATTTCGTGCGACCTGTAGGTGTAAGGGATAGCATGGCGGTCTGCGAAGCCGCAGGACCAGGTTCGACTCCTGGATGGATCATTGATACCCGCGATGCGACCGATTCGTATCCGGTTCGGGCGGGAAGGTGGCGAACACTATAACAGGACTTTAACAAAAGAGGGGGCCGACATAGCCCATTTGGCAGTTGTGGGGATCGCTCACTAATGACACAATTTGGGGACCAGACGATTCTTCTCGGATTTTCATCCCCATCAGTATTGTGAAGCGTGAAATTGCAAGGGGCATCCCATGTCGGAACCGGTGCTCGTCCGCGGCGAAATTTCGCGGTCAGTCTTTTGGTCTCGAATTCTTGTCCCGCTGTGTTTGCTGGCCACGGTTGCGCTGCTGCTGCTGTTCGGCGATAGCACCGCTGGCATTCTTCTGACTGGCTTGTTTGGGCTGATCTGGATTGGCCTGGAAACTTACGCCGGCCTGCTGCGATCCAAACAAATGTGGATTCGCGATACCGGCGACGGCTTCGATGTCATCGACCGCAAAGACGAGTTCCACGTTCCCGACAGCAGCATTACCTCGTTGGCACTCAAAACGAAGCGAAATTACGCCGGTGGGGAATTGAAGTCGGTCTTTCGGCAATTCATTGTCTGGTCTGATGAGGTCGCAGAACCGATCACTCTGGAAACGACTCTCGTCGATAAAAAGCCCGATTTGCTGGCGACGTTAACGACACGGTTGTGGACACAGGTGCTCGAACGGACCAAGTTGGACCTGCAGTCGGGGCAGGACTTCGCTGGAGACGGCTGGTCGCTCACGGCGCAGGAATTTATCTGGGGAAAAGCGTCGAAACAGCAGTCGATGTCTCGGCGGGAGATCGTGGCGTGCGAGGAGTTTGACGGGCACATTTGTCTGTGGCGGCGTGGCCAAGACGATGCCGTGGCGAAATTTCCTGTCAATGGCCGCAATGTCTGTCTGTTGCCGCAATTGCTGGAAGTTCCCGAGAAACATCCCGATGCGGCTGATGACGAAGATTCGGGCAGCCTAGGTCGAATCTTGTTCGAACGCCGGCCGCGGCTCTCGACACGCATCCTGGCGTACGTCGGTGGCTGGCTGATGGCCTTCATCGGTTTTGTTCTGCTGTTTCTGCCCGAAACTACGGGCAAATTGATGGGTGCGGGTTTCTTTGCCGCCGGGATGCTAATC
>JAZKFE010000144.1:6488-19077 GCA_040386595.1 Planctomycetota bacterium | reverse complement strand
GGGGCTACTCGATGGCCTATTCCGTGTTTCGTTGCCGCGAGCGAGGCGTGCACAAATCGGGGCTATTTTCGCAGCAGGAACTGCGATATCTCGACGTGGGAACATTCACGTATTCGGCAACGCGACACTACCACAACGGGGTGTATGTGGGGACCAACATTGCCCTGGATTTCACGCCGCTGGCGGAAGCGAAGGGGGCGAAGATTGGCTATCGAACGACGATCATGAACGAGGATTCGTCGTTGGATGAGCTGCGGAACTTCATTGCCAAAGCGATTGCCTCGCGCATGGCGGCACGTCTGTCGGCGGGAGAAGTTGTCCCCTGGACCAAGAACCTGAGCTTTTTGCCCGACGGGATCCAGTTTCGTCCACAGGGTTTTATTGGTCGGAAGGAAGTGCAGAAACTCCCCTTCACCGATTTCGGTGGCCACAACCTGGATCAGGGGGTGTTCTATTTGTTCCGTCGCGGCGAAAAGAAATCGGTGATGACCGAGCAGATCTCAGCCCCAAATTTCTTCCCGGGCTTCTTTCTATTGCTGATGTTGCAGCAGGAATAAGGGGGCGTTTAAGGCGCATGTCTGTTTTCCCTTTTAAGTGTAGGCACGGCGTCTTGTTGCGTGTAACATTTGTTAAGGTGAACAGTCCCAGGCACGCGAGGGAAGCTGATGAGTACGAACCCCGGTTCTTCGCCCCAGCAACCAGACACCAATCCGGAATTGGCTGAGGCTGGCATGTCGCCGCCTCTCGGCACCGGGAGTACGCGATCTTCGCGTTGGCCGGTCTATGCCTGGAGCTGTGTCGCGATTCTAATTGTCGGCTTGATCGCCGTGCCTCTGGCTCGCCGTATGCGTTTTGTCGCGTGTGAAACGGTTTTTCGCGGTCAGGTGAAGCAACTGGTTTTGGCGGTGAATCAATACGAAGAACGCTACCACTGCTTTCCGCCCGCTTACACTGTTGATGTCGCGGGAAAGAGGTTGCACAGTTGGCGCACTCTGATACTGCCCTATCTGGGGCAGGAGGCGCTCTATAGGCAGATCCGGCTGAATGAGCCCTGGGATAGTCCGCACAACAAGCAACTGCACAACCAACGCCCGACGATTTACGGTCATGCCTATGTGTCCGACACCGTACCGGGCGAGGCTCATATTTTGGCGCTTGTGGGGCGCGAGACCATCTGGCCCGAGCAGTATTCGGCCGAGATTTCGGATATTCGTGATGGCACTTCGAACTCGATCATGCTGATGGAGTACTCGCAGTCGGAAATCAACTGGATGGAGCCGCGCGATCTAACCCGCGCAGATGTGCGGATCAAAGTGTTTCCAGTTGGCGCCCCGGAATCCACTGGAGCATTTAGATCTGTCATGATTGGTATGGCTGATGGAATCACCCGGTCTGTAGGGCCTGAAATTGATCGCCAGGTTCTGTCGTCAATCTGTAGTATCAATATGGGGACGCCATTGCCGGGTGTGGATTGGCCACCGTTGCCCGTCGATTCGATGGCAGAGCTGCCGGCCGCGAAACCAGCCGCGGAATATCCCGGCAGTACGGTTTTTCCCTACTTGGGGGCAAAGATTGAGGGGCCCAAGAACGTGGTCTATTGCGCCACGTTTCAGATTGCCTGGGACCAGCTGCGTGATGTCGTGAAAGCCGATCCCCAGTTTGATTCGAAGTCCGAGTTTGTCGATGAGTTAAACGCCAGTCGATTTCCGCTCCAGGATTTGGATCCAACCAGCTATGTGGCGACCGGTGGTCGGATGGATGACCACACTCTGGGGTTGCTCGACGGCGTGCTGAAACAGAAATTTCCAAAGCACGAACGCCTGCCGCTGAATGCTCCCACGGACGGATTTATTGCTTACTGTTACTTGCTGAAGCAATTGTCGTTTCGAGTGAACTTCGAGCGTTTTGGTGTCCCAATGGTGTTTCACACGGGCGAGCAAACAGAAAAAGTGGAGGCGTTCGGGATCGATTCTTTGGGGGATGTGGGCCATCGCTTGGAAGAAATTTTGGAACAGGTGGAGATCCTCGATCATGTTTCCGATTCCGACTTCATCCTGCAGCTGAAGACTCGAGACCGTTTGGATGAGATGATCCTGGCCAAGATTCCGCCCGGAAAAAACCTGAGGGAAACTCTGGCGACTGTCGAGAAGCGCATCGTCACGCCGGCCGCCAATGGCTTCCGAAAGAAGCTGGGGGGCGGCGACAAGCTGATGATTCCCGTCCTGCAGATGTCAGTGAAACGCGACTATCCTGAATTAACGGGGCAGGCCATCGAGAACGGTGACGCGAAAGGGAACAGACTGATTCAGGCCGTACAGATCATCAAATTTCGCCTTGATGAAACGGGAGTGATCATTGAATCCGAAGCCGCAATCATCGGGGAAAATGGCCACTCGGGAGTCGAGCGCGATTACGACAGCAGCAAGCCTCGGCAGCTGATTTTTGATCGCCCGTTCCTGTTGGTATTTCGCGAAACGAAAGCCAAGGCGCCGTATTTGGTCGTGTGGGTTGCTCATCAGGAATTGATGGAGCGAAGTCGAAAATGACGGCGCGCGGGAAGATTGCGCACCCGTCTTTGTATCAACAACTACTGGGCGCTTTGGACGTCGGGACGTAGCTTCTTAGCTTCGCGCATGTAGACGTGGACCATCTCGCGTTGCGTTTTTTCGGTGTTGAAATGAATCAGCACGCGGACGCAGAGGGGCAAGCGATTGGGGACGCCGATCTCTGAAGCACACAGCAGCGGGACGTGGCTCATCCCCAGGGCCCGGGCGGCTTCCGCCGGGAAGGTGGCGACGAGATCAGGCGTCGTGGTGAAGAAGATCGAGGCGATGTCGTCGAATTGCTCGATCTGATTGAGGCGCAGGATTTCTTTCAGCAGCTCGGTGGTGGCCGACACAATTTCCTGACAATTATCGACCGGGACGCTGATCGCTCCCCGGATACCACGCACTGCCATGATCAAAATCTCAAACGGGATATGATGAAATCTGAAAGACGAGTCAGCGACCCGAAACGGCCAGTATAGCCAGAATTTTATGCTACTGCCACCAGCAAATACCGCGGGTGGGCCGTGGCCGCGTTTCTCCCACGATCATGGAAAATTTGTCGTTTGCCAATCTTGCACTCTAGTCACCTGTACCCTGGCTTAAACCGGGGTTGCCCTAGGGCTTGCGATTCGGATAAAAAACGCGTTGCTGGCTTCCGCCGCTATACATGGATTGGTCTATATCGAATCGGAAAGGACTCCTGTCATGGAGATCTCGGTCGGGGAACTCGCGCGCCGGGTTGATGGGATTGTCCATGGCGACGAGGCTGTGCTGATCGAGAACGCCCAATCGATTGCCAAGGCCGGGCCGCGCGACCTCACGTTTGGAGTCGATGAGCTCAACCTGAAGTTGCTGAAGACGGCGCAGCCGGGGGCCATCCTGATTGCCGCCAAGTGCCTGGAGCACGCTCTGCAGACGTATCCCGGCCGCAACTGGATTGTGGTGAAGGATCCCATGGGAGCCTTTATCGAGGTGCTGCAGCTGACACGTCCCCAGCGCGAACGATCCAAGATCGGGATTTCGCCTCAGGCGTGTATTGCCGAGTCGGCCCAGATTGGCCCCGACTGCAACATCTTTCCGGGAGCGTACATCGGTGAAGACGTGGTGATCGGAGCGGGTTGTGACATTCACCCGGGTGTGGTCATTTCGGCCGACTGCCGGCTGGGGGATCACTGCACCGTTTATCCCAACGCCGTGCTGTACCCACAGATTGTCGTCGGGAGTCGGGTCATTATTCACGCTTCCGCGGTCCTGGGGGCAGATGGATTTGGCTACCGCTTCCAGCAGGGGAGATACAACAAGATTCCACAGCTGGGCAGTGTGGAGTTGCGGGACGATGTTGAGATCGGTGCCTGTACCACGATTGACCGCGCTATGATTGGCGTGACGACGATCGGGGAAGGGACCAAGCTCGACAACTTGGTGATGATTGGCCACAACTGCGAACTGGGCAAGCACAACGCGTTCGCGTCGGGAGTCGGTCTGGCTGGTTCGGTCACCACCGGAGACTATGTGATCTGTGCCGGCCAGGTGGGGATCGCCGATCACGTGCATATTGGAGACAAGGCCGTGATCGGGGCCAAGTCTGGCATCCATAAAGATATGGAAGGGGGCAAGACCTATCTGGGGGCTCCGGCGACTGAAGAACAGGATCAGTTCCGGATCCAGATGGCGCTCCGTAAGCTGCCGGAGTTGCGTAGGCAACTTCGCGAATTGGAGGCCCAAGTGGCTGAATTAACGCAACGTGTGGCCGATCAGAATGACTCGAATCAAGCCGCATGAGTGATTGCGGCTGATGGGAGGGCGAGGCTCCTGCCGAGCCGCTCAGGCTAGCCGGCTTATGAGATCAAGCGGTTCGGCAGGAGCCTCACCCTCCCGCCAAGACGAAGTCCAACAGGTCCCCGACCTCTTTAAAAAACCTTGTGATGTACCATGGATGGATCAATCACACTTCCGTTGACGCCCGTTGCTGAGTCCGTGATTGCGGAACTGGCGCGCGTGGCCCCGATGCGCTTGGGGCTCCTGGCCGGGGCTGGGCAGTTCCCCATCATGTTCGCCAAGGCGGCTCGTGAGCAGGGACATTCTGTTTGCGGCGTCGGCGTGCGTGACATGGCGTCGCCTGAACTGGCCGGCTTGTGTGATCAGTACGACACGACTCCACTGGGTTGGCTGGGACGACCGATTCGGATCTTTCGTCGAGCGGGGATCTCGCACGCTGTGATGGCAGGCAAGATTGAGAAAACGGTCCTGTTTCACCCCTTTCGTTTGCTACGGATGCTTCCGGATTGGCATGCTCTCCGCATGTGGTATCGTCACGCGGCCCGAGACAAGAAGGACGACACACTCCTCATGGCAGTCATTCAAGAGTTTGAACGCGACGGCATCAAGTTTGGCTCGGCCCTGGACTTCTGCCCAAACTTGCTGGTGAAACACGGTTTTTTGACGCGGAAAAAGCCGTCAGCCGCACAGTGGAAAGACATCCGCTTTGGCTGGGATCTGGCGAAAGAGATGGGGCGGCTGGACGTCGGGCAGAGTGTCATCGTGAAAGACACAGCCGTGATTGCGGTGGAAGCGATCGAAGGGACCGACAAATGCATCCGCCGTGCAGGCGAGCTGCGGGCGACCGGCTTCACCGTCATTAAGGTGGCTAAGCCGCAGCAGGACATGCGATTTGACGTGCCGACTATCGGGCCGCAAACCTTGCGGACGATGTATGAAAGCGGCGGCAAAGTCCTGGCGATTGAGTGCGAAAAAACGATCATTCTCGAACAGGATGAGGTCGTTCGCCTGGCGGACAAATTCGGCATCGCCATCGTTGCGGTGAGCTCAGCCGAGCTGGAGCAGCGGACTGTTGCATAGTCGTGGTTCGCTCCGCGAACTGAATGTGATCGCAGTGGTCGGGCGGCGTACGTGTGCGAGGCCGGCGATCTGCGGCGAACCATCATCAAGAATGATGAATTGCGGGCTGGAGAGATTTTTAAATCTGGCTTAGCGCGCGGCCGCGCTGAGGGTGATTTGGGGCTCGCTACTGCGAGTGCGTTCAGTTCGCGGAGCGAACAACGACTTTGCCTGCGGCTGCTACTCGATGATTTCGATGTCGTTTTCGGATTCAGTCAGAATCCGCACGTCGCTCTCGCTTTCGACCTGAGCTGGGGCTCGGACGGGTTTGCGTGAGGGGCGACTGATCGACGATTGACCGCTTCCCTTGGGGGCCGATTTCTTCTTCAACAAGCGGTCGGCAGAGGGGATCACTTCGGTCTGATCGGTACGCCGCTGGGGCTTGTCGGGGCCAAGGTAAATCTTGAATTTCAAATTGGCGAAGGCCAATTGATCTCCGGGCAGGAGGGCTCCGCGGGTAACTCGCTGGCCATTGACTCGCGTGCCGTTGCTGCTGCCGAGGTCGCGAATGAAGAGCAGCCCGTCGGTCTTGACGATCAGGCAATGAATCTTGGAAACGCTGCTGTGGTTGAGATGCAAATTGCAGACGTGGCGATTGCGGCCCACGAGGGTCAGGTCCCGATCAATAGTGATCGGCTGGCCGCCATCTTGGGGAATCAATTGAGCCAGCATCTCGTAAAACCTTCCACAGGTCGTGGGTTGCGAACGTAAACCAATACCATGCACGGCCAACAATGAGTCATTCAGGCCACGGACCAGAAGACTCACCTGACGTTCTCAATCTCCATCCTGGATTTATGATTGTGCTGTATAAACATACCTCGAAATTCGCGTCAAAATCATTTCGAGGAGCGCAAAATTCAGAGTTTAGCAGCGGACCAAAGCTGGTGTTCTCGGACTGTCTACGAAAAACATCATCTCCCTATAACTCTGCACGCTAAACCGGTGACTGTCAAGCGGAACGCCGCAACAGTCACTGGTCTGGGGGTTCCGATTGCAGCGATCAATCCTGGGCTAAGTTCTTTCTGCGGAACAGGTTGCCGAATGAGTCAAAAAGTGAGTAGGTGACGGGCGTCACCAGCAATGCGAGCAATAGACTGAGCATCTGTCCGCCGATAATGACTTTGGCCATACTGGCCCGGGCACCTGACCCGGGCCCTGAACCCAGTGCAATCGGCACCATTGCCGCAATGAGCATGACCGTTGTCATGAGGATAGGGCGCAATCGAGTGTGGTTGGCCAGCAAAATGGCCGGATCGCGTTCCATTCCCTTGTGGCGTAACTCGTTGGTCTTGTCGACCTGCAGGATGCCGTTCTTCTTCACGATACCAATCAGCATGAACAGGCCAAACATGGCGTACAGATCCATTGGCTGTTGAAACAAGAGAAGGGATAACAGACCGAACGGAATCGTTACGGGCAAAGCGGCCAGAATGCTGACCGGGTGGACCCAGCTTTCGAATTGTGCGGCCAGAATCAGATACATGAAGAGGATGCTCAGCCCCAGTGCCACCATGAAGTAGTAGGCGGTATCACCGAGCGTCTTGGCCTGACCGCCGAAGCGCACTTCGTATTGCGGCGGCAGTTTGAGGTCGTCGATCGCGGCTTTCGCTTGTTGCACCGCTTCATTCAGTGACACCGTATCGGGGTTGCCGAGCAGCGTAACAGTACGTTGCCGGTTGAAGCGATCGATCTGACTGGGCCCGCGGGCCTCGTGCAGCTTGGCGATGTTGCTCAATTGGACCAGCCCCACCTTGGGCGAGGGGATCGTTAAGGTGTCGAGCTGTTGGGGATTGGCTCGGAACTGCTGATCGGCACGGAGCCAGATGTCGTATTGTTCGGTCCCCTCTTTGTAACGGGAGACCGCTTGGCCTCCGATGAGGACGTTGAGTGTCGTCGCGATGGTCTGCACGGGAATGCCGAAGTCACTCGCTCGTTCGCGGTCGATTTCGACTTGTACTTCCGGCTTCCGCAACGACAACGTGGAGTCGACGTCGACCAGTCCTTTCACTTTTTGCAAGCGGGTCTTGATGGCGTTGGAATATTCTTCCAGTTTCTCCAGTTCGGGGCCCAGCAGGCTGATCTGGAAAATGCGCGAGTCTTGTCCTGAACCTTGAATGGCTTGAACATCAGAGACAGCACAACGCAGGTCGGGGTATTCGACAAGAATTTCTCGGGCGCGACGCATGACGTCGAACTGCGAGAATTTCCGGCCTTCGATTTCCTTCAGCCGGAGATAAATAGATCCCCGGGTGACATCGCCCTGCCCTTTACCGGCATTGCCGTTGTTCTCGCCGATGGTTGTGAAGTAGTGCGTGACCGCAGGGAGTTTGCTGAGTCGTTGTTCGAGTTCGGCAATCACCTGATTGGTGCGTTCCAGGGTGTAGCCTTCGGGGGTGATGAACGTCACCTGGAATTCGCTTTGATCGTCACGCGGCACAAGGTTGGCCCCCATGCGGGAAGCAATCGGTCCGGTCGACAGGATGACCAGTACGCAGATGATGACCATGACGAATCGATAACGCAGCGCCCAGCGCAGTGCCTGCCCATACAACCAGTCAGTGATCTGGTAGATCCAGCCGGACTTGGACGAGGCATGTTGTGGTTTTTCGCCCGGTTTGGTGGGATGCGGGGCTTCCAGCTTCAGGAACCGCGAGCACAGCATGGGGGTCAGAGTGAAGGAGACAAACAGGCTCATCAGAATGGCAAAGGCGACCGTCATGCCGAAGCTGCTGAAGAAGCGTCCGACCATGCCGCCCATGAAGGCGACCGGCAGGAAGATAACGACCAGAGACAAACTGGTGGCAAGGACCGCCAGGGCGATTTCCTGGGTTCCCAGGCGGGAGGCGGTCATGGCATCGAGACCGTCTTCTTCCATGTGGCGGAAGATGTTTTCGTGCACCACCACTGCATCATCAATCACAATGCCGATGGCCAGAATCAAAGCCAGCATGGTGATGTTATTGAGCGTAAAGCCCATGTAATACATAAAGAGAAACGTGGGGATAATCGACGTGGGAATCGCCAGCGTGGCAATGACCGTCGTGCGCCAGTCACGGATAAACAACAGGATGGTGGCCGAGACCAATACGCCCGCCAGCAGCAAGTGAAACTTGACTTCTTCCATGGATTTCCGCACGAACCGCGATTGGTCCTGGATGATCTCGATACGGATATCGGGGGGCAGCGTGGGGAGCAGCTGAGCCAGCCGTTCTTGAACCAGGTCAGAGATCTTGACCGTGTTTGTTCCGGACTGCTTTTGCACGAACAGACTGACGGCGTTCTGGCCGTCCAGACGCGTCATGCCGCGTGGCTCTTCGAACGAATCTTCTGCGCGACCGACGTCTCGCAGGCGGATCGGGTAGTTCTCGCGATTGGCCAGGATCAGTTCGTTAAAGGCTGCCGAGGTTTGAATGCGTCCCAAGGTCCGCAAGACGAGCTCGCGTTTTCCTTGCTGGACGATACCGCCGGGGACTTCCAGGTTTTGGGTCAGCAGGGCTTGCCGGACGTCTTCAATCGAGAGGCGATAGGCGGCCAGGCGATCGGTGTCGACGATGATATTGATGGCTCGTTGACGGCCGCCAGAAAGGAAGACCGCACCAACGCCCGACACGGTTTGCAGTGGTTCTTGGATTTGTTTGCGGACGATCTCGGTGACTTCACGCACATCGCGTTGTCCTGAGATGCCAATGGTCATGATGGGGGAGGCATCGAGATCGAACTTACTGATCAGGGGAGGATCGATCCCCTGTGGTAGTTGATTGATGATCGACGAAACCTTGTCGCGCACCTCTTGGGCACCGACGTTGCCGTCCTTTTCTAAGAGGAACTGCACGACAATCGTGGTCACCCCTTCGCGGACGGTGGACCGCAGTTCGTCAATCCCCGAGACCGTGTTAATGGCCTCCTCGATCGGCTTCGTAACGCTGCTTTCCATTTCTTCCGCGCTGGTTCCCGGCAGTGTGGCGGTGACCGACACGACCGGAAAGTCGACGCGTGGAAAGAGGTCGACACCCAGTTCAAAGTACGACACGGCCCCGAGCACCACAGGGACTGCGACCAGCACCCAGGTGAAGACGGGGCGGCGGATACAGATTTCAGAGAGAGTCATGGGACGAAATCATTCCAGTGGAACGAAGCGGGTGTGGGAAATGACGAATGTCGAAATCCGAATGACGAAAGAATGTCGAAACTCACTGCGTCTCACCAACCCGTGGCGTTGTTGTGTATGAGTGCCAGGGCACTCTGTATCTTGTGTGTTGTGTCGTGCTTGGTGGAACACTTCGGAGTGCGCTGGTCGGCGAAGATTACTTCGTCTTGGGGGGCGCCGGTTCTCGGACCTTGATCGGCACACCGTCGGCCAGGGCTGCGTGACCGCTGGTGACGACTTGGCTTTCGGCAGACAGGGCCGGTTCGCGAATCTCGACCCAGTCGGTACTTTGACTGCCGGGGACGATTTTGACTTCGCGTGCTTTGCCATTGTCCATCAGGAAGATCTTGGTGATCCCCGCAAAGCTGACCAGTGATTCGAGCGGTACGGTGGTCGCGGAGGAATCGGTATGAGTGATGATGGCCACTTTGGCAAAACTGCCGGGCTTCAATTCACTCCGCGGATTGGCGACTTGAACTTCGACCTCGAAGGTTCGAGTGTCAGAATTCACAGCAGGATTGATCCGAGTGACTTGGCCGGTGAACGGCTGCGGAAAGGCGGCCGTATAGATTTCTGCCAGCTGTCCCAGTCGCACGTCATTCGTATGGCGTTCTGGAATGGCCGCTTTCAGTTTGAGCGTGCGATCCAGGACCAGGTGGAACACCTCTGTTCCAGAACGGACCAGACTGCCCTCGGAGACCGCGCGTTTGGTAATCGCGTAGGTCACGGCTTCTTGTTGAGTTCCTACGCTGGGCATGGCTTGGGTTGGCGTGGGGGCATGAATGATTGTGTCTCGCAATTGTTGCTGCGCTACGGCGAGATCTTCTTGCTTGACGCGGATGGTGGCCACGCCTCCCTTGGCGATCAACACTTGATTGTCATATTCCGCCTGAGCCACCCGGGCATCGGCCGTGCGGTCAGCGAGCTCTTCGGCGGTACTGACATTCTGTTGGCGGAGAGATTTTGTACGGTCGACCTTGAGCTTGGCATTGTCCAACTTGGCCACGGCTTGGATGACGGGCGGCACATTGGTCACTTGAAAGGTCGTGTCGGGAGGTGCGCTGAGCCCGAGCTTGGCGAGCTCCACTTCCAGCGATTTCTCGGCTTGTCGTACGGCGAGCTCGAAATTGGTGGGATCAATTTCCAGCAGGACTTCGTTCGGCGCGACACGGTCGGCGACGTCGTGCCGAATGGTGCGGACGGTCCCTTCGATCTTGGTACTGATCGTCACTTCTTCAAAGCCGTATAGAGTACCGACGGCTTCCACTGTTCGCCGGACCGAGCGTTTTGCGACGGGTTCGACGGTGACCATGACGGTGGTCGGTTCGGTTCGAGCGAGACTGTCTACCGGCCAGGCTTCGCGTTCGTGCGAGCCGCAACCGATTAATGCCATGCATGTGATCAGGCCCGCGACCCAGGCGGACCGCCTAAGCTGTGCGTTCATAATTGTGGGATGGCTTTCTGCTGTGACGCATTCCAGATTGGGCGAGTCTGAGGATGTCGAGCGACACGACCCGCGATGGTGTTGTTAGGTGTTGTCTGGGCTAAAACGCTGCTTTGTTGGAACTGGATTCACTGGTGCGTTTGCACGTTGGGCTATCGAGGAAGCTCAATTTCGAAAGAAATCGAGGGAGATCACACGCCAAGGTGCGAAGACGCTCAGACATATATTCTGAATATATTCTGAAATTGGGCCGAGAAACTCGTTCCGTAATCTGGGCGCCTGGGCGTGAGATTTTTCCTGATTCCTGATTGTTAAGCCGTCGTGGGATCGGATCGTTGTGCACGTTCTTGATCACTCAGGATGCCGTGAAATACGATATCCAGGACATCCTCGGCCTGACGTTCGAAGGATGTTTTGCGGCCGGAAAAATAGTTGGTGAAGATCGTTCCATAGAGAATGTCGTTGACCACGTTGGAGACACGCTCGACAGGAACATTGCGGCAGCGGCCGTCGGCAATCAGGCTTTCCAGCAATTGATGCCAGGCACCCATCCGACGGTCTTGATGCTCAAAGTAGGTCAGGCGTTTGCGGTCGCGAAACTCGGTTCGCTCGTGGATGAACAGGACGACAATCTGGGGGTGTTCGCTAAAAAAACGCAGATACTCGCGGATGGCACAGCGAATTCGGTCGAGTGGTTCGACGATTTCGCGAACACTGCCATCGACGGCAGAGGAGAGTTGTTTTACGCCGCGGTCCACGGCAGCCAGAAAGAGTTGTTCTTTGCTGGGAAAGTAGTGATAGATGGTTCCTTTGGCGACATCGAGTTGGTTCGCAACCAGTTGGATGTCGGTCAGTCTGTAACCCAGTTGAGCGAAGCAAGCTGTTGCTGCGTCAAGGATTTCTTCTCGTCGTCTGGTCGCCAGGCCCTCTTCGCGAGGCCGACCCGGCTTCCGTTTCGCGTCGGTCGTCTCCATGTGGTGTCCTCAGTCGCTGGCTGAATTAACTGACGTAGCGGTCGATCAATACCTGGAGTCGTAAATTGTGTCCAGATCAACCAACAGCCGCATCGAAGACAGCTCAACGTGATTTCAGGTTCGTTTACCTTCCGTGGCTCATGGAATACCGTCTTACTTTTCGCCGAGTTTCAAAGTTGTCGGAGATTCCACAATTTGCCCGGAGAACGCTGGCGGAGAACGTGGTATAGGTTTTTTGCACGGAAATCCTCAAGAATTTGGGATTTCGCCGCGCGGTCGAATCCTTGGGAGGGTGAGGCTCCCGCCGAACCGCGAGGTCGATCGGGTTTGAAACAACAAGCGGTTCAGAGGACGTGTCTTCGTTGACCCTCAATGCGTCCCATTGGAAAGAGACTCTTGCTGTCATTTGCGGAATGGGGAAGGTTGCAGAACAGGCTATCAATGTGTTTGGAGCTCTTTCATAGTCCCGATAGTGACGGCAGAACCTAGCCGTGGGCGTCAGCCCACGGACTCGTCTTTAACGGATCTAAAGCCCTGAAAGGGCGACACTTACGAATCTGCAGAGTGTCGCCCC
>JAZKFE010000144.1:2343-6437 GCA_040386595.1 Planctomycetota bacterium | reverse complement strand
GGGCTGACGCCCACGGCTAGGTTCTGTCGTCCCTGTCGGGACTAAATCGCGATCAATCGCTCCGCATATCAAGTTCTCGACTTCCACGAAGGCACTAAGCGGTTCGGCAGAAGCCTCACCTTCTTAGATCCTTCATGGCGTTTGTGGCGGTGCTTCCCGTCGTGTGCTTGGATGCGGAATGTTAAGGTCTTAATAAATCTGTAAGGTTATATATAGTAGTGATTTGTGTCCTGGCTTGAATTCTCGTTCGGTTGTGATTAAGGTATCGCCCTGCACGGATATTGCGAAACTGCGGGCGAAGTGTGCGCGGACTGATCTTCAGAGAGTGCTATCTCTGCCGCCAGTGGGTTCGCTTCATATGGATGTGGGCTCTGGTCACCTCTCGGTGCGACTTTTCTGTCGGGGCGAATTTTTAACAGGGTTCGTGAGGGTGTTTGCCGTCACAGCTCGCCGGAAAAAACTCGCCCGAATACAGAAAAGAAACCCCGGAACGATCCCGGTCGCTTCCCGTGCGAATATGGTTTCCTGGTTGTCGTGTCTCTGAGCGTTGGTTACGTCCTGAGCACTTTGGCCGATCCTTGAGGACCCTTTGAGATGTCTAGCGAAAAATACGTCTTCTTCTTCGGCGACGGTAAGTCCGAAGGCAACGCAACGATGCGAGCGGAGCTCGGCGGTAAGGGTGCTAACCTCGCCGAGATGATTAACATTGGCTTGCCCGTGCCGGCAGGCTTCACCATTTCAACTGGCGTATGCACATACTACTACGCCAACGGCAAAAAGTTCCCGCCGGAACTGACCGCGCAAGTGGAAGAAGCTCTCGCCAAAGTCGAGAAGACGATGGGCAAGAAGTTCGGCAGCACGACCGACCCGCTGCTGGTTTCCTGCCGTTCGGGTGCTCGTGACTCGATGCCCGGTATGATGGACACCGTCCTCAACATCGGCCTCAACGACACCACGGTCGAAGCCTTGGCCAAGGTCAGCGGCAACGAACGCTTCGCCTGGGACAGCTACCGCCGCTTCGTCCAGATGTACGGCGACGTCGTTCTCGACCTGAAGGTCCGCAACAAGAACGAGATCGATCCCTTCGAGCACATCCTCGAAGAGAAGAAGCACAAGGCTGGCGTCGAGATCGACTCACAGCTGTCGGCCGAACACCTGAAGGAACTCGTTGCCGAGTTCAAGGCCGCCATCAAGGAACGTACCGGCCACGACTTCCCGAACGACCCCAAAGAGCAGATGTGGGGTGCTGTCGGTGCTGTGTTCAACAGCTGGATGAATGACCGCGCGATGGTCTATCGCCGCACCTACGGTATTCCCCACGAATGGGGTACCGCCGTTAACGTGCAGGCGATGGTCTTTGGTAACCTGGGCGACGATTGTGCGACCGGTGTGGCCTTGACCCGTGACGGTGCGTTGGGTGTTCCCGGCTATTGTGGTGACTACCTCATCAACGCTCAGGGCGAAGACGTCGTTGCCGGTATCCGGACTCCCGAGAAGATCGAAGAGACCTTGGCACAGGTCATGCCCGATGCTCACAAGCAATTGAACGAGATCGGTAAGACACTCGAGAAGCACTACAAAGACGTGCAAGACATCGAGTTCACCGTCCAGAAGGGCAAAGTCTGGATGCTCCAGACGCGTAATGCCAAGCGTACCGGTTTCGCCGCCGTCCGCATCGCTGTGGACATGGTCGAAGAAGGTTTGATCGACGAGAAGACCGCTCTCTCGCCCAAGCGGATCCCCGCTGACGACTTGAACCAACTCTTGCAGCCGATCTTCGATGCCGCTGGCAAGAAGAAGGCTCTCGCCGCTGGTCAGGGTCTGACCAAGGGTATCAACGCCGGTCCTGGCGCTGCGACCGGTAAGATCGTCTTCCATGCAGACGACGCCGAACGCATGTTTAACGAAGACAACAACGTCGAGTTGATCCTGGTGCGTCGCGAGACGAGCCCGGAAGACTTGCGTGGTATGAAGGTCGCCAAGGGTATTCTGACGGCCTTCGGTGGCGCCAGCTCACACGCGGCTCTCGTCAGCCGCCAGATGGGTAAGGTTTGTATCGTCGGTGCCGGTGAATTGAACATCGACTACGAAGCCGGTACCGTCAAGGTGAAGGACAAGGTCCTGAAGCTGGGCGATTACATCAGCATCGACGGTTTCACTGGCGAAATCTTCGCAGGCAAGGTTGATACCAAGCCCAGCGAAATCGTCCAGGTGCTCATCGAGAAGACGATGAAGCCCGAAGAATCCGAGATCTATCAGCGCTACGCCAAGCTGATGACTTGGGTCGATAAGTACCGCACGTTGAAGGTTCGCACGAACGCCGACGAGCCGAAGCAGGCTGAAGGCGCTGTGGCTTTCGGTGCTGAAGGTATTGGCCTGTGCCGCACCGAGCACATGTTCTTCAACCACATCGACGAATTCCGCGAAATGATTCTCGCCGACGGCCTGCCCGCTCGCGAGAAGGCCCTCGAGAAGCTGTTGCCGCACCAACGCGACGACTTCGCCGGCCTGTTCCGCGCGATGCAAGGACGCCCGGTGACCATCCGGTTGCTGGATCCCCCATTGCATGAATTCCTGCCGCACGACAAGGACGCTCAAGAAGCCTTGGGCAAGAAGATCGGCCAGTCGGGCGAAGCGATCAACAAGCGGGTTAAGGAACTGCACGAATCCAACCCGATGCTCGGTCATCGCGGTTGCCGTTTGGGCATCGTCTACCCCGAGATCACTGCCATGCAGGCTCGGGCGATCATTGAAGCCGCGTGTATCGTCAAGGCCGAAGGCATTGACGTGAAGCCGGAAATCATGATCCCCCTGGTCGGCTTCCTGGCCGAGTTCAAGGATCAAGAGAAGACGATCCGCGAGATCGCCGAGAAGGTGCTCGCCGAGAAGAACGTCAAGTTCGACTACATGGTCGGTACGATGATCGAAGTGCCCCGCGCCTGTGCCGTGGCCGATCAGATTGCTTCCGGTGCTGAGTTCTTCAGCTTCGGTACTAACGATCTGACGCAGACCACGTTGGGCATCAGCCGCGACGACTACGGCGGATTCATCACTTACTACCGCGAACATGACATCGTCCCGAACGACCCGTTCCAGACGATCGATCAGGACGGCGTGGGTTCGTTGATGAAGATCGGTGTCGACAAGGGCCGCAGCAAGCGCAGCGACCTCAAGATCGGCATCTGCGGCGAGCATGGTGGCGATCCGGCCTCGGTGATGTTCTGTCACCGCATTGGTCTGGATTACGTCAGCTGCTCACCGTTCCGTGTACCGATCGCTCGCCTGGCAGCCGCTCAGGCCGCGTTGCAGAAGTAATTAGAAATGGGCCCTGAGTTTGGCGGACCGAAAGTCCGCCAGATTCGGTGCCACGATCAATCAAACAGCCCGGAATTCCAGTGGGAGTTCCGGGCTGTTTTTTTGTGGACGTTGCATTCATGTGAGCACCGCGGCGGTGATACACCAGATTCTTCGTAGGCGAGCGTCCAGCGTTCAAGGCCGCCTAGGAGTGGCAACAGTTGAATCCATCGCATGCATCTCCATAGACGCATGCGATGGGTAGCCCAGATTCTCGAATCTGGGTGAGCGAAGCGAACAAGAGGTTGCGGTTTTTGCGAGTCAGCTCCTGCTTCAAGCGGCCGACTCATCTTCTATCGCTCAGGAAATACTGGCTTTGGGATCTCGATATCAGGATCACCATTCAACGATTGCCAGTGGGGAAACCCACTCAGAGGATGACAATCGGAAATCGAATGAGCCCCAGCCTCTTGTTCGTTCCACTCACTCAGATTCTCGAATCTGGGCTACCCAAACAGCTTGAGCGAATACGTTTCGTGAAACCGTTCTAACTCCCGTATGCCCCAGTAAGGGGCTCAACGAATCAATCCCTAGCCTCATCATCCCGGAGTTCAAATAGTTCATGGTCTGAGGCTGGGAGCAAAGTCCAATCGTCGTCACCTTCTGAATGTGTCAACGAAAACGGGGACGGCAAACCAAGTTGGTCGGCCGTCCCCGCGTTTTTTACTGCTTACTGTCGACTTCGATTACTGTGGCGCAAGTTGGATGGTCTGAGTGACCCGTGGGCTTGCGACGCCGTT
>JAZKFE010000144.1:0-2333 GCA_040386595.1 Planctomycetota bacterium | reverse complement strand
GAAGCTGGCGACACGATTGACCAGATTGGTGTTGGCCGCAGTGGTGGAGAACGAGATCGCTCGGACCAGTGCTTGAACGGCTTCCGGAGTCGCATACACCGAGGACAGCTTGATCGACACCGAGTTGTTGCCGAGCGTGGCTGTGCCAATGGTGTTACCGTTGAACAAGACGTTTTTGCCGACCACAGTGATCCCGCCGACATTGTTGATTCCCAGGCGATTCTGACTGTTCGAACCGGATGTGATATCAATCTTGAGGCGAGCTCCGTTGAAGTCCAAATTCGCGGGGCTGATGACCGTGCCTGCTGGGGCAATGGCCACTGCGCCGGTACCGCTGTTGTAGGAGACGGGCCCCGCACCAACTTGGATACCTCGGGCCGGTGCACTGCGTGAGACATTGACGATGATCGAACTGGAAGCGTGCTCGGTGTCCGCTGCGTTCTGGATCGTGAAGGTCACGGTTCGCGGTGCGACGGAGGGACTGGTGACGGTTGACTTGTAAGCGACGACCTTCATCAACGCGTTAGCGGCCGCTTCCGTCACGTTGTTGTTAAAGGTGATCGTCAACGCCTTCAGTCCGGTACCGGGCTGAGTAATCCGACCGATGATCACCCCGCCGTAACTGACGTCCTTACCCTTGACCGAGATCTGACCGGCCCCCGTGCCCTGCGAAATGATGCTGAGTCGATCATTCCCCTGGGCGTTCGTGGTAATCCGGATGGACAGTTGACCGCCACGGTAGTCGATCAGTGGATTGTCCAGGTCGTAGGCATTCGCTGCAGGATCAATGACGGTCTCGCCATGCCGAATGTAGAACGTCGCAGGATCACTGGGCAGATGCACTTCCAGCACGTAGCTCTGTCGAGTGAGATTGACCGTCACCGTGGCCGTGTCAGTTAACGAGTCCCCATCGGTGACCGTGATCTGCAGGCTGAAGGTGGGGTTGGTATCGAAGTTCAGAGCCGCGGTGCTGAGCACGGTGATGACACCGGTCGCCGGATCAATGGCGAAGGTGTTCCCCGTGTTACCGCCGGTAATGGCGAACGTTTTGGTGTCACCACTATCAGGATCAGTTGCCGTGGCCGTACCGACTGCCGTGCCGACCGTGGCCGTTTCGGAGAGGGTAAAGATGGCGTCGTTCGCAACAGGAGCGTCGTCGACCGCGTTGATGGTGATCGTAAACGTCTGGATGGTTGACGTGTCGACTCCCCCGTTGCTGGTGCCGCCGTTGTCGTGAATTTTCACGGAAACGATGGCGGTGCCATTGGCATTGGGAGCCGCGGTGTAGGTCAGATTGCCGTTGGCGTCGATCGTGGGCTGAGAGCTGAACAACGAGTTATTGTCGTTGGTGACAATGTAGTTGACGATCTGCCCAGATTCATCCGCCGGCCCCGTCGAGAAGTTATCGATGAACTCGGTGACAGACTGTGCACCAGCGTCTTCATTCGAAGATTGGTTACCACCGACGGTGAACGACGGAGCGTCGTTGACGGCGTTGATGGTAATGGTGAAGGTCTGTGTGGTCGAGGTATCGACCCCATTGGGGGTGGTGCCGCCGTTGTCGTGAATCTTGACGGTGACGGTGGCCGTTCCGTTGGCATTAGGTGCCGCGGTGTAGGTCAGGTTGCCGTCAGCATCAATGGTGGGTTGGCTGCTGAAGAGACCGTTGTTGTCGTTGGTGACAATGAAGTCGACAGCTTGGCCTGATTCGTCGGCCGGACCTGCCGAGATGTTGGTGGCGAAGTCGTTGATCGACTGAGCACCCGCGTCTTCGTTCGAGGTGTGGTCGGCCGGAACGTTGAACGACGGAGCGTCGTTCACGGGATAGACGCTGATGGTAAAGGTCTGTGTGGTCGAGGTATCGACCCCACCATTGCTTGTTCCACCGTTGTCGTGAATCTTGACGGTGACCGTTGCTGTTCCGTTGGCATTGGGAGCGGCGGTGTAGGTCAGCGTGCCATCAGCATTAATGGTGGGCTGGCTGCTGAAGAGACCGTTGTTGTCATTGGTGACAATGAAGTTAACCGCCTGGCCCACTTCGTCAGTCGGCCCCGCTGAGATGTTGGTGGCGAAGTCGTCGATGGACTGCGGCCCGGCATCTTCACTGGAAAGGTGGCTGGCCTGAACGTTGAACGACGGAACATCGTTCACAGCGTTGATGGTGATGGTAAAGGTCTGGTTGGTCGAGGTATCGACCCCGTTGGGGGTGGTCCCACCGTTGTCGTGAATCTTGACAGTGACGGTGGCTGTTCCGCTCGCGTCAGGAGCGGCGGTGTAAGTCAGCGTGCCATCAGCATTAATGGTGGGCTGGCTGCTGAAGAGACTGTTGTTGT
>JAZKFE010000143.1:0-8234 GCA_040386595.1 Planctomycetota bacterium | reverse complement strand
TAACCTTGCGTAATTCTGGTACAGGCCTCGTGCCACTGCTTTGCGAACGTACTCGGTCGTTAAGCAGTGCCGGTAGTCACCTTGTACTCACTCTGTGACAGACGCATCTCGACCGCACTGTTTAACGACTGAGTACAGTCACAAAACCTTGGCACGACTGGAGATGGCCCAGAATCGTGCAAGATCATTTAGTAACACGAAGCAAGTAACGCAAGGATTGCCCCAGTACAAAGAAAAGCATCCCGGCCACTCCAACGGAGTGGCCGGGATGCTTACAGTCAGCTTTGAAAACTAGGCAATGTCGGGCACGATGAACGGCTTGCGATAATTGCGAGTCAGCAGTGATTGGGCATCGGCGTCATTCATCACCGATTCCGTACTGGCATCCACCGTTAGACGACGGCCGACGCGCAATTCAGTCTGCGCGAGATCCACCTTCACATCGTCCATGAGATGTTCCGCGGTCCGCTGCAGCGTTTCCAACGCATCGGCGTTGCCTTCGAACGCCGGCAATTTGGTCGTAAACGGAGCCTCGGTTCCCAGGCGATAGGAAACATTCGCCAGATGACACAACGCACTGGAATAGTGACCTTCCAGAATATCCGCGTTGAGATCTGCTTGCTTGCGGCTGCGCACCGCGGCGATGAAGTTCCCGAAGTGATCCTCACCACCCGGACCGCGGGTCGATTCGACCTTGGGCAACGGCGCGGCCTCGGTACTGCCCTTCGGATAGAAGGTCGTCCCCGCGATAATGCCGCCTTCCAAATGATACACGTTCCCGACACCTTGATTGTGGAACGGTTTCGTTGGACGCCCCCGCACTTCGAAGATCAACTGCGTCTCGCCATAGTCGAAGATGGCAATCTGCGTGTTGGCCGTCTGCCCCTGGTCCTTGTAGCCAAATCGGCCCCCCACGCTGAGCACACTCTTGGGCAACGTGGCACCTGGGATGGCCCAGCGAGCCAAGTCCATTTCATGCACCCCCTGATTGCCAATGTCGCCGTTGCCAATATCCCAGAACCAATGCCAGTTGTAAGGCACCAGATTCTCGTGAAACGGTTGCTCGGGTGCCGGCCCTAGCCACAGATTGAAATCGAGCACCGCGGGAGGAGCCTTCGCCACCTTCACCCCGATGCTGTTGCGATTTTTGTAGCACAAGCCTCGGGAAACCAGCAGCTTGCCCAACTGCCCCGACTTGATGACATCCATCACCTGGGCCTTGGCCGGATTGCTGCGGCTCTGCGTCCCATGCTGCACAATGCGGTTAAACTTCCGAGCCGCCTCGACGGCGACGCGGCCTTCGTGCACGTTGTGGCTGCACGGTTTCTCTACGTAGACGTCTTTCCCTGCCTGGCACGACCAAATGGTCATCAAGGCGTGCCAATGATTGGGAGTCGCAATGGACACAGCATCCACGTTCTTATCATCCAAAGCTTCGCGAATATCCGCGATCTCTTTGGGTGTGACGCCGCTCTTCTCCTTGATGGTCTTGGCTCGAGCCGCAAACGTGCGCTGATCGGGGTCGACCAAATAGGTGATCTCCACCCCCTTCATTCCCGCATAAGCCCCCACGTGCGCGGCCCCTCGTCCATTCAGCCCCGCGCAAGCGATGCGAATCGATTCATTCGCCCCAAGAATGTTGCCCGAGGATTTCGTACCGCCAATTGCAAAGGTCGCCCCCGCCAAGAGCGCAGATTGCTTCACAAATTCGCGACGATTCACACCTGGACGAGGAGTCGTAGACATAGGCCAACCCTTCAGAGCAAAACGGGGAAGGTGATCACACACAAATAGCCATTATGTCTGTGATATCCACCACACGCAACCATCAACATAAGTTGATTTGACGTAGCCTCAACCACCGGGCAGCCCAAGTCCTCGAATCCGGGTGAGCACAGCAAATAAGAGGTTGCCGCTCATTCAATCTCGCCGAAGACAATTGTCTCACGCAAAGGCGCCAAGGCGCAAAATCAGAAACCAAAATTTCAATCTCATCGTGGCGATTGAGCTCGAACACACCACAACCTCAATTGTTCCTAATCCTTTTGCGTCTTCGCGCCTTTGCGTGAGATCCTCCAATTTCTAGAAAAAACTCAACCACCAATCACATAGACCGTCAACGATCGAGCCCCGTGCGCTCCCACGACCAACGACTGTTCAATATCCGCCGTCTTGGAAGGCCCCGAAATAAACACCCCGAAGCCAGCGTCCGGAAATGCCAGCTGAGCATACGCCTGATGCATATTGTCGAGGATCTGTGAAGCCTGCACGACCAAGACCAAGTGCTGCGTGATGAAGTAGACGACCCGATGTTTCAACGCGTGATCGGTCACCCAGACGGCACCATTCTCTGCCACCGCGAAGTCGCCGGGCAGGACGGTAATGTCCAGATCTTCTAGGTCATGTGGATCCGCAACGGCTTCCAGATCGACGTTGTTCGCCCCAACTCCCGCGACCGTAGAAAAAATCCGCTTGGCGGTGATATACGGAGGAAATTGCTGCAGATCCGCCTGGGCCGCCGCCACATCGGGTACGACCACGGGACGCCCCCCCACTGACGTCACCAGCTCCAGAAACTGCTGAGTCTTATCGGGATAAGTAATCCACGGCCCGGTCAATTCAGGTAAGTCCGACTGGGGAACCGCACTCCGCCGAATGGCCCCCAGGATGTGTTGTTTCGAATCCATGACAAACGTAACTTTCGATTCACAAAGAGAGATTCGCCGACACGTTCCCAGTGGTCAGCAGCTCAATCAAACGCAGATTTCCCTCGGGGAAACGATAGGTCTTCAGCTCGGTTTGCGGTACCCAATGAAAGCCTAGATGGCGGTCCACGACCTGCGCCGGATCGGACGGGTGACACAACCAGAAGTGCAAATCGACCGTCCCGTGCGAGTACTCATACGCGGCATTCAACAGCAATTTCGCCGGCGTGACAGTCAACCCGGACTCTTCAAAACATTCGCGACACGCACAATCGGCAGGCCGTTCATTCGGCAAGCATTTCCCGCCCGGAAACTCCGCGTAGCCTGCCAGTGGCCCTTGTTCCCCGCGAATACCGACCAGATATTGCCCCTGAAATTCTACGACTGCCACGCCAATCGGCTGGGTAACACGCGTCATATTGCCTTCGTTCCATCAAATCTATTTGAAGCGGTCAAAACCAAGACGCTTTGACGCGGTCGTCATACTCAGCAAGGTCGATGGGTAGCCCAGATTCTCGAATCTGGGTGAGCGCAGCGAACAAGAGGTTGCAGTTTTTGAGAGCCGGCGCCTCCACCTAAACTCAGGGAAGCGACCAGCGACTTGCTTCCGTGTTTTTCATCGACGAACAATTCCCCGTCGGGAAACCCGACATAGAGAGTGACATTCAAAAGTCGAATGAGCCCCAACCTCTTGTTCGCTTCGCTCACCCAGATTCAAGAATCTGGGCTACCCAATCACCTCGAATGCGCACTGAAAGTGAATCCTCGATAGCTGTCCCGAAAGGCACTCGCACCAAATCTGCTTAAATACCTCAAAACCGGCCTATTTTAGCAGGGTAGAGCCAACAGCTGGACTTGGCAAGTGGCGAACGGCCGCGAAAATGCCCCTGTCGCCCATCGCCCGGCTCGTTGAGTCGGGTTCTCGTCGCATCCTTAAAAAATCCCGACCCCAAGTCGGGCTACGAATGGAGGCCCGCCGTGCTGCCCCCCACCTGTGAGATTGCCTTCAAAGAATGGGCCGCCATCTGCGAAGGCCTGGCGCTGGGCCAGCAAACGATTATTTTGCGAAAAGGGGGCATCCATGAAGGTCAAAATGGGTTCCGAGTAGCCCATCGCCATTTTTGGCTCTTCCCCACCTACCTGCATCAGGAAGACCAGGACAAACTGGCTCCCGAAGCCTGGCCCAGCCTGCAATCCACACTCGACAACCGCCCGGCCGACGACCGCATCCCCCTGAATCTGCTGGCGGAAGTCACCGATGTCCTCGAACTGCACGAGGAACACCGACTGGCAAATCTTGCCGGCTGGCATTGGTGGTCGCCGCGCACCGTCACGGAACGCTTCCACTACCGGCAGCCCGGACTGTTTCTCCTGGTGGTAAGAATTTACAAATCGGCGGACGCGGCAGAAATCCCCAATTCGCCCCACTTCGCCGGTTGCCGCAGCTGGGTTGATCTCCCTCAACCGATATCAACCACCAGCCTTACGCCAGTGATCGCAGACGGCGAATTTCAGGCATTGCGCAGTCAGATTTTGGCTTCAGTCGGCTCATTTCAGGTGTAGGGTTGCAGTAGGAATGGTCGCAGGACCGGCCTGATCCGAATTTTTGCAACGGGCGGCCCAAATTATGCACACCCGCCTCCGGGAAAAAACTAGATCGACGGGAGTAGGACTGGCCGATACTGCTACTACTACGACGCACGAGAATCTACAAATTGTCTTTCTCGCTGGAGCAGGACAAAGAAAACCCTCGTTCGTCGTCCCAAAGCCAGGCAAGTTCGAGCTCCCGCCAGACAACTCGGATTGACGACTTCCCACCAAACTGATATCCCCTCGCCCCGCTCAGGTGCCCACGCCAGCAGCGAACGAGGAAACCATCATTGCGGACAGCAGACATCTGTAGAGAGGGCATGGGGTGCAGTCTTCTTTAGACATCAACAGCGCCATTGACGATCCAGTGACGCGCCTTTCCGGGCGACGTGGGACGCGGATGGTCCATTGCAGCATTGCCTGCATCACCTTGCTGGCACTAGGGTTAAGCGGCATCGCCATCTCGGCGGAAGGCTATCGTCCGGCTCGGCGTGAGCAATTCTCCACGCCCACCGAGCAGCAGGACGAAGAACCCGCGGATCAGTCCGATCCCCCGGCACGTCGTTACACGCCCTATCGGCGGCCGCGACCGTCCCAGGAAACCAACCCTCGGGAAAACGCCCCCCGAGACGTGTTCGACCGAAACCAGAACGACGACTCGACCGAACGGCCGGACAACGAACGTGATGCGGTCGAAGATCACGATTCCAAATGGCACGAATCCGCGCCCCGCCCGGCCCGTCGCGTTGTCAAACCGGCCCCGCCGCGGGAACTCGACGAATCCCCCGAAGAACACGAACAGCCGGCAACCCCCGGACTCGTGGCCGACGATGGCGGCCCGATCTCGGAACTGCTGCTGCATTACGCGGCTAATAGCGAAGGGGAGCTCGGCGCCCCATTTTACGATTTATTCCAGCACCTTGGCCCCAATGTGCGGTTGCAGGTCTGCTGCCCGAATGAAGGGTCCGTCGAAGCCTTCAACCAACGCTGGGGAGCCGCCGCTAGTGCGAACGGCCGCAACGTCCAGGTCATCAACGTCAATCGTCCCATTACGGTGTGGGCCCGCGATCGTCGCATCTGCCGCCAAATGCCCGACGGGCGTGCCGCAGCCTGCTTCGTTCCGACTGCCCACTTCAGCTACGACACCGAAAAGCAAAACGACCTGGTCCTGTCTTCCCTGCTGTGGCAAACCGGCCTGGTTCCGGGCGTCACGCTGAATGCGTTCCATCTCGAAGGGGGAAATGTCGTCTCCAATCGACGGCAGGTCTTCGTCGGAGCCAATGCGTTCGACGACAACACTCATCGCTTTCGGTCAGAAGCGTCCATGTTCGCCGAACTGGGACGCATCTTCGGACGACCAGTGGTCGCCATCCAGGCGAAAGATGGAAATACCCCCTGGATTCACACCGACATGTATCTGACCCCGATTGATTCCCGGACGATCCTGGTCTCCAGTCCCTCGGAAGGCTGTCGTCTGCTGGATGGCCAATCAAGCTTCACGATTCCGCACCGGGATCGCCAGGTGCAGGTTGATTTCGACGTCCTCGCCCCCGACTCATTGCGTCAGACGCAGTTCGACGATGTCGCTGACCAGCTCGCCAGCCTGGGTTACCAAGTGATTCGGATGCCTTCGCTGATCAATGTCGAGAAGGACTGGATGGTCACTTACAACAATGTCCTGATGGACTATCAAAACGGCCAACGAGTCGTCTTCATGCCGATTTATCACATCCCGGAACTCGACCACGCAGCGGCTCAGATCTACCGCGCCCTGGGCTTTGAAGTTCGCCCCGTCGACGTCTCTCCCATCTTCCAACTGGGAGGCGCCATCCGGTGCCTGGCCAATGTGACGCGGCGATTGCCGTATGAAGCCCGCCTGCAGCCCCGAGCCGCTGAAGCACCCGGTCGCCTGCAAGTTTATTCCGTCGATCCGAACGCCAATCGGGCCCGTGAAGTCCGTCCCCGCCGCGAACGACGCCCGCTGCCTCCCAGCCTGCGAGAACGCCCTCAAGCATCCATCCAGCAACCCGCTGACTTTGGCCAATAGAACTTTCTATCAGGGCGCTTCGTGCAGTACCGTCTTGGCGGAAGTGGTTTAACTTAACGCTTGTGTCTTCATCGACGCAGTGGATGGGTAGCCCAGATTCTCGAATCTGGGTGAGCGCAGCGAACAAGAGGTTGCCGTTTTAGAGAGTCAACGCGTTCTTCTGTTCGTAGGCGAGCGTCCAGCGTCAGCTGGATGGTTGTTGGCGACTTGTGAAGGCTCATCACATCGTGACGGACAGCGTCTAACAACCATCCAGCTGACGCTGGACGCTCGCCGACGAAGAATCCCGAGACTAACGTAAAGGGCTCCCCGCGACGATTCACGGGAAGCCCTGTTACTTTTGTACGTTGTTACAACTCAGCAGTCAGCGACTACTTCCCCTTCGGGTCGAGGTTCTGAGCCAGTTCCTCCTTCGTCACGGTCGACTGCACGCCGTCTGCTGGGACATCCACATGAGCCGTCCAGGTGATGGCATTCAGCACCAGGCGACGAAAACTGTCGTTACCCCAGTTGCTGTGATTGTGGCCGCCAGTGAAACCAAACGCCCGGCCGCCGCCGGCTCGTTCTGAGGCCCAGGCAACATGTTGAACTTCGCCCTTGGCAATTGCTTCACGCACGGCCGGATTGCCGCTGTGCGGCCCGTCACCACGCTCGAGAGTGCTCTTCGGCGGCAGGGCGGTCAGGATCGGAGTGACGCCGACCATCTTGTCCCGAAACCGCATGTGGTAGTACCACTCGTCATTGATTTCGAAGGGCTTGACCCCTTGTGTCACCGGGTGGTTGGGAAGATTTTCGAACTTCGCCGTCCAGTGCGGGTTCACCGACCAGTTGGGCTCGAAGTAGCCGCCGAGCCAGTCCAGGAACTCCGCTCCGCCCTTCTCTTTCGGCACTTCGACAGCGTAGTGCACGCAAACCAGACCCACGCCATCTTCCATCAACTTGTGCAGCTTCACGAGATGGTCATCTTGAATCGCCGGGTGTCCCGCGCCGCCATCGGCATAGAACAAAATCGTATCGGCATTATCAAACGCCGACGCATCTTTCGGCCAGCCGTTGTGGTAATCCTGAACCAGCAAATTCGGGACGCTCGCCAAGCCTTGTTTCATCAACAACACGCCGGCGTTGTGTTCGTGATCGCCAGCCGCATGGCTCGGCCGACCAGCCACCAACACGGCCTTCTTGCGATTGTCGGCCAGCTTGATCCGCTTGATGCGAATATTCTTGAACTGCACCACCATCGGCGGCCCCGCGTGCAACTGCAACGCCAGGATGCCCGACATCGATCGCTTCTCGACCTGGTTGTCGGTCACATCAGCGGTGACATTGCCATTGATCTTGTGGACCAGATGGTTGCCCTTGGCGGTGATGACGTATTCGTTCCAGTCTTCCTTCTTGATCGCGTCCTGCAGCTTCTGTGATTCCGTCACGCGTTCGGCATTGATCTTGCCGGTCTTATCGATGACGGACTTCTCACCGCGCTGACACAGAATCCCACGGCCGCGTTCTTCGTAGTTGATTCCCGAGTAGGTATTTCCTGCCTCGAAATCAGCCTGGTAGCCACCGACCACCCAGTTTCCGTGGTCCTTGCTGCGGTATTGAATCCCGGAGTTCCCCCCGATGAGCTTATATTCCAGCCGCAGTTCGAAATCATCGACCTGGCCGTCCTTCCAAATCAGGAACGTGTTGCCCTGAGTCGGATTTTCCTTGGTCGTGGTGCCGGTGATCATTCCATCCTTGACCGACCAGAACTTGGGATTCCCATCCCAGCCATCGAGATCCTTACCATTAAACAGCGGCTTAAAATCCACTTCGTTGTCGGCGGCTTGTGCAGCGACCGGAGCGAACAGCCCCGACAGCAGCAACAACCCGCACAGCACGGCCGGCAGGCGATG
>JAZKFE010000142.1:9082-12729 GCA_040386595.1 Planctomycetota bacterium | reverse complement strand
GGCAGCCGGTCCGATTCGCCCTAAGGCCGAAGCGGCGGATACTCGAACATCGAGATATTCATCTGACAGTTGTCCGACCAAAGCCGGCACGAGAGATTTTGCCCTCTCGCCAAAGGAACCGCAGCTCTCGGTTGCAGCCGCACGTACCAAAGGACGCGGATCAACCAGCAGTCGTTGCAAGACGGGCAACGCCTGCGTTGGTTGAGCTGCAATCAACCCTAAAGCCTTGGCGGATGCTTCACGGACTACCGGGTACGCGCTATCGGCGTGCGCCGCGATCACAGAGATTGCCTCTTCATCGTGGATTTTTAAAGCCCCAAGAACGCGCAAACAGACGAGGCGTTGCGACGGAGATTTTTGGGAATCTTTCAGCGCGGTAACGAGAGGGGGAACTGCTCCGGAACCAAAATGGACCAAGGCGATTTCAACCTCACCGTCAAAATAGCTGCCGTTTTCGGTCAGGGAATCGATCACAAGCTGCGCGGCGGACGACGCTTCCGGCCCCATGGCTTTTAAAGTGGCGATAACGTCCGAGTCGAATTTTCCGGCGATTTGTTTTTCTCCAAATCTCGTTTTTAGAAACGGAACAGCAAATGCCGCTGAAGGGCCAGCAGCGCGCAAGAAACGACAGGTCTCTGGAGGAGAGAAGCCCAACATTCGCTCAACGGCCTGAACGGCTTTCGGGTGGCCCTGGGGATCGATACAAGCCAGGGTCATCTTAACCTTATCAACAATAAACAAATCGTTTGGAGAAGTAACAGCTTTGACCAGGGGTATCGCCGAGCGTGCTGCGGGACCAAGCCGTGCGAGCCCTTGTAACGCAACCTCGGGATGTTCTCCCCCTAGCAATTTGGACAATCGATCCACCGGCTGCTTGGAATGAACCACAAGATCGGCAACGAGATCCATTCGCATCTTTCGGCTACCGCTCACATACTTAACCAGCGGCAGCAAAACCTCATCAGCATCCGCATGCATTCGAGACAAGGCTGTCGCAGCGGCATCCGCAACTGGCACCCCATCGACGGCATGATTGGAATAAGCAACTGTGTAAAACTCAGGATCGTCCAACAACCGAATCAGTCCTGGAAGAGCTCTTTTAGCGGACTCAGGATATGTAGAGATCGAGAAGGCGGCCGCGGCTCGCACTTCCTCTGATCGATCACTCAATGCCGCGAGAAGCGCATCGACAGCCGGTTTGGACTCAAGGTTTGGCTCGCGGAACCAAGTCACCGCGGGAGCGCGCTCACGCCAGTAAACCTGTTCTAAATACTCAGAACGATTCAACATTTCGACCGCGGTATGCCGTCCCGATTCACTTCCGTCTTGTTGGACGGCTTTCACCAAGAGGGGCACGGCAACCTTCCCACTCGCATCAATTGCCGCGATGGCTGAAAGCAATCCACTTCGATACCCGGTATCCTCGTTTTTTTCCGTATTCTGGAATGCGTCGAGAAAAACCGGAAGTAGCCCTCGCGCGTTAAATCCCATCTGACGCGCCATCAAAATAACGCGATGTTGGGTAGCCATCGATTGACCAGGAAATCGGCGACTCACCGGTAATACCATTTCAGGCCCAATCGCAGCGAGGCCTTCCGCGGCCTTGATGCTGATCGTGTCGACGTTGACGTATGGTCCGATAATCGTACTGTTATCGTCCAACAGATCTAATAGTTTGGGAATGGCGACTCGTGCTTCTGGTCCCCGGTCAATTAATTTCTGAATGGCCTTAAGACGAATTTTGTCATCGGGATCGCCCAGCTGTGTGACGAGCGAAGCGATCTTTTGTGGGGCGAATTCCGGATCGCGGAGAGACAACAGTCCCTCATCCGGATCCGCGAGAAGTGGCCCAACCAAGAGCGCCAAAAGTACGCAGGCGAGACACGCAGGAAACGCCAACGGGCGATCAACCGCCGAGCAGATCATGATGAGATCTCTCAAGAGAAAAATTGCCGGAGTGAGCCTGTAAGCCGGGTTTTGTCGAGAACGATCATTTCTCTAGGGCGGCGGTTACCCGCAACCTCCAGCAACCTACCCGAGAGTCAAACGGAACGAACAGCCCCGCAGGCCTTCCCGAAGGTCGGCCTTCCTCTCTGCTTGGTCTTGCTCCCAGTGGGGTTTACCTAGCCAGCCGGTCACCCGGACTGCTGGTGCGCTCTTACCGCACCGTTTCACCCTTACCCCGCAAGCGTACCTGCGTGGCGGTATACTTTCTGTGGCACTGTCCCGATCCTTGCGGACGGTGGGCGTTACCCACCACTGCGTTCTATGGAGCCCGGACTTTCCTCCCCGGAACGTGCTGCGCCCAAAGGCACAACCCGCTCCGCAGCGATCGCTCAGCTCACTCCGGCAAATGGCGATTTTAGAAGGAAGAGCCCCGTTTCGCCATGTGGTTCGGTACATGCCCCAGACGAATGACAAAACCCGAATCTGAAAAGTCCAAATCCGCCGCCGTTGAGCGTTCCGTTTAAGATTGCGTCGTCAGTCGGTTGGCCTTGCTGGAACGGGGCACCAGTCGCAGCCCATAGCCACGCCACAGTAAACGCAGGTCTTTCTGAGTCCAGTACTCTTGCCCTTCCTCTACAGAAGGGTCCCCGATGCGCACTTGCTGTCGGTCCAGAAATCGGAACAGGACTACCGAGTGTGAAACGCCGGGCCTCCAACCCCATTGTTCTTCATAAATCGGATCATACTCCGAATTCTTGGGAAGGCCGACAGTGATGATTGCGGGCCCCGTATCCGTCTTCTCCATCAACTGCTCCAGATCACGTGCCGAGAAGACTTCCACATCCCAAGCGGTTCCAAACGTTTTCAGTTTGAGGCCCCGGTACAGGCCTTGCCAGTAAGTTCCTTCCTTTCGCGTCAGGCACAGATCCGCCATTTCCTGTTCGGTCGCCGGAATGTGATACCACCGCAACAGAGTCGCGGCACTCGCCGGGCTGCAGGAAGCGTCGGTGCTTTGCAGGCAGACATCGTTGCGCCAGAGGTTGGTACACCGCGGAACTTCGCCCGTTAACGGATGCCACAGTGAATAACCCGCGATGGCCAGCATCGACCCAATCAGCAAGCTCTTACGAAAAAAGCGGCCGGGAACACGCCGCCAGGCCAAGCCTCCCAACGCAGCCACCGTGGGAGCCATCCAGTTGCCCAGCACAATCAAGTTGGAAAAGGGCAGCAGCTGCGCCAGAAATTGAGAACTCCACAGGTCGCGAATGAAGAGCACCAAATACAAAACCAAGGCAATACCCAGTAGATCACACAACCGTGGTGAAGCATTACGACTGAGGATTGATGCAAACGCGAATGCGATCAAGGAAACGGCCCCCGAAATGGCCAATCCCAGATAAATGTCCGTCATTACCAGCCTCCAATACAAAATCCTGACAACCCCAAAGGGGCTGTCCAATGGCACAAGACATCATGATTCCTGTTTTGTAAAGGGACCGACAGCCGAGGCGTCGTGGGACGCCTCCAGGCTGTCAGAAATCGCTCCTGGAGGAAGGCCCCAAGAAGCGGTCGCTGTGGTATTTCAATGGACCTGAACTGCACCTCGGCATTTGGAAAAAATTCTCTTGGCTAGTTCTGTGTCACAGCTTCGATTTGGGATCCCCCCCGAGGTATTGTCGCGCCACTGCTTTGCAACTGTA
>JAZKFE010000142.1:1611-9072 GCA_040386595.1 Planctomycetota bacterium | reverse complement strand
TCAGTTGTTAAGCAGTGTATTCCAAGCCGCCCGGGCACTGCTTAACGATCGAGTACGGTCGCAAAGCAGTGGCACGCAATCCGAATTCTTAGCCGTGACGCAGTATTAGTTCTGCCCGCAGACTGATGATCGATTCCATCATGCCGCAAATGCTACTTCTTGTCGGGCGCCACCGTTGCCGTGGCCTGGCCGATCAAGGGGATCTCCTGAGCAGCGGGATCGGCTTTGCGTTGCAGCAATTCAGACAATTGGAATGCATGGTATTTTTGCTCAGCGGCGGGCTTTTTATCGGCCGAGGCATTGGCCACCCACAACTTCGTGCTCTTCGGTTCGAACAATGCATTGTGGAGATTTGACTTCATCGCCACGGGACAATCCATCAAGCGGAGTGCCGATTCGGCCTCAAAACTCCCGTGACTGTCCTTGGCCCGTTTGACCAATTCTTTGTACCGGCCACCGGCAGAGAGCAATACCGCGTCTTGAACGGGATCGGGAAGTCGCTCGTGAGCTTGTCCCGGCAGAATCACGCTGAACGCATCCCAGGACGCTTCCATTCCAACCGCGCGATTCGTCTTACCGTCGGCGATCACGTAGAAGTATTGGCAGGTTCGCGGCTGGTCACGAAACACGGCGATCGCGGCATCCAGGTCAGGAGCTGTCTCCAGAACTTCGCGGACCAGAAACGCCATCGGCACACCTTGCCAATGTCCTAAACCGCCGCCTCCCATTTCCCCAATCGACACGTGCTGGGCGTTCATTCCAGTCACAGAACCAATGAAGCCGGCGTAGGTCACGTTCACAAACGGAATGCCCCCGGTGGGTTCAGCAATGATCAGAACGGCGTGTTCCTGCAGTTTCCAGTCGATGGCATAATCCAGCACGCGGCCGTGATACAAGGTGCCATCTTTGGTAGCCGAGTTCATCACGGCAAATCCGCTGCAATGAAACAGCTCGGGCAAGTAGTTGCCAGCCATGATGTCTTTCACAGACATTCCCGTGGCAGCCGCCATCCCGGCCATCTCTTGATGATACTTCGCCGGGACATACTTCTTCTGCCCGCGAACGATGCCGTCGATCACTTCGCGCGGTTTGACTTTCAGCGGCCCAAACTCCAGGGTCTCCGAACCTTTTTCCAGGATGATATAGGACAAGTTCTGTTTGACGTGCTCTTTCAGCAAGGCTCCGTGCTGATAACCCATCTCATAGTGGGTACCCTTGAGATGCAGGACGGGGTAGCCGTCGACCATCTCCAGCCAGCCTTGCCCGCAACGTGCCACCGTCTGAGCCTGAGCAGACTCCAGACCGGCGCCGGCCAGCAGGCACAGCGCAAAAACCATCGACACTTGGAAAAACATTCGGCGAAGCATCAGAGAAAATCTCCTCTCGACCAACGGTTCAGGTGTATCATCAAGATCCCAAAGTGGGAAGAGATACCCAATCCGCGCGCTCCTGGTTTCAATATTGTGGATTATGTGCAAAAGTCTTGATCCACGGAATAGCGATCCGCGAGCAGTCTCCGCAATTGACGTGAATGGGATCCACCGACAAACTCAACTTGAACTGTCTCCAGAGGCGTCCTTACTCAACTCCACGACAACACTCCACTACGATCTCCACGGCCCAGGTCGTGGGGACCAAGGCACGACATGACACTGCGATTGAAACCAACCACCGCAGTAGGGCCACGCACCCAGAAGATTGTGCAGCGTGAAATCGACGCCTCTCTACACAATCTATCGCAAGACCACTTCGACGAGAAACAGCAGGACGACGCGATTCATGACATTCGGAAACGCCTCAAAAAAGTCCGGGCCGTTCTCCGACTGGTGCGAGCAGGGCTGCATCAAAAGACATTCCGTCGCGAAAAGAATTGTTTCCGTGAAACGGCTGAACCGCTGCGAGACGTTCGCGATGCGCAAGTCCTGATCGAAACCTTCGACAAACTGCTCCGCAATTCGAACGACAATTTGTCACTGCGGGCCTGTGCCGATTTTCGGGAATTCTTAGAGACCCGCAAACAGCAGATCTGTGACCAATTCTGGGCCACCAGTTTGCATCGCCACCATGTCATGCGACACCTCCGTCACGCGCGACGATATCTTGCCGCAAAACAGCTCTCACATTTAACGTGGCCTGTACTACGGCGAGGGTTGAAAGAGGTCTACATCGCGGGATCACAGGCCTTCAGCATCGCCACTACCAATCAAACCGCAGAACACCTGCACGACTGGCGAAAACAGGTCAAGTGCCTCTGGTACCAACTGCAGGTACTGAAACCCGTCTGGGAGAAAATGCAGGATGAATTCGGCCACGAGCTCGATCAGTTGGCCGAGATTCTGGGGGACGATCACGACCTCGCCATGTTGCATCAAGTCGTCATGACCGAAGCCATCGCCGGGGGACATGATGCCGAGCTCGAAGATCTAACGGTTGTGATCGACCGTCGACGCAGCGAATTAGAACGCGCCGCATTCGACCTCGGACGGCAAGTTTACCGACACCGTCCGAAGGTCCTCATGCAGCAAATCGACGACTGGTGGAAGGCCTAGCGGATCCGAACGATTTATTCACTAACGTCAATCACCACGGCGTCTCGGCCCGTGATCTCGCGAATCAACTTCGTATTCTTTTCGTCAAACTTGCCAGCCAACAGATCTTTATTGGGAAATTCTTCCCACTGTCGCACCGCAATCTTGTACTGGCCCGCGACAATTCCCTTGCCGTCGGTGCCCGGAACGGTGAAGTCACCATTCGGTTTCACGGCGGCTTCCTGGGGATCAGAGTGCGGTGCGCCGGGCGCTGTGACCGGATAAAATGTCACCTGGACTCGCCCGACCATCGCTCGAACCTTAAGAGGCTCTCCCTTATTCGAAACGCGCCCTTTGACGTGAATACGGGGCGGACCACTGGGGGCACCGCCACACCCGGCAAGCATCACGGCCCACAACATCGCCCACAGCGCCACCAGTCGGACCTGAGTTTTTTGAGACATAGATTTCTTGGCCCACTTGAAGTAACTGAAGTAAAGAGTCCAACAAAAAATGACCGAACGCCGCACCGCCATGGGGCAGGCGGCGCTGGGAATGAAGACCACCCACCAGCTACGCCGTGAGGGATTTTTGAACAGAGATTCCCACGGATTTTGAAATCATGGTGATTCGAATCGTTGGGAGGGTGAGGCCCCTGCCGAACCGCTTAGTCTACTGAGATTCGAAAGACCTAGCGGTTCGGCAGGAGCCTCACCCTCCCAGAATCCCGCATGGCGTTCACGCCCCGCGATCCAGCGCCGATTCCGATCATTCAAACGACAGTGGCTGCGAGTCGGCCCGGTCGCCAATCAGTCCGAACACGGTCAGACTGATGTTGTAATTGATCGTTTTGACCGCCCCATCGCAGAACAGGGCATTAAATCCGCCGGGATGGGACGATCCAAAGCGTTGCTCCCCCCAGCCTCCGGCAATGTTCGTATCGACTGCGGGAGCTCGATCCGTCCAGCGGACCGTATCGTGGTCCCAACCGGCGGTATAGCCTTCGTTGTCGTCTCCCTGATACTGCCCCAAGGCACTGCGGTCGAGCTTCTTTTCTCCCAACAACATCGTCTGCGAAGTGCCGTCGGAAATGTCCGCAAATCGCTGTGATTTCGTCTGTGTGATGGCCCCCGTGTTTTGACCGTTACTGGAGGCGTAGTCCGTCTGCGCATGGGCAAAGGTCAGCCCGCTATTGGAGGGGTCCGTATACCAATCGGCCGTCGGCGGGTTCACCGACGGAGACCGGCGGCTGGGACAAAAGAACAGAACGTTGGGAGTGCTGATGGCCAGAATGGAACGCTCCATGTTGGTCGTCGAACTGCCCCCTTTCCAGACCAGATGCCCTTCAATAAACGGCAAGACCTGGAATCCCCAGCCCCCATTCTGTCGAGGAGCCACTTCAGGTGCTCCGTTGGTCGTGTAAGTCATATGATAGGTCCACCCGGTTCCGCCCGACGGGAGCACGAGGTAGGTGTCATGATGATTGTGCATCGCCAGACCAAACTGCTTCAAATGGTTGCGGCATTGAGTCCGCCGCGCCGACTCGCGAGCCTGCTGCACCGCTGGCAGCAGCAAAGCGATCAGCACTGCAATGATCGCAATCACAACCAGCAGTTCGATGAGTGTGAAGCCGGAACGCTGAAGCGTTCGGGCTGTCGGAGGCGGACAGCGACGAGTCAACACAGGGACACCTCGAATCGAAGAGAAGTGACGCACCAACGCTCGCGCAGCACACCCCACGAGCGCTGATCCGCTATAAAAGGCGAGAAGAAAAGCAACTTTTGAGACGAGTCGATCATTCAGAAAAGGCTGCCGCCTGCAAAAATGCTCTGCAAGCATTCATTGTGTAGCGAAGATCAAATAGAACTGATGATTTCGAGAGAAACCCGAGGCCAGAACGGCGAACATGAATGCAGCCTACCCCCAAAAAGACATCTGTCAACAAGCAATTTCGGCCAGATATTATTGAATACAATATCCATTTAATAATGAGGCAGTTGCTATCGATCACACCGCAACCGCGGTAGATCACCAACCAGACTCATGACTTTTTGTCTACATTCATCATCAGCATTCCAGGCTGTACTGGCCCCGCAGTCTGCAAGGGAAAACCGTCGGGCAGGGTGAGGTTCGAGGACCTGCGGCACCACACGTGTTGTCGCCTGGCCTCTTCAACCCATTGCTCTCTTCACTCGGTGATCGATCTGCTCCCGCTGGGCTCGATCATTCTGCGGCTGGAACTCGAAATCAGACCACCTAAAACGTCATATGCGTCGCGTGTCGGTCTGAGCGAAGGGGCACAAGTACCTCAGTGTTCGAGCTTTACAGCGACCCGATTGTCGACAAGATCGCCTCGCGAAATGGGACTGACGTCTCTCTAAATCCGAATTCGGCGAGATATGTAACCTAGGTGGAATCAAGAGGTTGTGTCACTTGCCCCAGCTTGGGTGTTGACACCTCATATTGGGCGGCTTAGGATACCGATTGGATAAGCATTCGTTGAATTAAATGCAAAATGCCGTCTTCTCACTCTCAACCTCCTCCCTCCTGAGGTCATCGAGAGTTGAAGATTCGGTGATTTTTTGACGGGAACCCTTGCCGTGCTCACCATCCAAGGCCGCAATCAAACATTTTGCGACGGTGTTTCTCGCCGTAGTTTTCTTCAAATTGGCGGGCTGGCCGTTGGTGGCATGGCCTCGCTGACTCTCCCTGATGTCCTGCGGGCTGAAGCCCGAGCGGGCAACAGCGGTCGCCACAAAGGTGTCATCAATATCTTTTTGGGTGGCGGTGCTCCGCATCAGGATATGTGGGACCTGAAGATGGATGCCCCGAAGGAAATTCGAGGCGAATTCACTCCGATCGCCACGAACGTCCCCGGGATCGAAATCTGCGAATTGTTCCCGCTGATCGCCGCCAAGATGGATAAGTTTGCGCCGATCAGAACGGTCGTGGGCAACTCGGGGGCACATGATGCCTTCATGTGCTTGAGCGGCTGGGAACGCAATTCGATTACCTCTGTCGGCGGTCGTCCCAGCATTGGCTCAGTCGTCTCTAAGCTCGGTGGTCCGGTTGATCCTGGAGTTCCGCCATTCGTGGCTCTGGCAGAAAAAACCGCACACATCCCGTGGTCAGAACCGGGTGCTCCGGGATTTCTCGGCGCGGCCTTTAAAGCGTTCAAGCCGCAAGGCGAAGGCATGGCCGACTTGCGGTTGAATTCTGTGTCCACGGATCGTCTGCAGGATCGCAAATCCTTGTTGAAGGGTTTGGATACGCTGAAGCGAGAAGTCGACGCCACCGGCATGCTGCGTGGGATGGACGCTTTCACCGAAGCCGCGTTCGGCGTGCTGACCTCCAGCAAGCTGGTCGACGCGTTGGATCTCTCGAAAGAGGATCCGAAGATCGTCGAACGTTACGGCGACGGCAAGCCGTACAAGTTCCAGTACGACGGGGCTCCCACCTGCAACGAGCAATTGTTGATGGCTCGGCGGCTGATCGAAGCGGGTGTGCGTTGCGTGACCCTGTCCTACGGTCGCTGGGATGCTCACTCGGACAACTTCGGCATGATGCGTGACCATGGCTCCAAGCTGGATCAATGCGTCAGTGCGTTGGTTCAAGACCTGGAAGACCGCGGCATGCTGGACGACGTGACGGTCGTGGTCTGGGGTGAATTCGGTCGGACTCCCCGCGTCAATCCGCAAGGGGGCCGCGATCACTGGCCGCAGGTGAATTCCTGCTTGCTGGCTGGCGGCGGCATGCGAACTGGCCAGGTCATCGGTGCGACCAATCGCTTGGGCGAGTACGCCAAAGAACGCCCGGTCCACGTGCAAGAAGTCATCTCCACCATTTATCGCAATATGGGGATCGATCCCATGTCCACAACGCTGCGTGACCCGACGGGTCGCCCGCAGTTCCTGGTGGACGTCCGCGATCCGATCCATGAACTGGTCTAAGCGACCGCGGCCGATGGCCCGGTTGAACACATCTGAGGCACCTCGACAAGGCCCGACAGGATTTCCTGCCGGGCCTTGTTGCATTATGGCCACAGAAAGAAATTTCCCTGGCCCCACCTGAGGATCACGAAATAGGGCCCATGGCGACCGACCTCAAGACGCTACAAAATTGTCCCCACCGTTCAGGCAATTCTCACGTAATTACCTCTAGTCGCTGGACTTCCGATGATTTAAGATGCTCCAGACCCGTGTCGACACGCTGTGCGCCTCGCCTCAATCGCGCCCAGATCTCATTCCGTATTGCATTCGATACTCCGCAATTGTCTGCGGAATGTTCTATTCTGGTCCTCAGTCTTGCCCAAGGAGTGTAACGTCATGCCCACCAGACGCGACACGCATCGTCATTGCTCAGCACGCTTTCTGTCACCGCCAACTCTCATGCTTGTCATGGGTTTGCTGCTGGCGGGATGTGACAAAATTCAGATTCCTGAAATGGGTCAACCCGCAGCCCCGGCACCGGTGGCAGCTCCGGTCACACCGACTCCGGTGGCCACACCAATGCCCACTGTCCTCGCCAAACCTGACACCAAGCAACTTGTCGCAGCGTTCTTGGAGAAAGCCAAAACCCAAGGTCTGAAAGATCAAGATTTGATCGATCTGTCGAATGCCGAAGGGACGGATGGCTTCGATCAGGTGCAGGAACTCAGATTGGGCGGGGAGATCACCGACGCTGGTGTATCGCGATTGGGGAAATTTCCGAAACTCGCCACCTTGGATCTCAGCAACAGCAAGGTCTCCAGTGTCGGTCTGGAAGTCGTGAAAAATCTCCCTTCACTCCAGGTTCTGCGACTCAGCCAGACCGCTGCCGACGATCGCGTGATGCCCATCATCGCGCAGAATCCCGGGATTAAGGAACTCTATCTTTCCAATACCGCCACGACAGATTTCGGGCTAAATGAACTGGAAAAACTCGACGAGCTCGA
>JAZKFE010000142.1:0-1601 GCA_040386595.1 Planctomycetota bacterium | reverse complement strand
CCCTTCCACCTCCGCGGCCACATCCATCACCGGCGCCGGATTCCAACGATTCAAGGGGCACAAGCACCTGCGAGCCGTGATTGCACAACGCTCGGGATTGCAGAATGACGCGCTCAAGTTCCTCATCAGCTCACCCATTGAGGTCCTTGAACTAGATATGTCGGCGGTCAACGACATGGGCATGACGCATGTCGGGAAGATGAAGAAGCTCAAACGGCTCTCCATGGGCTTTTCCAACATCACCGACTTCGGCATCAAGAAGCTCGGAGTGATGAAAGATCTGGAATATGTTAACGTTCGCAATGATGCGGGAATCTCGAATCTGTTGTTTCAGAAACTCGTGCAGTGCAAGAACCTGAAATATGTCTGTTCGACAGGGACGGGCATTTCGGCAACCGATTGTGCCAAGTTGAAAAAGCTGTTTCCCGACTGCGAAATCGCTCATTGAAATGACGTGCTTGCGGTAGCAAGTCGAGCAAAAAAAGACGTTCAGTTCGCGGAGCGAACAACGACGATACGGAGGCCAGGGATGGCTGAAGAACAGGACTACGAAGAATTCGTGTTCAAACCCGAAATCGAAGAACCCGCCGAGGAAGTCGGCGGGTTCGACGACGAGATGGATTTCGCACATGCCTCGGTGATGAATGGCGATTCCGATGATCTGTCCACCGACGATCTCGAAGAAGCCTACTTAAAGGCGCTCGAAGCCATGGAATCCGCCGAATGGGCGGTTTCCGAAGAAGAAGAAGAAGAAGCTCCTGCAACGGAGCCCACAGGCGCCACCCCGGCCGACGCCGCATCGCTGGCACCGATTGGAGTTGAGATCGCCGGGATGGATTTCCTGGGGGGGAGTCTGGCTCCAGAACCGCCACAGGCCGTGGGAGAGCTCACTTACGACACCGACTCCACGCCCCCCACGGCCGTCAGCCAACCCAAATTGGCCGCCACGCCGACCGTGGCGACGCACGATCCGTCCCTTAAACCACTCCGCGTCATTGAAGCGTGCTTATTTGTGGGAGGCCAACCCCTTCCCGCGAAGAAACTGGCCAGCTTGCTCGACGGTAACAACGATCCCAGCGACATTGAAAAGCTGATCGACGACCTTAACCTGGAATACGGGGCTCAAGGACGACCGTACGAAATTCGCCTAGTCGACGGCGGTTACAAACTGACCCTGCGAGCCGACTTCGAAGTCATCCGCAGCCGCGTCTACGGTATGGGCCCGCGCGATGTGAAGCTGTCGCAAGACGTTCTCGAAGTGCTGGCCCTCGTCGCCTATCAACAACCGATTACCCAAGCCGCCGTCGAAGCCTGCAAACCCAACTCCGCGAATGTGCTGCGGCAATTGCTACGCCGCGAGCTGATCAGCCTGAATCGTGTCGACCAGAGCCGTAACGGGGTGGAATATGCTACCACCCCGCGCTTCCTGCAACTCTTCGGGCTGGCACACCTCAACGAGCTGCCACGCCCGGAAGACCTCAGCATCCGCTAAGGCGATCCCGACTCCTTGAAGCAATTAACCTTAACGCTTGCGCTTCAATCGACGCAGTCGATGGGTAGCCCAGATTCTCGAATCTGGGTGAGCGTAGCGAACAAGAGGT
>JAZKFE010000141.1:32410-76859 GCA_040386595.1 Planctomycetota bacterium | reverse complement strand
GTTTCACGGTCCCCAGTACACTCTGTTTCTTCTGTTTTGCCAACATACAAGACACCGAGAACACAGAGTTTTGGAAGGCATTGAGAAGAGTTTTTAGCCACGGGGATGGACATGGATGAAACACGGAACAAGGCCGTCAGGAGCTGCATTCGAAGTCATTTTACGAAAACAAGATTGGGCCAGGTCGGCGTTGTCTAAGAGGCCCTAACAAGACTTTCGGCTTTGGACGAACGTTTGAATTGCTTCAGAAAATTATTACCACGAATAGCACCAATGACACGAATCAAACACGGGGAGAGAGATTCTCATTTGGTTGTCGAAATCAGAAAGAAGGCTGAAAAATTCCAATGATTTCCCGACAATTGCGGTGGGCTGTTCTGCATTCGTGTGATTGGTGTTATTCGTGGTTTCAGACTTCTGATTTGTCGTTTCGTGCTCGGTTTCGCCGTTGGCAATTTCTCGGTTTTGCGAGGCATTTTTGCCGGGCCGTTTGTGTTCGACAGTTGTCGAATTGCAAGAGCACTTTCGGCCTACTCGTGTTGAATTTCGGGATCGACTTGTGGCTGGCGTCTCTGCTCGGATGATTTTCAAAGCGAGCGGATTTTTTAAGGTAGCTCGGCTTCGAATTCAATGCGTTGCCCGGGGACCAATCGATCAGATTCGATGGTCAACTGCGGGGCGACTCCCCCGGCTGCGACCTCGAACGTCCGCGTCTCTGTGGGCAGCAGTCCCTTGAGTGATTGCTGGGCCCGCGTTCCAGCGACGGTGGGGAACGCGTCGTGGTAGATCGGGGCAATACCGACGTTCTTGATGGTCACAACAGTGCGGTCGGCCGAGGCCTCTAACCGCGTCACGCGAAAGCGGTAGCCGCAGGCAAGCCCCGCCTCGCGGATCCGTTCGGGTGGCTGAAATCGGGGTTGGTCATCGCCAATGATAAATGACATGTGAAACCGTGCCGCATGCGTGGCGAACGGGATGCCGTGCGGGCCCGTTTTCGAAAGGGCGGCCTTCTGGTCCTTGGGCTCGAAGAAGCTGAACTCACCCCCCGCCGGAGCGATCTTCCAGCGGTCGCGTCCAAACAGGTCCCAGTTGGGCTCGTTGTGTTGTTGATGCTTGGCATGATTGAACGAGTCGTCAAACACACCGAATGGCAGTTCGAGAAGTTTCTTGTCGGCTGAAAACGGCGTGTGATCGCCGGCCGCATCGACCGAAATCATCCAGGGGGTGTGGCGAAACTGTCCATTTAAGTGTTCGGCGAATTCACGCTGGAATTCCTTACTGGGGAACGTGCTCCCCAGCTTCATCGGACCATCGTAAATGTGGTACTCAGACCATAAGCCGAAGCCCACCTGCACGAAGGCCAGTCGCGGGTCGCGGTCGTACTTTTCGGCAAAACGACCGAAGAATTCCAAAACAAATCGGCGAAGCTCCGGGTGAGACCAGTCGGGGAACCCGGTCCGTTTCTTTTCGCTGTTGGCCACCGTTTCGCGGTAGTTCGTAAGTGCTTTGATGTAGGCCGGGACGCCGGTTGGTTTGCCGACGTAGGTGTCGTGCCAGCGGAGGATCAACTGGTGCTTGCGGCTCGCCGCTGCATCCAGAACTTGTTCCACCGGCGTCCAGTCGTATTCCCCCTGCTTGCCGACGATCTGGTCATAGGCCAGGTAGCTGAATTCAAGCTGGATCGGGGCCGAGTCTGCATTCTCGTTCGAGGTCCACAACACAATCCCTGTCATTGGTTGGACGTTCGTAATCTTCGCCGCCAGTGGGATGGGGCGAAGTTCATCCCCAGCACACACTGCCGAGATTAATCCTACTCCTAGCCACACGATTCCCGACAGGTTGATTCGATGCCACATAGCAGCCTCATGGAAAAGTGGTTTGTGAGACACCTGCTGCGGAGTTTTTTTAATAATTATTCCGCTCGGGCTAACTCGCGGTGCACGTGTTGGCATTGCGGAGTCATCAGGTCGCGGCATCCTTCAGAGGGGATTGCGCAGGGGGCGGACCGAGGTTTAACTTTCGCTGATTCCGAAGAATTCGCGGGAGTCGACTCGCATGGCGGCGTCATGGGGGCAGGCGTAGACGCAGGAGGGCTGGCCGCTGCTGAGTGAACTGCAGAGATCGCAGACGACCGCTTTTTGCGTGAATTCCTTAAGGACCACGCCCGTTTCTAACTGGAATAAACTGGGTGTTTCCGTGGTGGCCAGCTCACGGTCGCTCATGTGGATCGAGCCGTAGGGGCATTGATCCGCACACAGCTGACAACCGATGCAGTGATTGCGGATGCGAATTTCGCCGTTGTCGCCGCGGGCGATGGCCCCCACCGGGCAGCCGATCATGCAGACCGGATCGAGGCAACTGCGGCAGGTGACTGGAACCAGGTATTTGTCGAACCGCGGGCCGTCCAGATACAGACGATTGCGTCCGTCTGCATGGGCGTCGACACAAGCCTCCACGCACGCGCCGCAACGCGTGCATTTTTCGAGGTCGATGAGCATGAGCCGCTGGCCTTGAACCAGGCCCAGCTTTTCGAATTCAGGCGATTGGCTTTGTAGCGATCTGACCGGCGCCGCACGGACGGGGATGTTCTCTTTCAGATTGGCAATGCGTTTGTCTTTGATCGCTTCTAAGGTGCGACGAAAAGCCGGGGAAATAGCGGCCAGATCTTCGCGATCCAGTTTGACCAATTCGACCCGCGACGGATTGGCTTCGAGATCTTGTTTGAGTTGCTCCTGGCCTCGATCACGTTGGTCGAAGGCCAGGCACGAGGCACTGCGCGGCTGACCGTTCAGCAGGCCAATTTCTCCGAGAATCTCACCCTTGCCGAGATAGTTGAGAGTCCGGGCACCACGGTGTTCGCGTCGGGGCAAGCCGTGCGGGCTGGCCGCTTCGAGCAGGACACGATGAAAGACGCGTGAGCGGAGCTCGGACCAGTCCTTGACCTTGTCCGGAAAGTCGGCAATCGCTTCTTCGATGGCCAGCATATCGAGGGTTCCGATGACGCTAGCCCGCTTGTCGCCGAACGCGGTTAAGAGTTCACCCGCGCTGATAAAGCGATTGAGCTCCGTTGTGATTCGCTCCTCAATGGAGGGATCAGTCGCCGTTCCGCTGGCAACTTGCTTGAGCAGCTCGCGAATCTCGGGTACCAGTTTGGACCAGACGCGTCCGGTTAAGGACTGGGGACGTTTTTCCCCCGCCACCAGTTCCTGGGCCAGGCTGTTCCAAGAGATGCGGCCGCGTTCATCGAGGCTCAGCAGGGCTGAGGCGTGCTTGACCACTTTCACCATGCCGCTGCGAATCAGATACATGCAGTCGGAAGGTTCATGTTCATCAAAAATGATCCGCCCGGCATCGAACTCGACCAGCTCCAATCTTGGCTGAAGATCCTTGAACTCGGCATCGGAAAGTTCCTTGAACACCGACAGTTGCCGGACTTGTTTGTCCAGGACACGCTTGCGGTAGATGGCGTCATTACGCTCTTTGTATTGCGGGTCCTTATAGAGCATGTCGAGAACGTTGCGAAGGAACTCGAGCATGTAGCATTCTTGTTCGACGATGACCGTGGCCGAACGCGGAGCCCGGTTCAGGCAGCTCATTTCCCCGAAGACTTCCTTCTCGTGCAGAGGTGCTTCCAGGGTTTGGGTGTCGAGTGACATCATGCCGTCGACGGGAATAAACGCCGGAGAATCTTCACCCTTAGAGGGGCGCCGCAACCAATTCTTCAATCGATGCAATAAACCACGTCGAGGGCGGTCGGGATCGAGCGACACCATCAACTTCACTTTGGCGACGTTCGCGAGCTTGTCGTGGGCCGCTTCGTCGGGGGCTTGATCCAGTGCCGTTTGTCGTTTCGAATACGCATCGACCTCAGTTTGTAACCGACGTTGCAATCCCAGCAGGGCCGGGCGGGGAGAATTCAAAAATCGTGAGGGGATCTCGGCGGCCGTTCCCTTGCCTTGCAAGGCCGTATCGATGAAGGCAAGTTGCTGCTGCCGCAAGGCGCGGACGTCGTGCGTGCTGAGGATATAAAAGGCCGATGCTCCGGCTTCTCCCTGGCGACACATGATCTGCCCTGGAGTGCATTTCCGCAGGATCGTGGAGCCGGGAAATTTGTAAAACGAAGGGACTTTTTTCAGGCCTTCCAACAGAGAGAGACTTCCGAGTTCCACGGAGGTGAGCTGTTCGTCCTGAGGGCCAATTTCAAAGAAATCGACCGGCAAATTGGCTTCGCGTTCGGCCATGAACAGTCCCTTGAAGACTCAAATCGGATGGGCAGTGATGGGCGTTTCGTGAACTCGCAAATTTTTTACGGGCCGTCCCATTCAAAGATCAGGGACAGAACGACCGCACTTCATTTTCACAAATCCGCTCCTGAACGCAAGATGCAGGGGGCTGGACGAGATGAGCAATAGACTGTTCGCTGACCGCTGCCCGGAATGATCATAGTGATGATCATCGAGATTCCCGCTCGCAATTCGTGGTGGGGACATTACCCGTAGTTAATCCAGCCGGACTGTTCCAAGACTTGGAACAACCATGGATGGGTCCACGGATTGTTCCACGGGAAGCTGGCTGAGAATACCGAAACGGCGAGTAAGACCAGACACACTCGCCGGAACCAGAGGCGAGATAAAAAATCGTCGAGGACGGGAATCATCGCGGCCAGCCAGAGAGGCGTTAGCCAGAACATCCACCGCAGACCGCTGGTACGGCCTCCGTAGTTGTACTGGGCGGTTCGTGTCATGTAGAAGCTCAGGACCACCACCGTGCAGATTAAGCTCAGCCAGTAAATCGTCCGACGTTCGGACGATCCTCCTCCTCCTGGGCCGCGGATCCAGCTCCAGAGCGTTACCAGCAAGATGGGCGACAGGGAGAGAATTCCATGATGGCCCACCGTGCAATGGAAGAAGTAGATCCACGGAGTATCCAAGCTCTTGTCGACTCCCTGGGGATTCACCCAGTAGCTGTTGCGGAAGTTGTAGAGCTCCGTGCCGAAGCTGGCATAGAACGGTTTTAGACCACCCGTTTGTATCACGGTGAGCACCAAGTGAGCGACCAGAGGCAACAAGGCGGCGGGCAAGAATGCCAGCAACGTCAACTTCCAATCCGTACGGAGCAGGATCAACCCGATCAGTGCGAGAAACACGGCCGACGGTAGTTCATTGACCACCGCCATCGCGCCAAAGAACCCCGCCAGGCTGTACCAGAACCAACGCTTTTCTCCCTCGGCTGTCACTCGTAACAACGCGCACAGCGACCACAGAATGCAGTTCGCGGCCACCGTGTGATTGTTAAAGGTATTCAAGAATGTTGACAGAAACGTGGCGCTGGCTGCTGCGGCCAGAATGAAGACCCGTGTCAGATCCTGCTTCGCATAACGGTCGACCAGACGTGACAGCAGAATCAGCGAGATCGCGAAGGGGATCAAATTGACCAAGATCAAGATCGACTGGACGACGGCGTGAGTGTTTCGCAGCAAGTCGACTCGAAAGATCTGCTTGATCACCCAATAGAGGCCAGCGACACAGACAGGCAGGACGGGAGGTTTACTGGAATAGAAGTGCCCGTTCTGCTGCACCATGTCGATGGTGGACCAGCCGGGGTAGCGAATGATTTCATCAATCTGGAACGTCCCACGTTCGGCGAGCGACCAGACTGTGCACCAGCGAGACCGGTCATTGGCACTCAGCATCGGCGAGAGAGCGGGCTGCCGGCGGGGCCAGGCTTTGGGGCTGTAAAGTGCCGTAACACTCGCGATGCGGACCAGTTGCACCATCACGACGGTGACAATGATTAAGCCGTAAACCCAGTGCCGGAGGACTGCCGTCGCATCGGACGAAGACGAACCTGTGGCTGAAGCATTCATCGCGACTCTTTCTTCTGGAACCAGCGACTGTAACCGTCGTGGTCCGGCCGGGCACCTATTCCCGGCGGCTGTCATTTCCGCCACAGCGGATCGGGGCACAGATCGAGCAACTCTTTGGCTGACCGCGACTTGCTCGAACTTCGTATCAATTTTTTGTGAGTTTTTAGCGATCGATTGGCGAATGCCCAGGAACCTGATGCCGTTCATTGGCAGAACGAACTGTCTACCTGGAAAACACCTAATTCAGTGGCAGTCGCGCGATTCTATCAACAAACGCTGATTATCGCATATTTGGGGACCGAACAGGGGCAAGAAATAGTGTCGTCAGGGCTTTCGTTGTGATCGGCTTGGGGCCGAACAAATCGTAACGATGATCAGGCCCAAACGAGCTGGCAGGGTCTTGCCAAACGCAGGGATTTTTCAGGGCTCTTATTGACAAGCGTTTTTTTCGTAGATAATCTGAACTCATTACAAATATCCGCAATCGCGGAATTTTTTCGGGCCAGTTGCATTCATTCATTAGATCTGTTTCCTGGACTCTCTTGCGTGTGTCGGTCGCGTGTGGAAGGCACGTCGGTCCTCTTTCCTCGTTGTTACTAGGTTAAAAGTAGGTGTTTTCACCTATCCCTAACCGTGCTAGAATTTGATCTCGACAAAAGCCGTTTTGGTCAGGTCTTCAGCGGTCATAGCTGGATGGAAGTCATGGACTAGACGTTACCACGTCATGTTTGCAGTTGGCATTGATGTGCGCCATCAATGATTGCAGATTGGCGTGACGGAGGATCTTCCTTCGGGGAGTTCTCTCTGGATTTGAAGAACGGTTGACATCAAACCGGGACAACAGGAAACGGGAGCGACCTCCGCATGCAGATGCAAGTAGCACTGAAAGTGATCGAGGGCAAACAGACAGGTACTCTGGTTCCCTTGAACCGACAAAAGTTCCTGATTGGCCGTGAAGAAGACTGCCAATTGCGACCGAATAGCGATCTCGTCAGCCGCCATCACTGCGTGATTGCCATTGACGATTTCACGGTGCGGATTCGAGATCTGGGCAGCACCAACGGCACATTCGTCAACAATCAGCGAATCACCACGCAGGTGGTCCTGAAGCAGGGCGATTTGATCCGCATCGGCAAGCTGGCGTTCGAAATGCAGATTCGCGCTGCGGATGCTGCCAGGCCCCAACAAGCGGTGCCCGAACCCGTGGCGATCGACTACACACAGGGCAATCAATACGTCCAGTCGAACGAATCTGCCAACGACACCAAGGCTGATTTTGCCTTGCCGCAACAGTTGCTAGATCCTTCGCAGATTGAGCATCCCACGCAGATGTTTGGTGGCGACACCACCATCGTCTCCGGAGCACAGGTCGACGCCAACGCGAAGGCTCCACGAGCCGTCGAGGCGGCCAGCAATCCGGCAGCTACCGTTCAAGTCGCTGCAGCTCCCGTCGCCGCGGCGCCGGCCGGGCAAGCATCCACCGCGGAATCACGTAATTCGGCCGCGGACATTATCCGGCAATACATGCAACGCCGACCGTCTTAGGTCGGCAATCAGCTGCCTGCACAATGAACGAACACCCCGATGGCTCGCGAGCCATCGGGGTGTTGGCGTTTTCAGCGGATCGATCGATACTGTCTCGATCGGTGTTACAGGCGGTTTGCGTTGTTAAGGGGTACGATCCCAGCGTGAGTTGCGGATCACACTGCAAAAATTGCCGCGGACGAAAGTGGGATCTTTGGACTCCAGCACATCGGCCTTCACGTTGCCGAAGGTCGTTTCTGGTTTGTGCTTGATGCCGTCATAAAAGGTCTGAATGATTTCCTCTTTGAACTGCCCGCCGCGCGGGTGAGCGTTCACCACGGCGATGCGATCAGCGTCTGGAAATTCCTCATACGCCAGCCCAAGGACGTCCATCTCCACCCCCGCGGTCACCAGGGCGATCACCGGGTGCATGTGCTGCGGAATTCCCGGCGTCGTGTGCAAGGCGATCGCCGTCCACACCATATCGACATCCTGCTGTGAGATGCCGTGTTGCTGTAAAAAGTCTCGGGCGACATTCGCCCCGTCGACTTCAAATCTCTCATGAGGGCTGCTGTACGTCGTCGTCAGGCCCATGTCATGAAACATGGCACCGGCATACAGGAGTTCGGGGTCAAATTTTAATCCCTGCCGTTGGCCGGCCAACGCGCCGAAGAAATAGACGCGACTGGAGTGGTGAAACAATAGCGGCGAAACCGTGTCGCGAACCAGCTCGGTGATGTTGCGAGCCAGCTGGCTGTCGGGAACTGAGATTCCTGCGATGGCCTGTGTCATGGGACGACTCCTGCTGAAGGCGGATTGAGTGTGAACCCCTGCTGTATTCAACGTTATGCGGGAGCTGTGATGGCGGCAATTGACAGAATGTATCGTTTTCTGCCATATTGAGACGGAAAGGGACACAGGAGTGAATCATGGCGAAAAAGATTGCAATTCTGGCGACTCCGGGGGTGCAGCTGCTGGATGTGGCGGGGCCGTTGGACGTCTTTGCGGAGGCCAATGTTCAAGCCAATCGAGATGTCTACGAATTGTGCATCGTGGCGACGTCGCCGGGGGCCATTCATAGTTCATCCGGGGTCAGGCTCTACGCGGATGCGGTCGTTGGCGACCCCTGCGACGGCATTCATACCTTGCTGGTCGCGGGCACGCCCAAGGCCGCTGAAGAACGTCCGCGACCGGCTGTGATCAGCTGGCTGCAGCAGGCCGCCCGTGGGGCCAAGCGGTACGGTTCCGTCTGCAGCGGAGCGTTTCTGCTCGCGGCGGCGGGCCTGATTGACGGTCGCCGAGTCACCACGCACTGGGCCGTCGCGAAGCAGCTCGCAGAACGATATCCCGCATTGCAAGTCGATCAGGACGCGATCTACATTCGCGATGGTAAGGTTCGTACTGCGGCCGGCGTCACGGCCGGGCTCGACCTGTCGTTGGCCCTGGTCGAAGAAGATTTAGGTCGAGATCTGGCGAAGCAGGTGGCGGCTCAATTGGTGATGTTCTTCAAACGCCCGGGGGGGCAACTGCAATTCAGTAGCCGAGGTGATGCGATCCCCGCCGGCCGTTCGGCACTGCAAGAAGTTCAGCGCTGGGTCTCGGCTAACCCGGCAGAAGACCACAGTGTCCCGGCACTCGCCGAACGCATGGGCCTCAGTCCCCGCCACTTTGCCCGCCTGTTTCGTACCGAAGTCGGCTGCACGCCAGCGGCGTGGGTAATGGCGGCGCGGGTGGCCGAAGCCCGGCGACAGCTAGAGTCCGGGGCCGAATCCCCGAAGCAAGTGGCGACTCAATGCGGTTTTGCCGACGTCAACACCATGCGCCGCGCCTTCCAGCGCCACGTGGGGATTACCCCTGCGGAGTACCGCAAGCACTATGGTTGTTTGGATGCATCAAGTTAGAGAAGACGAAACGGATGATTGAATAGCATGACTCCCATTCCCACGAAAATTGTCAGCAGGGACACGCACTTTCCGAGTTCGGCGTAAGGGGCCAGTTTCAGGTGATTGGACCAGAAGAAATGACAATGCAGGAGCGCCGCGATTCCTAAGATCGCCAGACCAATCCACCACGCGTCAGAGCCGGTCATCGGGCGCAGACCATGTGGTTGCAACGCGAGGTGTTGCCCGACGATCGCCCGTGCTCCGTATGCGGTCACTAACACCGGCAGAGCGATACCGCGGCCCCATTTGTTCCACGGAGTATCTGGAGAATCATCCAGCAGGGATTCGAGCATGACAGGTTCCGTTCGGGGATGCGCCACCCGCTCGCCAGCGCAGACATTGGCTGTTCCTGAGCGCAAAGCACACAGGTCGCCTTGGTTCTCTATAGGCGAAGCCGGTGAGTTTCAGAGAGAACGAAAGGAGCTTCTGCGTGGATCACAAAATCCTAGGATTTCAGGAGCATCATCTCCACTTAACTGTGCGCGAGAAGTTCCCCCATCGATGAGAATAGGCACAGATCAATTAGATGCCCATCCTTTACTGTCGTTGCATCGGAGGCGTGGTTGTCGTCTATCCTGTGGCCTAGGGCTTACAGCGAGGATTTTCATCGAGAGTAAGCGCCGATCATAAACTGGAGTCTCCCGCGGATTTACTCAGTCGGGCCTCTTCCAAACAGTCCTTGGCACAATCTCGAATGTCTTCGTCAGGATTATGCATCGCTGTTTGAAGTGCCTGATGAAAGTCTGCACGACCAGGAGCGATCGCCAGCACTGCATCCATTGCGAGTGTATGCCCCTTTGCAGACAGATCGATTAATTCGTCGACCGCTCCCAGATGCCGTAGACCGGTAAATCCCCAGGTTTGCGCATCAGAATCGGTCACAATCTGCTTCACCACCCAAGCAATTGCCTGTTCTACATTTGCCCCTCTTTCGATGAGTTTTGTGCACACGCCACGGTATCCGTCCTGGCAAGCCATCCCCAACGCGCTGCGACCATTAGCGTCGGCGGCAATCTCATCGCCGCCCAGCTCCACAATCAGTTCCGCCAGCCTCTCCCAGCAACAAACGCGTTCGAGTGAGATGAACAACGGAGATTCCCCTGATGACGTCGTCGCATTGATGTTGGCACCACGAGCGACCAAGATGCGAACACAATCGAGCACTCGCGCCCTGGTCGCAAAATGAATCGCCTGCTTGCCCTGATCGGTCACCGCATTCACTTGGGCACCTGCATCCAAGAGCCAGGTCACACAGCGCGGCGACTTGACTTTGCAGGCAAACATCAACAGGGTTTCCTGCTCAGCATTCCGTGTCTCAATATCGATTCCCGCCGCGATCTGCCCTTGAAGCGCGTCGATATCTCCAGCTTCGACAACCCGGAAAACAGGAATCGTGCTCTCGAACGGATCGGGGGAAACGGAATCCAAAAAGGCATCGAACGAATTCGAGACAAGATAGAGATTCGCACCGTCAAGCATGCGGATGTACACATTTCCTTGATACTTCCCCTTACAACAGATGTAGACCATGCCGCATGCATCCTGAGCCACACCCAGCAAATTTGGTATTCTGTCAATCGTCTCCAGTTCTCCTTGCCCCAACTGTCGCCAAAGATCGTCATAGGTGCGTCGATCCTTGGTCAGCCCAAAAAAATAGTCAACTCCGCCAACTCCACCGGGGATCTTATCGATCGTTGAATAAGCTGGCGTCCCACGGAATTCACCGCCATTATGTGCCCGCAGAAATCTGGTGTACTGTTGCGGCAGTGCGACACCGCATCGTTTCTCGAACGAGGAAATCGCCGCGGTCGTAACTGGATCATGCGAATTGATGATTTCAAGCTGCATCATTTTTTCTCATTAGGTTGGCTTGGCACGCCGCGACCATCAGAGCTCATTCTTTGGTGGCTCTGCCGACTGCATTAGAGCCCAGATCGAGCAGATCAAGTCGGTGCCAGTCCTTTAACGTTTCTTTCTCGTCCAAGAGTGAGCACCAGCCACATCATCCGATGGGGCGACTGAAGCCAAATCACAAGTCCCAAATGTTCCACCATCGCCAGTATGGAATCAGCCAGTCGGATAACGGGTGAATTTCATTTAGGCCAATTAACATGAGTGGACAGTACGCATATCCAAAAGGCGCAAAGATTGGACTGTCGAGCAAATCAAGCTGGTGGGCCAACCAACACACCGGCCCAGAGCTCAGCGGGTAAACCACGAGCAGCATGAAAGCGGCGAACGTCCACCAGAGCCACGGGAGTCGTTTTCGTTTTTCAGTCATGAATTCTTCAGAGTGCTTCAGTGAAATCGTGATGCATCCAAAATGAAAGATACACATCCATGGCGCTATGAAACGCCGGGATATATTGGCCAAGCAGTTCTAATGGCGTGTACAGGGAGTAGAGAAGCATAACCTCATCGCTTTCTGTCCCCTGTGTAAAATAAAACACAGGCCCCAGACTCAATGGATAGGCGATGAACAGCAATGCGCCAACGATCGCAAACCACCGGCCCCATGATACTCTCCGTTTGTTGTCCATGACGGTCGCTTTCCAGTTAAGGGGGCTCTGAACGCCGGCACAATACGCGGGACGACGGTTCAACGCAATTGCGATTTCACGGACGCGTTTTCCATCTCTGGATTAAATTGATGTCTGTCCTTTACTGCTAATGTCCTCGGGATCGACATGGCTGCTACACAAGCAGTTTGTAAGCGATTGGATTAACTGGAGCGGAGGATGAAGTGATGACTGAAGGAGTTGGCCCCGTGAGTGTAACAACAGGTCTGGTATTATGTTGTTTCATGGGGTGGCGAGCGCTTACTCCAATTCGATTGAAGTCGATGAGGCGTACTATTTGTGTTTCGCATGGAATTGGTTCCATCGTCGGTATTATGGTCTTTCTATTTACAATCGGGATCGTATCCTTGGATGTTAGCTACTTTTCAGTTGCTATCTATTGTCTCGGCCTCGTTGCAGTCTTGAGCTTGATGATTGGATACCTAATGGCTCTGAGGGAAGACCAGTCGAACAAAGGATCAAATTAGATGCCTGTCCTATAGCGTCCCTTTAACGCCTCCGATCACGTAAGGGGGGCCGATCTCCTGGCCGCTTTGCGGCCGTTTCCAAAGAAGAAACAAGCCGTCCCTGCATAGGGACGGCTCGTTTAAAATCCGCGGTTCAAGGTCACTGTTGTCGTTGTTCCGTTCGAGAAAGTCGGCCCGCAACAACTTCTAGGGACTAATGCCCCGTCATCTTGGCGACGACGAAGATCACGGCGGCACCAACAAGGCCGCCACCCCCCAACAAGTACATGGCCGAGTAACCTGCAGCAGCAAACACGGGAGCAGTTGCGAGAAGTTCCATTTTGAATGCCCTCTTACTGATAGATTGATGCTGCGAATTGCTCATTCTCAACATCAGGTTCAACCGCGTGAAACAAATCACGCCGGCATCGTTTTCATTCGCTACTAAAAGCAACTCTGGTGCCACTGTGCGAAAAACGCGAGATTGCCTAATGCGCTTGTGAAAAGCCTCAGTAATCTGAGAGATACAGGTGGAGACCGCGCTGGCCTTCATCCTGGGAGGCCAGCGAGATTGGCGAAGGAAATAGCGAGCGCATCGCTCTCTCTCTGATCGATCAGCAGTCAATATTGTCGCGCGGAGGACGGCTCGAAGCGGTCGGTCTACAGCCACATCGAATCAATTGGATGCCTGTCCTTTCACGTCCTGTACGCGACAAATTCCCCGTCGATGAGAATCGGCACACACTGGCTGACCCCAATCTCCCCGGCCAACTCGACGTCACCGGCGAAGCCTCGTTCGCTGAGTTCCCGGCCTGACGAGCATTCCCGCAGGCGTTGCCGCAACGTTGCCTCGGTCTGCTGGAAGGCTTCGGCTGCGGTCTGGGCTTCGGGAGAGCGTGAGCCTGGTAGATGGGAGATGACGGCTCCTGCGCCGATGAGGTCTTCCCAGGAGGGCCTTAAACTGCCGTCGCTCCATCGTTCACCGCAGGCGATGACGGTGACTGTTCCGCCGCGGAGTCGGACGAATTCGGCGACCGCAGCGGCGTTTCGCAAGCAGGCGGCCACGACGGTGCCGTAGGACGCCGCTCGCAGGCTCAGTGCCGAGCCATTGGGCGAGGGCAACACCAGCCGAGTCCCCGCCGGAATTCCGACGAGCGACAAGGGGGAAAGCGAATAGCCTGCCTCCGAAACACTGCGGCGGGCTGCGAGGAGGGCGTTCTTCTGCCGAGCATAGTCAGCGGCTGACTGGTCCCACATCGGAAATGGGAGGACTGATGCACCTCGGGCCGTCGCGATATCAACGCAGGTGGAAAACGAGAGCACGTCGACGATGACCACAATATCGCTGACTGGTCCGAGCCCGTCGATCCCCGCAGCACCCCACTCAAACCGAACGGCAAAAGGCGACTGATCGAAGAACATGGTCGTTGCCCTTGCTTGGCGCAGATCAATGAGATGCCTGTCCTTTAACGTCATGGAGAGCACGCGTCTGCCGAATCATTGTACCGAGAAGGCGCGAGCTGGTTATTACTTTGTATGCACTCGTGGTGCCGCGACTGGGCATGGGAGGTATGGGGCTCGCTTATGATGATTGACTCTGGTGCCGCCAGTGTGTTTGATATGGGCAAGTATACATATCACACACTTGGCCACTCTGGAGAAAATTATGGCACGTTGGATCTGTCCTACCTGCAAGGCTGCAATGACCGTCAAGGACAGTCTCGTCGGACAGACTAAGCCCTGCGCGAAATGTGGGAAACCATCTGAGGTTTTCGATGTGGATGCGGTGCCAGACGCTGACGATTTCGAGGGCTTCAATATTCCAGAGGATGCGACTCCGCCTAAGCTGCCGGCGAAGCGTGAAACGAAATTTGAGGATGTCAGTCGTGCGGGTGGTCCTGTCCCTGTTGCTGTCATTGATCGAATCAAGCGTGAGACACCCTTGCTGATCACCATCTATCGAATCGGGTTTGCCGCGCTGGCGGGTTTGATGACCCTCGTGGCCGGAATTGCCTTTATCAATACCGGTCACATCCTTTCGCTGGCGCCTGCGTTCGCGGGCTTGGGGATTCTGGCGTTCGTCTGGATCGTTACGGACTTCGCCAGCGATCTGTTCCGTTGCCGGCGTCTGTTGGAAGAAATGGCACAGCGGTAGCGCGACAGGACCGAAATCGACCGCACAGAATCGCTCCAATAGCGTCCTGAGGGGGCTCCGGACGAGGATGATATCGTCTGGCAATCGTGTGCGTTACAGAGGCGAATGAGATGGCGAGGTGATGTTGACACGAACCAAATGAGATGCCTGTCTTTTAAGGTCCATTTTTCGTTTCCGGTGGAGAATCGCATGAGCACCACGCAAAAGATCATTGCAGTAAGCACGCTCTTGGCAATATCGCTATTCATGCACCTGTTTTATTGCAATTGGCGGGTTGCTAATTCCCTGACGTTAGACTCGACTGTAAATGGTGGAGGCGAACTTACGATTGTGAAGTTTGGATCAAACTCAGGAATTCTTGGCCGATCTCGAGAGACGGTGTCGATCGACGCTCTTCTAGGCGTTGCAATACCTGGACTAATGATTGGAACGGCATTTTATGTATTTGCTGCGCCTCAGAAAGCTATGGATTGAAATTGCGAAAGCAACGACTCTGAAAGATCAATGAGATGCCTGTCCTGTAACGCCCCTTGATAGACAAAAAGCCCCGGATAAATTCGGGGCTTTGGGGGGCGGCAGATCGTCCGTCAGGCTGGAGGCTTCACCGACTTAACGAATGTGATTGCAGGTCCGCCGTGCTCAACCTTCGCAAGGTACAATTGCCCCTCGTTGGCCTTTCGGAATTGCAACCAATTCTCCGCCAATCGAATTGCCTTTTGCTCCGTTTTCGCCGCTACCGAATGGGCTGACAACTTAGCAGTTGGCCGATTGGGTTCGTCGTAATACAGCACATACGGCAGCTTGGCTTCCGTTTCCACAATACACCCTTTTCCTTGAGAAACTGACGGGATTCGATATACCCCGATTATACCCCGCAGCGGGAAAATCAGGGGGTTTAGCGGGAAAAGGCGGGAAAATTGGCGGAAGACCAAAAGACATAAGCCCTTGAAACTCAAGGGCTTATGTCAACTTTTTCAAATAAATCAATACCCCCAAGGGGATTTGAACCCCTGTTGCCGCCGTGAGAGGGCGGCGTCCTGGGCCTCTAGACGATGGGGGCCAAGAGCTTCTGTAACAGTGTAACCAATCCTCCTGCTGACTGCACTACCCACTTGGTTCAAGAACCTGCGGAGCGGCAGTTGCAGGTGATTGCTCAACTGTGTCATTCTTCTACGGCAACTTCGACTTGAAGTCAAGCGACTGCTTTATCAAACCTGCCGACTTGCCTCGCTGAACCAATTATTGGCCGTACCAACCGAAAAGTCGATGCTCTAAAGCTCGACGTTCGGTGGAATATCGAGCGCCGCAGACGATTTTTCGATCTCGCCCAGCGCCCATACCAGGTGGGACTGGTTTGGCGAAGGAATCGCTGATTTGCGGAACGTGCAGGTGAGGGTGGGGGTTGATGAACTGGCGATACGTGGATCTGTTGCCGACCTTTCAGCTTAAAATCAGCTTTAAAAAAGTCTCGGAGAGTTTTTCATGAATTTGATGCAACGACCGTGGCGGTGGCTGGCGACTGGTGTGCTGTGCGGGATGTTGTCACCCGTGCTGGCTGCGGATTGGCCGCAGTTTCGTGGTCCGGGTGGGCAGGGGGCTTCTGCCGAGACGGGGTTGCCGGCCAAATGGGATGGGACTCACGGACAAGTTTGGAAGACACCGCTGCCAGGAGCCGGGGCCTCCAGCCCCATCATCATCGGAGATCGCGTGTTTCTCACGTGCTTTACCGATCCCGGGACCGACAAGATGGCTCGTCATTTGATTTGCGTGGGGCGGACCGACGGCAAGATCCAGTGGCAGAAGACGGTTCCGGGTAAGAGCTCTGAGGACTCATGGTCGGGGTTTCTACGCGATCACGGCTATACCTCAAGTACCCCCGTGAGCGACGGTGAGCACGTCTACGTGTTCTACGGTCGGGCGGGAGTGTTGGGCTATGACCTCGAAGGCAAGGAATTGTGGCACACGGATGTCGGTGATGGATCGGACCGGCGCGGTTGGGGCAGCGGCGCTAGCCCTATTCTGTATAAGAACACCGTGATCGTGAATGCGGGGGCGGAAGGCGAGGCTATCATTGCCCTCGACAAATTGACCGGCAAAGAAGTGTGGCGCGCCAAGGCTGAGAACGCTCGGGGATCGTGGAGCACGCCGATCCTGGTGGATGTGGAAGGGGGCCGACAGGATTTGGTGATTGGCGTCCCCTTTGAGATCTGGGGGCTCAATCCGGACAATGGCAAGCTGCGCTGGTATGCGTCGGTGCTGGATGCCGAAGTCATGTGTACCAGCTTGATCGCCCATGACGGTGTCATTTATGCCATTGGTGGGCGGCAGGGGGGCGCTGCGGCGTTGAAGGCGGGTGGTTCGGGAGACGTGTCGACCTCCAATCTGTTGTGGAAGGCGTCGATCGGATCGTATGTGACCTCGCCGGTCTATCAGGACGGCCATTTGTATTGGGTGACCGATCGCGGAATTGCCGTTTGTTTGAATGCCCAAACGGGTGCCAAGGTGTTTGAGAAACGAGTCGACGGAGCCAAGAATTTGTATGCTTCGGTGATGTTGGCCGATGGCAAGCTGTACGCGGTCACGCGCCGCAGCGGTACGTTCGTCTTGGATGCACGGCCGGAGTACACCGTGATCTCGCAGAATGATCTGGGTGACGATTCTGACTTCAATGCCAGCCCGGCAGTCAGTCACGGCCAGCTGTTTTTGCGGTCAAATACGGCTTTATACTGTCTGGCTGAGAAGAAATAACGATAGCATTGGCTTGAGCTGAATAACCGCAATTGCGGTTCACGGCATCCCGGTGTTGCCGGCGGAAATCATGAGATTTAGGAACGGTTTTCGCGTCATTGACGTTGAGACCGATGGTTGATAAACTGAAAAACTCTTTGGCGGTTAATGTCAGCCTTCGGGCTCTACTTTACGGAGATCAAACAGATGGGATCGGTCGAACGGACCCGCGAAATTCGCCGGCGACGCGCGCGGAAGGTGAAATTGTTGAAGTTTCGGAAGCTGTATGCCAAGTCCACCAACGAAGGTGAGAAGGTACAGTTGCTGGCGAAGGCCCGTAAGATCAGCCCATTGTTTTCGTTTGAAGAAGTTGGCTAATCCGACTCGCGTCGCGGTCGAAGCAGCTGGCTGATGAATTTAAAAGCCCGACATTCCTAGTGAATGCCGGGCTTTTTTATTGGCTGTGTGGCTGGCGATCAGTTGGTAGGCGGCTCGACTTGGGATTGCGAAATCTGGTGATTGCCTTCTCCGGCAGAAGGCTGTTTTGCGAATCCTAGTGCTGTGTCACAGCTGAGATTTGGGATCGACTTCCCAAGGTCTTGTCGTGCCACTGTTTCGCAACTGTACTCAGTTGCTAAGCAGTGCATTCCAAGCCGTTCGGGCACTGCTTAACGACCGAGTACGGTCGTGAAACAGTGGCACGCAATCCGAATTCTTCGCTGTGACACAGCACTAGGTCACCCCGCGGAAGAACGACAAAGGACGGGCATCTCAAATAGAGACAGTGAATGTTCGCGAACGGGATCGGATATAAGCAACAGAGCTGCGAGAAACCGCCAGATGCCTGTCCTCGGCGACTCGGATTTCCAAGTTTTTTTTCTGATTATGAGAATTTCATGGACCGCAACAAATCACCAACGGTAACACTCGTCACCGAGGTCAACACCAGAGTTCCAACGCTTCCCAGTGGAACCGCGCACGTAACCTTGTGGTGTGGACAACAGATCCTTGATCCAGATAAATACTTTGAAGAAGAGCAGGACCAGTTCAAGAAGCTTGTCGGAATGCATCATCTCGAAAGTTTCAATGTCATTCACGACTGCGTGAAGATTGCGTTGGAACATCTGGGTTATAATGTCATTTTAGAAACGGTGTGCGACGACTAACGGAACTAAGTGAGTCTTCAGAAGTAATGACGCAGGCGAGCCCGGCGGCGTAAGCCCCGGGATTCTTTTTCGTGTTTGAATCCTCAGATTTCACACACGAAGAAGAATCTGGGGCCCCCCAGCGCACCTGCGGTGCTGTTGTGTCGTGTTAGCCATTCCAACATTGCGACTGGACCTCTTCATGAAGACTGCGAGATATGAGTGGCTTTGTAGGTGTGTGTACATTTTCTGTGCCCCCGCTTGTATTCTCTGCTTGTTGCTGCGAGGGAATAAATGGGTCGCCATTGCATTCGGCGTGGCCGCGAGTTTGTCGCATTTTGAACTAGGCCGCGGTGCTGCAGCACGTAAAGGTCGCAATACTGCGAGCCCTGCGGATGAAGTGTCGATCCACTTAGACCAGACGTCCACGTTTGACCGCGTCTTGGGAGCCATTGCAGGCTCCGTGGACGGCCTGGTTCTCGCCGTCATCGCTTATTTGCTATGGGGAGGCTTCGGAATTCCAGGCTTCGGATTCGAACCATTGGCGACAGTGCTCTGCATCTCTGGTGCGATCCTCGGCATGATCATGCCGAAGTGGGTGGGGATGAGCGCATTGTTAAATGGCATGTCATGATGGTCGCCACCGCGGGATAACCCCGGTTGCTGCAGCCGCTAATTGGTGGGCCACGCTTGAAACGAGAGGAATCTCTTCCCTCGCCCCGGTATTTCCGGGGCGAGGGGATTTTCCAGGTGAGGGGCTGGGCACGCCTCACGATTCCCTGGTTTTCCAGAATCTTCAGCCAGGAGTCTCCCCACGCCAACCCGATCTGTGTGAGGTCTTCAGGAAAACCCCTCACCCCCGTCCCCTCTCCCCAGAAGTACTGGGGCGAGGGGGGACATTAACCAGAGACTCAGTTGTAGTTGGATCACCGCACCAAGCCCACCATCTAGCGGCGACAGCAACCGGGGCCACCCCGCGGGATTCGTGGCTGGATTGAATCGAGACGCACTGTACAATGCATTGTACGGGCCTCGATCCATTAGGACTGCTGGGACTGCTTCAAGTATCAACCGGGGAAGCAGTGGTGCCCCAACGAACGTCACCCTTACAATCTCCTTTGATGCTAAGAGTCATGCGACGCTGACAACGAAGGGAAATGATTCCGGTGACATCGACGAAAAGTTTCCCCAATAGCAGGAACCGTGGGCTCTTTTATACCTGGATCCTAAGAACACTGTTGTTTTGTAGCAGTATACTTATCATCCTTTTTATACTATTCTGCGGTGCGGTGTATCACGTCATCCAATTTGGCGACCTGGAAATAAGCGGGTCACAAAAGATGGTCCAATGGTGTGAGTTTCTCTTGGGTGAGGCCGACGACTACGGAGGTGGTCGACACGGAGGCACCTATTATTGGTTTCGATTTCACCTTCAGATTCACCGCTCAGAAACCATTGACGCGGACTCGGATTCAACGGCACAGGAGAGAGAGCATCAAGGTGCCAAGAGCCCAAACAATCGAGCTAGAGCGGATTAGCAACCTCTCAATCTCGCGGGGTGACCCCGGTTGTTTTTGCAACCCGGGTCGACAGGAGGCCGGTAACAGCACCTGGATTCCACCCACGGATGGCTCCCCTTGCACCTCAGCGAATCGGAACCACGCCCCCTCTCGCGGCGAGACGCCACCACAACGCCGTGAAAACAGGCCTGGAGCCGGACAGGCTTCTGGTAGACCCACGCGGCCCAGCAACCTAGGCCACCCCGCGACTGCTCGTTGGCCAAATCGGTCGAATACCATTAGGTCACGTCCACCTCCATGAAATCGGATGTCGCCATCGAAACCTCGAATGAATCATTCGCGAGCGACAGAATGCAAACCTGCCACGACTTCTGGCCTTTCAAGAAATTGCACCGCGTGACCTGCAATCGCCCTTTCAGACACGCCCCCAAGGAAAACCAATGTACCGGATCAACTTATTTTGGCTCAGTACTGCTCTCCTTAAGACAGGCTTGATTGCATCCATGAGCCGCGTCGCAATTTTTTCCACGGGATTAGCCGGAGTGTTAGTCATCGCCTCGGTCGCGTGCTGCAGTACTCTTTCGCAAGACGATGGCCCGTCTGGCGTCACGATTGACAATCCGAACGTGGTGCGTTTTCACATATTGCCTCGTGCCGAGATCGTGACGAGCGCAACAGGGGAGAAGCTCGCGGCCATAGATGATCGGCCTGCAAAAGTTTTCGTCATCCGTGCCTCCGAAACCGCACAATCAGAGCGAGATACTTTTGACAGAGCCATGGCGCATTCTGAGCTCGCACGACAACAAAAGACTAAAATGAAAGTCGTCCCAAGCCACGAAGACTTGGTCATTGTGGGACGTTTATCAGGTGATGGAACCGGACCACAGCATCACTTTTCGCCCCAGTCGATCCGTGTCAAAGAATGCGTGAGTTGCAATAATAAAATTGTCATTCTGGCGAGCTGCGATTTCAAAGGTCCATTTAAAGGGGGGCTGCCTGCATCTAAAGCATACTATCTGACCGCCCGGCTGCCACCTTTGAAAAAAGGGCGATATTCAATCATCGTTCGGGTTACGCCCGAGGGGCCCGTGTATGAGGAGTTTCGAGAATCAAAAGAGACCAAAACGCCAGATTTTGGACTACTCACGTGTGATTTTGAGGTTGCGGAACAGTGATGACTGCGTCGAAGTTCAACTTTAACTTATTCTCGCGGAGTGGCCCCGGTTGTTTTTGCGACCCGGGTCGACAGGAGGCCCGCAACAGCACCTGGATTCCACCCACGGATGGCATGCCGACAAGCCTAAAGACGCACAATCTTGTTAGTCATCACCAACTCAACCCGGCGACAGTCCGAATAACGCCATGTGGGCAGATTATCCAGGAGGAGGGCCAACGGAAGGCACGGTTTGTTGGAAAGGAATTGCTTGTCCATACCCTTGCGCTTGGACGAAACTGCAGCAAGACTGGAAGGTATGTGCGGTGGGCACAATCGGCGCCGGAACAGAAACTATTGGATGTGTCACGTATGGGCATGTATGTGACGTTTCCTATACAGTGCATAGTATTGGCACTTTTAATACCTGTACTACGAAATGCAAAATGACACGCAGCCCCAACCAGCAAGATAAGAAACCGGAGTAATTGAGATCATGACACCGCGCACCTGTGGAGTGATATTCGCCATAATCTTCTCGGCAATCTGCTTTGCATTCGTAATGTCACGTGAGATCATTCCGTTCGGAAAGTCTGATCCTTCGTACGACTTGAATCCAAATGCTCGTTTTGCGAGGAATCATCTTAGGCAAATTCTGGAGGCGATATCCGTCTATCACTCTGACACTGGCGTTCTCCCGTACCACCCAGAGGGATCCGACAGCGCGTTGTATCTTTTACGCAATTATTTGCCGGCCACCTGCTTCGCAAACACACCGACAACTAATTCAGTTGATGCCCCCTATTGGGACGACGAGAGAAAAGAACTAAAGAATAGCGGGTGGGAGTACTTAAATCAGCGAGGCAATTTCCAATCTCAAAGGATTTACATAGTATCCCATCCTATCCCCCATTCATCGATAGTTTATCTGGGCCTTAAGCACGGTGAGATCCTCACGAGAGAATTGGCGCGTCATCCGGGGTGTAAGTTGCTTGGAAGCTTCGTTACTTCCGAGGGTTTTATCGTGGCTTCTGAGGATCTTTCCACGAGCTGGTCACGTATGGCGCCATCCGCTCGCGCCGAGGCGAGCATTTTTGAATCAGGCCAATTAACTGAGATCACCGATACCCATCGCGGGCTTATCTATAGATACGAATACATTCCAAAGCGAGATGCACTCGCCCGTCGTTGTATTTTCTCAGTGAAATCGCGAGTCGAGATCAAAGAGGACGTGCAAGTTGACGACGTGAAACAAATTATTGGGATCGGCAGAACTCCGGAAAATTGGCGTGACGTCTGGAATCGGATGGTGAACTCACAAGGGTTGAAAAATAAAAGCGACCCTGTGAGAAAGACAAGGGAGGGCATGGCTGATTGATGAATGTGTCTCGAATCGGAGCCTGGATATGGCTCAAAGAGAATACTCGAAAAATTAGGCCAACCGGGCCAACCGCATAGTGCAACTTACCTCCACCAGCACCACTCTGGCGTCCTTCGATTATCGCGGGTGGCCCAGGTTGCTGTGCAACCTGGGTCTACAGGAGGCCGGCAACAACACCTGGATTCCCCCCACGAATGGCTCCCCTTGCACCTCAGCGAATCGGCACCACGCGGGTGGCCTCGGTTGCTTTTGCGACCTGGGTCTACAGGAGACGCGTTTGCCAATCCGACCTATTTTCCAGAGGGTTCCGGTCACATCGGACCAGCAGAGAGGCCTGTCCTTTTCTCCTTCATGTCTTGTAAGGAAAGAGGGTTATGCCATAACTTGGCCGATGTTGAAAGAGGTAGTTGCGGAGCAACCTGGGTCACCCCGCGAAGTGACCAGAAAGGTCAAGATCGTGGGCTGCGATTGCGTTGCGTCCCCCGATGACAAAGTCAGCCTGACGTCTGGTTGATGACACAAAAATCAACCAGAAATGGTACGGTGGAACGTGCTGTCCGAAGACGTTTTCGTGCTTGGGCTCGAATCACGTCAGGCACAGCCTGACCTACCTGGCGACCTCCTTAAAAGTTCAGAGATCATCAAAATCAGAACCCCTCAAGAATCACATCCACAAGTTCGAATGATGCCTCGCTGACACGCTGTTTCTCGGCACCTTTGTATAGAGTGCCGCACGCCTCAATCATTCGTGGGAGATCAATCAGCACGAGGACTGCGGATTTAGGTAACATATCGGAGTTAGCCCACCTTTCATGCAGTTCACGTACGGTCGAGGTGAGATTTCTGAACAAATCTTCCCTGAACGGCTCCCCCAATCGCAGCGAGGATAAACAAGCAACGGCGGCGGCCTCCAGTTGCTGAGATACTTCGTCCATAGGAGCTCCTCTGTTGGGATGACGCCCGACACCAATTGACGTTCCCAGAGATGAAGACTCGACCGGCGAGTGAAGAGCCCCTGACTCTGGCCGCAGGTCAGGCTGTGCCTGACGTCTTATCTGGAACACGCTGTCTGAAAGTGTTTTCGTGCTTGAGCTCGAATCACGTCAAGCACAGCCTGACCTACCTCGCCGAACTCGTTTGGAGTCAGCTTTTCGAAGGACCAGCAGAGATGCCTGTCCTTTATCCTTTCAGTAGAGAATTCCACGCAGCAAAAATAAAATGAGAGGCAACTCATTGGTAAAAAAATTGCCTCTCTCAAGTTACTAATACCTACAGTTCGTTAGAAACCTTCAAGAATCACATCCACAAGTTCGTGTGAGGCATCTATAATGCGTTGTTGCTCTGCACCCTTGTAAAGAGCCGCGCACGACTCAACTATCCGCGGCAAATCAATCAGCGTAGCCACAACGGATTTCGGGAGCATCTCTGAATCGGCCCAGTTCTTATGACATCGGCGAATTGCTGCGACAAGAGTTTTAAACTGGGCTTCATTAAAGCCCTCTGCCAATCTCATTGATATCAACCAATTTGTCGCAGCTTCTTCCAATTGTTGAGAGACTTTATCCACAACAAAGGCTCCAATCTAAGGATTGAATATCACTTTCATCGCACCCGCTGGAATAGATCCATTAATCAGGACTTCGGCCGAACTTTTTACGAAGTTCATCCCAATCCGATGACGAAGCACTTCAGCCACGACCCTCGGATTGGTCAAGTCAGTGAGCTTAGCTCGGCCCAGTTTGCTCACATCAATCTCGACAATTCGCAAGCCGTCTTTCTTGGGCCACTTCTGTGCAACTTCAAGGCTCTTAGTAGTTGAAATATACTGCGTTTGCAACCCGGGTCTACAGGAGGCCAGCAACAACACCTGGATTCAACCAACGAATGGCTCCCCTTTCACCTCAGCGAATCGGAACCACGCCCCCTCTCAAGGCGAGACGCCACCACGACGATGAGAGAAAACAGGCCTGGATGCCGGACAGGCTTCTGGTAGACTCAGGGTGCAAAGCAACCGGGGCCACCCAGCGGACAGATCTCTGCGGGGCCGTCGAGGGGCCGAATCACAACGTGAACGTGGTTACCATAAGAAGCGATGGCTTTCGCACTGCAAACGTCGCAAAACTCGCGCTATTACACAACCTGGGCCAACTCCCTGAGCCCAAATCAGCCCACACATTCTGCTGACGAACCCCAAACAAGGTCACGCAAATGCACAACCATAATCGACCACGCACTGCCGACCGGTCGTCACGTCTGCTCCGCAGCAAGTACGCCATGGTGAGTTGCGCAATGGGAGTCGCAATCGGGTTTTGCAGTTATGGAGTATTGCAGTCCGAAGAACAGCGGAGTATTTCGGCAATTGTAGAAGAGCGACTCACTGCAGAGAACGCGGGAGAAGTCGGCTATCTAGATGAGGAATTGTTTGCGGCCATAAAGTCTGTCGATGCACTTGCGTCGGTGATCACTCACAAAGATGATTCATTGGCGATCAGGGCTGCGTGGGAGCGCGCCATCCGTCAGGCTGAGCCACAAGAAGCGATCGCATCTCGATGGCGAAAACTCCGTTACCAGGTTTCTGCCTCAGAATTTCTTGGTTTTTGCGAGGGACGACTGCGGGTCAGTGTTCCAACGCAGTTTGCTGCGATGTTAAAAGAAGCCGACCCGAAAGACCCCTTTGGCAAAGCATTTAATCTAAAAAAACACTGGCCAACCCGACAGTCGGCCGAAGGAATTGCGTCCAACGTCGACACGGTGATTAACGTCTCGAAGGACGACTCGCTCGCGGTTCTGATCATGAACGGAGAAGAATGCAAAATCCCACGAGCGTTACTCGCCGATAACCCGAAAGGTGGGTCGATCAATGGCGTCGCAGCGCGGATTAGCACGGATGTCGTGTATGTGGCCTGTTTTGACAATTTCGGATTTTCCTATGAATTGACTGCGATCGATCGCAAGTCACAGGCGACAATTTGGGAAACGGATGTTTGGGCAATCGCCTTTGGAGGGGGCTCAGGAGCTGGATTTCTGCATCAGGTTAAGCTTGTCGAGGCGGACGGGAAGATCTATGTCTTTGGAGCGACGTGGGACACGATCTATATCGAAGCATTCGACACGCGAACGGGCAAAGCGACATTGCGATTCGCAAACTACTACTAAAACGCGGTTCAAAACTTTAAATGTAACGTGAACATTGTGGATTGTTGTTTAATACAGCTTTCACATGACGATCATCCCGCAGAGTGCCACTGGCTTGAACGCTACAAAACAGAGGTCGTGACACTGCTTTGCGACTGTATTCAGTCGTTAAGCAGTGGTTCCCAACCCACACACATTCTGCTGACGAACTCCAAACAAGGTCACGCAAATGCACAACCATAATCGACCACGCACTGCCGACCGGTCGTCACGTCTGCTCCGCAGCAAGTACGCCATGGTGAGTTGCGCAATGGGAGTCGCAATCGGGTTTTGCAGTTATGGAGTATTGCAGTCCGAAGAACAGCGGAGTATTTCGGCAATTGTAGAAGAGCGACTCACTGCAGAGGACGCGGAAGATGTCTACGAACGAGATAAGGAATTGTTCGCAGCCATAAAGTCTGTCGATGCACTTACGCCGATGATCACTCACAAAGATGATTCATTGGCGATCAGGGCTGCCTGGGAGCGCGCGATCCGTCAGGCTGAGCCACAAGAAGCGAGCGCATCTCGATGGCGAAAACTCAGTTACCAGGCTTCTGCCTCAGAATTTCTTGGTTTTTGTGAGGGACGACTGCGGGTCACTGTTCCCACGCAGTTTGCTGCGATGTTAAAAGAAGCCGACCCGAAAGACCCCTTTGGCAAAGCATTTAATCTAAAAAAACACTGGCCAACCCGACAGTCGGCCGAAGGAATTGCGTCCAACGTCGACACGGTGATTAACGTCTCGAAGGACGACTCGCTCGCGGTTCTGATCATGAACGGAGAAGAATGCAAAATCCCACGAGCGTTACTCGCCGATAACCCGAAAGGTGGGTCGATCAATGGCGTCGCAGCGCGGATTAGCACGGATGTCGTGTATGTGGCCTGTTTTGACAATTTCGGATTTCCCTATAAATTGACCGCAATCGATCGCAAGACACAGGCGACAATTTGGGAAACAAAGGTTTGGGCAATCGTCTATGGAGGGGGCCCAGGAGCTGGATTTCTGCATCAGGTCAAGCTTGTTGAGGCGGACGGGAAGATCTATGTCTTTGGAGCGACGTGGGACATGATCTATATCGAAGCATTCGACACGCGAACGGGAAAAGCAACATTGCGATTCGCAAATTACTACTAAAACGCGGTTCAAAACTTAAAACATAACGTGAACATTGTGGATTGTTGTTTAATGCAGCTGTCACATAACGACCCTCGCGCGGGGTGGCCCGGGTTGCTTTTGAAACCTGGGTCTACAGGAGGCCAGCAACAACACCTGGATTCACCCCACGGATGGCTCCCCTCTCGCCCCAGCGAATCGGAACCACAATCCCTCTGGCGGCGAGACGCCACCACAACGCTCAGAAAACAGGCCGGGATGCCGGACAGGCTTCTGGTAGACCTTGGCTGCACAGCAACCGAGGTCACCCCGCGAAGTTAAATACCAGAAAAACGTGATACGACTAGTGGACTTCCACAGGAGATACAATGTTGTTTCGATCGTTCGTCCCACTGACAATCCTATTGTGCATAATGAGTGGCTGCGCCGAACCGGCCGGCGTCAACAACGACGTCAACAACAGCGTTAACAACAGCGTTAACAACAGCGTTAACAACAGCGTCAAAAACGGCGTTAGAGTTGTCACAATTACGAATGAGAGTCCGTCAGCAATTTGGATGGATGCCATCACCGGGGTCTATTATGCGCCTGAATGCTTTTATTTTAGAGCGGGCGGTGGAGCGACATATGTAGGTTCCTCGCAGCAAGTTGCCTCCAAAGTCACCATACGATGGTGGAAAGGTGATGAAAAGCACCCTGAATCAAAACCGGCCGAGACAGAAGTCGACTTTGGGGAGGGAGCATCAAGCAAACAAACGAAGGAACTTGATCTGATACTCACCAGCGAGTTTAAGTGGATCGGTAAGTTTGCAACGGAATGACACAACTTGACTGGTGCGCAATGTCAACGGAATTCAATAAGACGATTGAAGAACAGGCATTTGTCGCCTGGGACGCGACTGGGGCTGTTTTAAAGAAGGCTTTCGCCGGTTGACCCAAGTTGCTTTTGCAACCGGGGTCGACAGGAGACACGATTTGCCAATCCGACCTATTTTCCAGAGGGTTCCTGCACATCGCAATCGACTGATCCCAGTGCTCTGTCACAGCATCATCTTGGAATTGCGTGCCGCTGGCTTTACCAATCCGGGTCGTCAATGGGGGGCACACTTTGCGATTCGATCCGTGAGCGGCACGGCGCTAGCCGCCGGCATTTTCCATGTTTCTGACACAGAAGAGCCGGTGGCTAGCGCCATTCCGCTCACAAACTGAGCGTCACTTGCCGTCATCGATCTGCTGCCCGGAACAGCACTGACACAGGCAGTGGCACCCGAATATTGAGCCTTGAAGCGGTACTAAGGGGTCTCGTGATGCACGCTGAAGTTCAACGACGTTACCCGGCAAGATGGATGCGCTGGCTGCTACTCACCGCAGTCAGTATTCTGTTTCTCAGCATGGCGAGCGTACTGGTGGCCCGATGGGTCGCGATTGCCCGAATGCCGGGCGAATTCATCCACAGGGCCGGGGAGGTTGATCCACTGATTGACTCGGTTTACTTGAGCTATTATGACGCGGGTGCATGGCCCGAGACGTTGACTCCACGTGAGCAGGCCATGTTGACACACCCGAACGGTGACTGGCAATATATGTATCACGGGAACGATCCGGACACGCCACCCGAATTATATTTAGCCGGCCCGCTTCATATGCTGCTTCGATACACGTTCCGAAAACAGGCAGATCTCAACTCGACGGGTGGCTGGAAAGTCAGTTGCGAAGGTGACGAAATGAGACATTCAATTCGTGAAGCGATACCTCGTCACGAGTAGAATCATGGCCTAAAATTGCGGTTGACGATGAATGCATCGAGGCTTGAGTATTCCCGCAATTCCATCAGCAAACTCTCACCCCATCTCCGGAAATCACCTCATTATCAGTGTCATTATGAGCATCAAGCGATTAACCTATTCTCAGGTGTGCCTGTCCGCAATCGGCCTGACGATAGTGACGCTGTATGTCCTGAGTTTTTGGGCGACCATGCGAGGTTTTCAGCAATTTCTCGGTCGAACCTCCGAAGTCGACAAGACCATTCAAGACACCTATTTGTATTACTACAAAAATGCCGCGTGGCCCGAAAGTACTGCAGCCTTGGAGCGCGCCAGCGGAACGAGCCTGCCAGCCGAATGGACATATGATTTTATAGGCAACGAGGCTGATTCCACGGCACGTCCTGTGTTGCGGATTCGAGGACCGATGCACCTGAAACTCCAATATGAGTTCCGCCATGGCGGGTTGCTGACGGCGCCGGGGGGCTGGTCTGCCCGCTGCGAAGGCGATCGATTGAAGGTCACGAGCCTCGAGCGAATTCCGGAAAGGCCGTCACTCATAAATGAAGCAACAAAGTAGAGCTCGATTCAACGCCTCGCCGGGTAACTCAGATTGCTTTTTCCCGTAGCCTGACTCTCTGAGTCGGGTCCTCTTCGTCGGAAAAAGAACCCGACTCGGAGAGTCAGGCTACGAACATAGGATCCCGGGACCGCGGGGTCCCCCAGGTTGTTAAGGAAAGAAGCAGGAATGACGCTCAACGGCTTAGAATCCAGTAGAATACTAAAATGCGTGAGCATCCTGCTTTGCTCCATCGCATTGTCGTCCTGCAACCCGATGGGCTATCCCACAGTCAGATTCCTGGTCCCCAACGGATTCTCAGGACCGTTTATCATCGTTGAGGATCCCCTGGGTGAACCAATCGAAGCGAAGCATGGAATCACGACGTTCTCCATACCCGCTTCCGGGGTCCTGAAAGTCAAATCTGCTGCCGTTTTGCAGGGGACGATGACCATCGAAGCGAGAAGAGTGAATGGCGAGCAAATACCTCTCGATCATGAGGCATCGCCGACGCAAATTGCACTGCGAGGAGGTGGCAAGATGAAAGCCAGCGACAGCGAACCATTTTTCGGATTCTTTATTGGCACAGAATCGGCCCAAATCGCTGTGGATTTCGCAACGATTCGCCCCATCTCCGGAAGGGATGTACCGAACGCTCCTGGCGCCTCCCCTGCCCCCTAATTCCAGTGCAGTACTCTCGCGGGGTGGCCTGGCGAGGAGAATGACATTCGATAATCGAATGAGCTACGACCTCTTGTTCGCTCCAGTTACCCCGACTCAAGAATCCGGAGCGAATCATTGACCCCGGATTTGCGATTGAGGAATATTTTTTCCCAGCTAAACTTTCGCTCGTCCTAAGCATCTCACTATCGAGCTAAAATGACTACTGTACACACACGGTCGGCGTACGTTATAATTACGGTGGCGTGGTTGCTCTTCATGCTGTCGTTTCTTCTTCCCGCCACAGATGTCATTGAACGTGGTGGGACAGCGCCAGGAACGCCGCTAACCGGATGGCAAGCGTTTATTGCATCCATTAGAATTGGACTATTCAATCCTCTGGTGTGGGTCGCGGAACCTCGCTTCCTTCTATTCCTCGTCTTTCCATTCGCCAACGGACTCATGTTGCTGGTACCGTTGCTGTGCCTTGTTCTGCGTGACAAAGCGGCATTTCTTGCGATGCCATTGCTGCCATGCGGAGCCATCCCCTGGATTCTGCCCAAGTCACTAGTCGGCAATCTGTTTATCGGCTTCTATCTCTGGAACATCTCGTTCTTGGCAATGTGCGTCGGCTGTGTCGTCGTGTCGCTCGCCTACCGGGAAAAGTACTAAACATCGTAACGGGATGTCATGACTTCGAAAGCAAGTCTCGTACCTCTTCAAGGCTCAATACTCGAGTACCACGGGCTCTGCCGGTGCCGTTCAAGACAGCAGATCGGCTCTCGGCAAATGGCACCCCGTTTGTGAGCGGAATGGCGCTAGCCACCGGCTCTTCTGCGTCAGAAACATTGAAAAAGCCGGCGGCTAGCGCCGTGCCGCTCACGGATCGAACCGCGAAGTGAGTCCCATTTGACGACCGGCACAGACAGAGCCAGTGGCCCCCTACGCCGTTAACCTTTTTCTATCATCGCTCGAACCTCTTTTGCACGGGCGACTTGTTCAGGCGTGGCGTCGTTCATGATCGGACAGCCGGGGGGAGTTCCTGTTTTCTTCTGCGGATAGTTTCGGCTCGTTCTGTTCTGGCGTACGTAATCATCAATCGTCGCCGCGCGAGTCCCCGGCGGAGTCGTCAGTTGTCCTCATTGGAATGGCGATAATCCTTCATCGTCCGACGACAGGCCCGTAACATTCTCGCCACACTCACCTTCGATGACAACATGTCGACGTGACGGACTTCCACGAGAGCGTAGAAGCCCATCACCCACAATCCCATTAAGAATCTACTCCGGCTCCAACTGTGCATTCTCTGAACTTGTAATGCGAAGTTGATGACGATGAATCACTGCGAGTACTTGGACAATCACAAGATAGCGATCCAGTGTCGCAGTGATTTATTTTCTCGTTGCAAGCCATTCCACGGAAGTACCCGGTAGCCAACTAGGTTGTCGTGGTGTCCGCGATATCCTGCGGGGCACGCGTCGTAAGTTCTATTTTGGAAAAAAGTTCTCGCCAATAGATGTTGTAGATCTCGTCGCTATGTAGCCACCAGTCCTCCCGCCACGCAGGGTGCTTGAAAGACTGGCTCCTGCTGGAACTGTATCGCTCACTCTGATTGTTGATGAAGAGGAAACTGCAATTCAAGTTGGGCGCTGCGTTCAAGACGCACTTCTCTATTTCGCCGCAATCATCCGGAGGGTGTGAATGATGGGCGAGTCTAATGAAGAGGACCCGCGCGGACGAATCGAGAATTTCCTTAAACGCCTGTACGCGGCGCAATAGCGTCGTCTTGTAGTGCTCATAATCATCCAGGAAGGGGGCACCATTTTTGTGCCCCCGAAAGTGATGCATGAAGATGGTACCCGAATGTGTGTCAAGCACGTCACCAGACGGCAGCAACCGTAGATTTTGCTTCAGGGCAAAGTCTTCAAACTTGTCGTTTATGACCGTGCAAAGTTGGTTGTGATCGATAACAAGCCAATCGAAGATGTGGCTTCTCTTTCGCAGTCCCGCCAGTTTAAGCATTTGGGCAGGTATGCAGTAACTTCCGAGACTTATTACCGCATTGTATTCACCTTCAGGGATTGTCATAATATACATTGTCCGAGTAAATCTAGTGAATTTTCCTAGTGCACGACGCCTGCTTGGACCGGTCTATTTTCGGGTGTTCGTGACTGCCGCCATGCCCGGCCCCAATACATACTGTTAAGCTTCGAGCAGCACCCCTTCGGTTTGTGCAAAACTGCTCTTTCGGCGTGAGGATCTTTTGCTTCAGGTAGTACCTCGCCTGTGTTCATTGAGTTGCTAATAACAATTGGTTTTACGTAAAAAGGGGCAGAAGTGGCAGGATATCGGCATCCAACGTCGCTAATTGCGTCAACCAATATTGGTGACGGTACTCGAATCGAGGCGTTTGTTAATATATGTGAAGGTGCGGTCATAGGGACGGACTGTAATATATGCGATCATGTGTTTATAGAAAATGAAGTTATCGTCGGCAATCGCGTGACGATTAAGTGTGGAGTGTTCCTTTGGAACGGCGTGACGATCGAGGACGATGTCTTTATCGGGCCTGGTGTGGGGTTCACGAATGACTTGTATCCTCGCAGTATTGTCCATTCCGAGACCCGCGTACCGACGCTCGTGCGCAAGGGGGCATCGATTGGGGCCAATGCCACGATTTTGGCTGGAGTTACGATTGGAATGAACGCCATGGTCGGGGCCGGATCTGTCGTGACAGCAGATGTTCCACCCAATGCAATCGTTCGAGGAAACCCCGCCCGCATTGGACGCTATCTTGAATCAGGAGCGGGACGACGTAAGATTGCCCCGCCATCTCCTGCAAGCGAATCCCCGCCATCTCCTGCAAGCGAATCCCCGCCATCTCATGCGGGCGAATCCAGGTTGCTTTCTGTTCCAGCGGTACGCTTATTTCAAATGCCTTCGATTAAGGACTTACGCGGAACGCTTTCATTCGGTGAGATTGGCGCACATCTCCCTTTTGCGCCCAAACGGTATTTCCTCATTTATGACGTACCGAGCAAGGATATACGTGGTGAGCATGCTCATCGCAAATTGGAACAGCTACTGATGTGCGTGGCAGGCGATTGTCGGGTGGTTGTCGACGACGGCCGAAGTCGCGACGAAGTCACTTTGAACAGGCCCGACTTAGGCATCTATATTCCGCCAATGGTGTGGGGTATTCAGTACAAATACTCGCACGACGCGGTACTCCTCGTCTTGGCATCCGAAGAATATGACCCCGAGGGGTACATCCGCGATTATGACGAATTCCTGCGTTTAACCTCATCCACGAATGGCCATTGAGTCACCCATGGAACGCATCACCGACAACAGAATTCCATTTCTTGACCTGAGCGAGCAAGTTCAGGAGTTGCGATCCGAGATCGATGAGGCAATTGCCCGTGTGCTCTCCAGTGGCTGGTTTGTGCTGGGGCCAGAGCTAGAGCGATTCGAATCGGAATGGGCCAGTTATACTCAATCCAAGTATGCCATCGGTGTCGCGAATGGACAGGAAGCATTGCAACTTTCCCTTTCCGCACTGAATATTGGTCCCGGTGACGAAGTGGTCGTTCCGGCCAATACATATATTGCAACATGGCTAGCAGTCAGCCATACGGGCGCCGTTCCAGTGCCAGTAGAACCGGATGAGTTCACGTACAATATTGATCCGTCGCTCATTGAGGCGGCAATTACGCCACGCACAAAGGCAATTCTGCCCGTGCACTTTTATGGTCACCCCGCGGACATCGAATCCATACTGACGATCGCTCATAAGCGTGATCTATATGTTATTGAGGATGCGGCACAGGCCCACGGAGCAACGTACAAGGGCCGCAAGATCGGCAGCCATGGTGATGCCGTTGCGTGGAGTTTTTATCCTACGAAAAATCTGGGAGCGCTGGGCGATGCCGGGGCGATCACAACCAATGATCTGACGTTAGCGAGCAATTTACGCCGACTTCGCAATTATGGGGCCACCAAGCGGTATTATTGCGAGGTTCAAGGATTTAACAGCCGGCTTGACGAAATCCAAGCCGCGGTGCTGAGTGTAAAACTGCGCGGACTTGATATGTGGAATCAACGGCGACGATTGATCGCGCAGCGCTATCAGTCAGAGCTCGCCGGATTGCCTCTGGAACTCCCGGTTGAGCAATCTTGGGCAGAGCATGCCTACCATCTTTTCGTGATCCGGACAGCTCAACGAAATGAGATCGCGAATTATCTTGAGGGGCAAGGGATTGGCACGTTGGTACATTATCCAGTACCGCCCTATGAGCAGCCTGCTTATGCAAATATGCAATTGTCAGGAGCGATGTATCCGGTCACACAGCGCCTTCACCAAGAGGTCCTATCGCTACCTGCTGGACCTCATCTTTCGGCCGATCAATGTACGAGAGTGATCGAAACGGTCCGAGCATTTTATCGATGACTACTGATGCGGGGTGGCACAGGTTGTTGATCGAAAATGTGGGTGGCACAGATTTTTAAACCGGCGTGAGCGTAGCAAACTAGTCCAGTAGGTCAGGCCGTGCCTGACGTGATTGGAATTCAAACACAAAAACGCATTCTGACGGAGTGCCTCTCGATGCGGTTGTGGTTGATTGTGCTGGGGGATCAGCAAGAGGTCAGGCACAGCCTGACCTACTGGACTCGTGATAACAAAGACTTTGTTATAGACAATTGTTAGAACCAACGTAAAATTTGCTGACAAGAACTTCGCCACTTGGCATAAAGATTTTTGACTGCCAGAGCGGTACGAATGGCGTCCAGAAGTTCAAGTAACGGATTCACGTGAAAGGGAATTCGCCATGATTCCGTTCCAGAACCTCAAGTCGACGCCCGAACCGATTCAAGCCGAGCTTGAGCGAGCGATGCAACGCGTCACTGAGAGCGGAATCTATCTGCGCGGAATGGCGACCCGAGATTTTGAAGAACGCTGGGCCGAGTTTTGTGGACAGCGATATTGTATTGGCTTAGCTAATGGGACAGACGCCGTCACTCTCATCGCGCTCGCCGCCGATTTGCAAGAAATGTCAGTACCTGCAATCACATGCAGGCACACGGCCGAAGGCCTGCACCGCGCTGCCTGTCGTGTACGGCCAATTGATGTGACAGCCACTGGTAAACTCAACGAGCCGAATCAGTCCACAATCTGCGTTCCTCTTTATGGATCTTTCCCATCCATCGAAGAGGCCGAAAAGTGCCGCTTTTTCGACGCGGCGCAGGCTCATGGTTGGCGTCCGCCCCAACATGCGACAGTGGCCTGGTCCTTCTATCCGACCAAAACTCTCGGAGCGATGGGCGACTGTGGTGCGGTTACCACAAATGACCAGTCCCTCGCCGAATCAATTCGCGTACTGGCTGGCCGCGATGACCAGTTTCGGAGTCGACACCAAATCGTATCGAGAATTGACGAGCTACAAGCAGCCATTCTCACGGCGAAGCTGACATATCTGACACGACGGATCGAACAGAGGAAACAAATTGCAGACTGGTACACCGAACTCTTGGCGCCTTCCAGTAGATGCCATTTAGCCTACAAATCTTCTGAAACCAATGTTTACTCAATGGCCGTCATGGCTGATCGCAGGGATGAACTGCAGCTGTGGCTAAAAGCCATGGATATCGAATGCAAAGCGCATTATCCGATCGCCTTACATCAACTCGACGCAGCATGGTCGGTTCCCACCGGACCATTGCCGATGGCAGAGCGTTGGTGTAATCGCACATTAAGCTTACCGTGCTTTCCCGGCCTGCGGCGGTCGGACGTACACCAGATTTGCGACTCAATCCATCAATTCTACGAGGTACACGCGTGATTCATCCTACTGCAGTTATTGGAAAGCTCCCCGCGGCCCCCGCAGGTTTGTTATCCCGAGAACCACGGGAGACTGGCCGGCCAGTTCAAATTGGCGAGCACACCGTTGTGGGGCCGTTTGCCATCATTTACGAAGGGGTGACCATTGGCAAGCGCTGCCTGATCGGCGACGGGGCGATCATCCGCGAGGGAACTGTCATTGGCGACGAGTGCATCATTGGGATGCATGTCACAATGGGAGACAACGTGATCATTGGCAACTCCACGACCATCACCGACCTGACACATATCACCGGCTTTTCTCGGATTGGCTCCAATGTATTTATTGCACCGGGAGTGATGACGGCCAATGACAATACCATTGGTGAAGACTCGTCCGATCTGCGGGGCCCAACGATTGAGGACGGCGTTAGAATCGGTATTCGTGCCGCTTTGCTTCCCGGGGTCAGGGTGGGAGCGGGAGCGGTGATCGGCGCTTGCGCTCTGGTAACAAAAGATATTCCACCCGGGGTACTCGCATTAGGCGTCCCCGCGCGGATTGTTCGCAACCTACAAGAGGATCTTAAATGTTCACCGTCGTAATTCCCACCATCGGTCGCTCCACACTGAATTATGCGGTCGATATCATGCGATCGATTCAGTCCTCGCCGAGGATCTGCCGTGCCTGGGATATCATTGAGGCCAGCATTGATGGCCGACCAACGCTCGAGTACCTCATTCCAGGCTCAATCTTCGGGTGCCATTGGCTCGGCCAGTGCTGTCCGGGACAGCCGATCGATGACGGCAAATGACACTCAGTTTGTGAGCGGAATGGCGCTAGCCACCGGTTCTTCTGTGTCAAAAGTACTGAGAAAAGCCGGCGGCTAGCGCCGTGCCGCTCACGGATCTCAACAACAGCTCAAACGATGGGCTTCAACAATGGCTTCGTCGTCGAGCAAAAATGACACAACGCACGTTTGTGCAGGTATTCTTATCGCAAGCTCCGCGTTACTCACGGGACGCCAATTTAATAACAACTCCGTTTTTGATGTAAAATGCACCGAGCGCCTCGCCATTCGCGGCTTTCCAGAGTCTGATCACGCTCCCATACTGCGTGTATCGTTCCAGTGTCGTTAACGTATCACCAAGCCCCGACATTGATACTCCAGCGAGCTCATTCGCACTGCAGCGAATAACAGCTTTCGACTCTCCGCCAGGCATCCCCCGAAGTCGAAGTTTTCCATCTTGGCCAGCCGCAGCAATAAGTCCGTGCCTGCAGTTCACGGAAAGCGCCTTCACCGCGTCTCGCTCGCCGGGAGAATCAACTTCATCGGATTTCCCAGAATCAATAGCATGCAATATCAATGCACCGTTTTTCCATTGGGCATCGCTGACTGAAACAACGATGAGATTATCGCAGGCGGCGAGAGCACGTATGATTTTTGTCGGATAAGTAACGACAAGCGTGTTACTACGCCTTGAAAGGCTATAACGGTAAATGCTTCCTTGATCTCCGCCAAATAGCACGGTGTCGTGGTCAATGAACGCGGGAATCAAATCACGTTGAAACCCGAACTCTGAAGTGACTTCTGTGACCACAGTGGACGGCAAGTCCAGAATATAAGCACGACCATTTGAGCATCCAATCGCAATTCGTGTTCCATCATGTAACCACGAAACACGCGAGGCCGGATGCGGAATATGTACCGTTTTATACTTGGCAACGAACCCCGGGTACGACAGGAATGAGATACTCGTGTTGGTGGTGACCGCCAACACAGTACCGTCGGGTGAAAAGTCCAGCGACACACAGGGGTCATTGTTCGATGTCACCACATCGATCCGCTGTGTCGATGGCTCGCGCTGCCATTCCCAAGCCCAGACGCCGCCACTTTGCAACGCCGCAACAACGACTTTTCCATCGGGAGAAAGCGTCGTCGAAGTCATCACCGACGGCATCCGCCGATCATTTGACGAAAGCCCCAATACCAAGGAAACGACAATGAGTCCCAAGGCGCTCAAAATCAGACAGAGCCTCTTAATAGCGCTTTTTGACATGGATGATCACTCTAACAATTCACGAGCAGAAATATCAAGTAGCGATTGGAAGCCAGTCAATCCAACACGAGGCGGTATGCCATTTTGACTTGGCACGACAGAGGAGTCTCACTCTGTCCTGTCAGTCCGTTATGAATATTAGTATGGATGTTATCGCCCCACCCATCCAGTCACGGTATTGACCCAATCTTGAGATGGCCCCCCACCGCTAAACCCAGACCATTCGAAGGAGTTTTGTAGCGGGTTGGCTCCTTCAGCATTGTCAGGCCCCCATCTCGTTCCCTTGATCATGTCATGGCCCCACTTCACGCAGCCATACACAGTCACCCCCTTGATCGTAGTCGAGATGCTGGGAGCGATGCCTGCGGGTGTAGGAACTGTGGTCGATTCGAGATCAAGGCCATAGTCAATGCCTTCGTTGCCAGACATGCAGACGGCGCAAACTTCGGCTTCGAAGCGATAGATGGTTGGCAATCCGATAACACTCACATGCGGTGTATCCCCCATTTTGGCATAGGATTGTGGGTTAGGCTTGCAGGGACGCCCGGGAGTTGCATATTCCTCATTGTACGCGCCATAGAATCGTCCGTAGGGAACCAGCCCGCCATCGACGGTCCACCGGCCTGGGGGGATCGTTGCGGGATCGGTAAGCCAATAGAGTAGGTTGGTCGCGGTGGTGGTTGTTTTAAATTGCGATCGGACCGTTTGAATGAAGGCGATTTCGTCGCAACAACAACATTTGCGAGTGAATCCATTTCGTCCGTTGCGGTCCTGTGGCGTCTCAAAGATCAGCCAAAAATTGCTGCCCCATTGGAAATCAAACCAGGCTGTGGGCGTCATTGCTGACATACCACCGGTGAATGTTCCGCGGCCCAAGGCGCGGACAACTCCCTTTGGTTTACCCAAGCACCCTGCTCCCGCCCCTTGTTCGGTTTCACCCTCAAATATTAAACCGCTTGGATCGTTAAGACCTGCTGGTAAGTTGGCACAATACCCGTATAAAACAAGGGAGTTTACGAACAGCATTGGATCTGGCGAAGTCCAACGACCTCCTGGTGACGAATACGTACGGCGACGGACGTGAAGAGTGTCCAGTTCGAGGTCAAAATAATATCCGAGCCGACCATTCCAGCGAAACGCGGTTGAATCGTCTGCGGAAATCTGATTGCCCCAACTGTCGTACGCAAAAGAGGAGTACGGCGTTTGAGTGTCGTCAGTCAAGTATCGTGTGCTGCCAAGATTGTCGTAATGAAAGTAGCTCGTCTGTCCGCTGACTTCCTGGCTAATCAGTCCACCGAACATTGACGGTTCCTGCGTATAGACAGCGGTAGTCGTCCCGACTCCGTCGGTTTCCAGCAGATAACTGTCACTCAGCGAATCCCAGACATACGTCGTTCTGGCCATGTTCAACTCTCCTTTGAAACACGCCCCAGATCAGCATTCAATGCCATAGTGCCCCTGCTGCCGCTTGCTAACTGGCCCAGGATACTTTGGTCCTCAATGTCCCACACGTCGATTGTTCGGTCACCGTTCGGTTCTCGAACGATCTGTTGATTCACATTGAAATCAAATGTCGATGTTATTCTTTCCGCACCACCGACGCTATATCGGGCTTGGTTCCTCACATCGTAGGTCGTCGTCGCCAACTCCCAGTCCGCGGCTTCCATCAAGCGATTCCCCGCGAGATTTCCCAAGCGGTCAGATGTGTATGTATTAGCACCAACGTTGGCCCGGCTCCGTCGTTCGACAATGAGTCGTTTCGTCGCATCAGAGACGTACGTGAAGCGCTTGCCAGCACTTTCTGATCAATGCCGACGGATTCGCAAAATTGTCCCCAAGATTTCGGGGAATTTGAAGCGGACACTCACAACTATCAGAACGATGAATGGGAGACGAAATCCGCTTTCGAACCAACCAACTCAAAATTTTCCGCTCAAAAGACCTCAGCTCGTCGGGCGTCATTCCGGCGGACGCAACGGCTCCAATTCGATCGCTTGCTGTAGCAAACTATCAAATTTGGCGTCGAAATCGGAACGCGTCATCTCGTACTGCGATCCACAACCTTTAACGATATCGCCTGCTTGACGCATTAATTGCAATGCCTGATATCGCGCCCAAGTTTCTTCACGCCCCAGGTAGCGATAATGATAAATGGACAGATCTTTCGGACTCACCAACTTGACATCACCTTCGAATGCCGCGTCGTGCGTTCCTAGTGTGAAATTGGACGAGCGAATCGCGTTGGGATCGATGACAAAAGGCTTATTATAAAAGGAACTGGGCACGCCTCTCGTCACGTCAAACGGCGAGCGAAAGTCTTCGGAAACCATATCATATGCCTGAGGACGCAGGACTGTTACACCAGCCGCAGAGTAGGAGTTCAACCTGGTCTCAAGATCCGGCCCAACCCACTCATCAACGGTCGATAGTATTGCGTATTGCACCAAACCGACCGACTCCCGCCAAACTTCATTCACCCAAACCTGAACGTCACACACATACGAATCCGTAGATGGAACGAAAGTGCGAATATCCACTTTCGGATGGGCAGCCAATATCGCCAAGGAACCGTCATCTGACGAATTATCCAGAGCAACAATCCGGCGACAGGTGGGGCGGTCGCCGTAATACCGGAGGAAATAGGGCAACAGTGCCGCTTCGTTTTTTAAAGTGATATAGACATCGAACATAAGCCCCGCGTGCCTCCCTCGGTAATGACACAACGAACAAACGACGCTACGAGATCGTGCCAACCAGCGAGAGGTGACTCCACGTCTCCAGTGGGCGCACCGCAACAGCAATCAAGCACACCGAAGGCGTCCAACAGGTTGGTGAACGTGCATCAATCGTTGGCATTCATTGTTTAATGGCAATGAACTGGAACTCGCCGTGCGGCGGACATGTTGACTCGCCAAGAAAACCTTTTCCCCGCCAAAGGCGACGTGGCTGTATTCTAGCCAGGAAAACTAAGTTTCGACAAGTTTAAAATGAGGATCCGCCTCACATTATAATGAACACTTCTACGGCCGGTACATCAACAGCCTCAACACCCATTCAACACAGGCCGATCTGATTTCTAAAAACACCGACAAACAGATGCCGCACACCACCAACTTGGTCAACTCAAGCTCCCGACCAAATCGCACAAAATCCAACAGAACGCTGCGAATATTGCAAATCCCGTCGATTAACCTGCTGCGCAATCCGATCACCAGCCCTCAAGCTGCGCGGCAGAGAACGTGCGTGGCAATGCACTCCGATCGCGTCCAACAAGGGTATTATCTATTTATAATAAATCAATCAGTTATAAAGATGTGGCAACACCCCACACGTATGGCTAATTCCACAGCGAGGCGAATAAACTGCCCTGAGCCAAAACCGTTTTATTAATCTCCGCATAGCGTATAAGACTGCCTCGGCTTATAAATTCTGAACGCCTTAAATCATCGCATTTTCGCGCCATAAAGATGATTGACCGTGAACCGCTACCAGCAGCACTCCGCACTGAAATTTGCAAAAAAGCTGTGTTTTTACGACAAATTTCCAGCAACAGACTCCCGACACCGACAAAGCGAGCCCTCCATCACCCTCGTTTGCTGCCAGAATCACGCGCACGACGGTCGCCAAAATTTTGCCAGCAAAGTGTTCTATTAATTTCATTCGACTAATCACTCGAATTGACTTTCGCAACGCGTAACAATAGTTTATAAATAAGATCTATTGCACAAGTCGTGAGAAGCGGTAACTCCGACTGATTAGGTTACCTTGTTCAGCAAGGAATCTCGGCGCACTTCGCAGGCTTGCGGTGCTTCACGTCAAATGATTTGTGTTTGAAGTTCAAGAATACAATCGCCGTCGCCAGCAATCTCGATAGTTTGCGCGAAATCACCGGCATTTACGTGCAAATAGCGTCGCCTGGCATTGAGCTAGAAGCCCCCCGGCGCCCGCCGCAGGGGAATCCCTTAATCCTGACAGGAGAGTTTAGAGTGAAACCCCGAATTACGGTCGGCATCGTCTGCACGCACATGACCGGTGGAACAATACTTACGATTCAGTCCCACCGCCTCAACAATCTGGACATCCGGGACCAGCTCGAAATCATTGTCGCAGACTGCGATCCACAGCACCCGGAAGCCGTAACGTTTCGAGATGCCGTCGCGAGGCTGGACAATGTGAGGTACATTGCCGTTGATAAATCCGGCAGCGCATCTCAGCCTCAGGATCGGATCTTTTCAGAGGCCACGGGCGAAATCGTGCTGTGCATTGATTCGGGCGCCCGACTTGAACCGGACGCATTGCCGAAATTGTTAAATTGGTTGAGTTGCCACCCCGAGTCCGACGACTTGATCCTGGGCACGCGGGTTCACGGCAATCTTAGCGCTGCTTCAAACGAGGCCGATGCCGTTCAACCAGGGAATAAACTCGGTACTGAAACGATCGCCTGTTGTGACGAGTGCGTTGAGCTGGAGTCGCCCGAAGTTGAGACTCCAGACTGGCAGCTTCTCTGCTGCAGAAAAGCCGCGTGGCTGGGCATTCATCTTCCTTTTCAGGAGCCAGCAGAGGAAGCAGGTTACATTCGGGAGAAGTTCGAACTGGCGGGCCGCCGGACGTTGCGGGCACCATTTTTGAAATGGCGGCAGCGAGTTCCAGAACCCAATGCTCCTGCGGGCCAGCGCTCCCCCTGCAACCCAATTCGAAATCGCCTTCTGGCAGCCCTGGAACTGAACCGGCCCCTCACGCCGATCATGCAGAGTATCCCGCAGGAAATTCCGCACGAAGTGCTGACAGAATCCTGGAACAGTGCTGTGTCGACCCTGCTGGTCCGCCGGGGGACCACGGAGTTTTTAGAACACGCCCTACAGGAAGCAGTTCGCACGAAGTCCGACATCAATGAGCATTTGGGGACCCTGAGCGTGCTGGCCAGCCAATGCGATCATGTCACTGAATTTGGCGTTCGGACTGGCGTCTCGACACGGGCCCTATTGGCAGGTCGTCCAATCAAAATGATTTCTTTTGACCTCACCCCATTCGGTGATTTTCAACTGCTGACTCAATACGCTTCCACGACGACTTTTGCGTTTCGGCAGGAGAACACACTCCACTGCGACATCGAAGCGACTGAGCTCTTATTCATAGACACACTGCACACGTACAAGCAGCTTGCAGCCGAGCTCGAACGGCATGCTGGAAAAGTCTCTAAATATCTCGTGTTTCATGACACCGAGATCTTCGGCACCGTCGGAGAAGATGATGGCCCGGGACTGAATTTGGCGATTGCCGAATTCCTGCAAAACAATCCCCACTGGATGCGAATCCTGGTGTTCCAAAACAACTCTGGCCTGACAGTCCTCGGAAAGAAACCACTAGCAACCTAGCTGGTTCCCGGTACGTGGCAGTTGTGATACGGCATTCTTAGCGAGAACACGACGTGTGAGCCAGAGCCTGGATCACATTGAACAGTGACGGGGCTCTGGCAGCAGCCTATTCCAGCGCAGTTTCGGCCGATACATACGCGGTGACCACCCTCCATTACAGGAAATTTGCACACTATGGTAATGCGTACTTCTTTGGATACCAGTTGGCGTGACTGGCTCATTCTGAATTTGAGACGTGGTTGCGCCCATAGCTCGTTGATTGCGGACATGGTGCGTGAAGGCTATGAGCCCGAGTTCACTCGTTCCATCGTGGCACAGCTGGCTAACGACGCCACCGCACAGCCCCAGCAGTCGCCCGCAGAGCCCGAGGCTGCGGCTGTCCCCCCAGGGTTCACTTACGAACCTTCGAGGCTGGCCGGAACCAATACCATTCAGACATCTGATCGCGAAGTGCGTGTCATCGCACGGATTACGAAACCCGATGTCATCGTATTCAGCAATTTACTATGCCCCGAAGAATGCGACGAACTGGTCCGGCTATCCAGACCGAAGATCGAACGGTCAAAAACGGTTGATCCGCAAACGGGAGAATCCGTCGTGTACGACCACCGTACGAGCAAAGGGACATTTTTTCAGCTGAACCAGACTGACTTTATCGCCAGGTTGGACCGACGACTGGCCGAAGTCACGAATTGGCCTGTCGAGAACGGCGAGGGAATGCAAATCATCAACTACGGTGTGGGCGCGGAATATCGCCCGCACTTTGATTACTTTCCTCCAAATTCTCCCGGCAGCAAGAAAATCTTAATGCAAGGCGGGCAGCGTATCGCGACGCTCATTGTGTATTTGAATGATGTCGAGGACGGGGGCGCCACCATTTTTCCCGAAATCGGATTGTCAATTTTGCCGAGAAAAGGCCAAGCTGTCTATTTTTCTTACTTCAATTCTTTAGGGCAAGTTAACCCGATGACGTTGCATGGAGGAACCCCCGTCATCAAAGGTGAAAAATGGATCGCGACGAGGTGGATGCGGCAGCGGCCACCGGTTTAGGGCGACCGAATGTGCCGGGTTCGCACGCCGCTCGATCACGCAGGACCGCTTCACTTTTCGGGCCGGGTTTTTAGTACGAGAATCGATCGTACGGCTGATTCGGCAGGGCTTGCCGCGACAATACGTAATGTGAGCCGCGATGGATGTCTGTATTGATTTTCCCGGCATTTAATTAGGTAGAAATCATGGCGACGATTGTTCGCGAGAAATTGACTAACGAGATTGTCCTGACGCACCCTGCGGATGTCCTTATCGAGGATTTCTATCCGGGACAGCCCTTGGTGATCAGCTTTGCGTATGTCAATTGGAAGGGGAATCCTGGATTCGATTTTTTTGGTCGCGTCAAAAAACTCGAATCCTTGTGCGGACAGCCCATCAACAAGATTTACCTCCGTGATCGAACGGCGAGCTGGTACCAAAACGGCGTACCTGGGCT
>JAZKFE010000141.1:6357-32400 GCA_040386595.1 Planctomycetota bacterium | reverse complement strand
CAGCCTCAATACGATCGTGCATCAATTACAACCAAGTCGCGTCATTACCATCGGTCAATCCATGGGCGCCTATGGCGCGCTACTCTTTGGGCTGCTACTACCGGTCGATCAAATTGTGACTTTTGCCGGGCTGTCAACGATCAACCCCCAGTTGGCGAAATTGTGGAATGACCAGCGTTACCTTTCCGCGATGCAGAAAGTCCAACTGTCGCCAACTCCGCACAAGCAGTTCGATCTATTGCCACTTCTGCGCGACAGAAATGTGCATCAAAACCGTCCGCAGATTGATATCTACTTTGGAACGTTCCCGTCGGATGTCGCTTCCGCTGCGAACGTCCCATTGAATCACGGAGCGGTGCATGTCGATGCTTTGCACGCCGAAAGGATTGGAGCAGCCTACCCGAAATGTCGGCTGCATCCACACCCCAACGTGTCCCACTTGATCGCCCAGCACTTAATCGAGACAACAGAAATGGACGCGATCCTACGACGCCACATTCTCGATGAAGAATCCGCATCGCCCACAAACAGTGTCCCTGATCAACGGGGCAGAGGTGCATCGTAGAACGAATAAAAATCGTTGTTGAAGATGAAGTTCGTGAACGCAATCGTCATCGAAATCTCCAGTCCCTCCACGTAATGCCACCAGCCGATGGGAACAAACAGGAGGTCCCCAGGCCCAATTTCGCAATCAATCACACGGCATTTGGAAAAACGAGGAAACCGCTGCAGATCGACGTGGCCCGCATCGACACGGGAATAGACGTGGTGGTCGTTATAGACATGTGGCAACTCAAATGACGGCACCAGCCGCACGAGTTTGCGACCGTAAACCTGGGCCATAAAGTTGTTCGTCAGGTCATGGTGCATGGGAGTAATCGTTCCCTGGGGACCGAACCAGAAGAATCCCTTCTGCGGCGAGTTGCCATCTAGATATTCAGGGATCTGAATCATATCCTTCCACAATTCATCCAGCATGGCAGAGTTGCTCGAGGAATTATTTGCCGTCATATAGTAGTCGTTGGTGGCGCCACCATTAACCACCAGGTCCACATATTCCCCAAATGGCATCTTACGCCGATGCTTGACCGATTCGGATTCAAAGTTTTGATTCTGATTTCGCCCCAATTGCACCTCGACCTCCACAGATGCAAACCGCTCGCGTAAGTTGGCCGGAGTCCACTTCTGCATCGCCGGCCAATCATCCATCATGCCCGTAATCAGCACTGGCCGGTTCGCGGTGTAGTAATCGCGTAGAAACTCATCTCGCGAGAGGCGATGCCGAACATCCACCTGATGCCCCAACGGCAACAAGCGATGCAATCGACTATAACATTCGAAAACCCAATCTCGCTTCTTCAATCGGTTTTGCAGGCGTTGCGAACCCTTAAGGTACGGGCTATTCGCCGCCAAGACGATTTCCTTCGTGGCCAGCGACGCATCAATTCCGTGTTTGACGAGCGTCTGAACCAGGCTTTCGGGCGCAGCGCCTAATATCAGATTCTCCGCAATCCAACGGCGCCAGCCATCCTCTAATCCGGAAGTCGCAACACGCTTTCCAACCGGTACTTCAGTAATTTCTGCCATCTGTTTAAATCCCTTAAGATCGGGTTTGAGAATTTTTTACTAACCAGCAGAGCGAACGTTTCGGGACTGCGACTTTCTGCTATCGCAGAGCCATCATCTCGCAGGTCAGCTGCCCGGAATTTCTTAGACCCGAATGAGCCCACAAAAATCGGCCACAGCCAACCACCACCAGTCGTGCATTCGTGGAATTTCGGGCACTTTCGCGCTCTTTTTCCAACATCGGCAATGGAGACCACGTTCCGATGAACCTGGTTAAAAAAGCGGCCCCTCGCCCCCCGGAGAGATCGATCTACGTCGAGTGTAAATTATCGCACTGGAATACTCTCTCGTCGAGAGAAACTTATTAATTTCTTCAGGTCGATAAACAACCATTTAATAGTGGCCCTGGCGCGGCAGTTCCCGAAGAGAAAATCAATAGACAATATCTCTCCTCATCCCAGTAATCCCGGGTGAGGGGAGATCAATCAGCAGCTTCCAGCATAGCCCCATTTCAAGGTGCCCCCCTGAGGCCTGCCATGGACGGCCAGGTTACCAACGGCCGGAAGTCGCTCAGTGACTTGTCGGACGACGAATAGGAGTCGATTGCCTCTCAATACTCCCGCTCCAAAGTCCGGTGAATGGGCAAGGGATATTGAGATTCCGAACGTCATCAATGCGATTTACTGTCCGCTGCAAGCGGGTACTAGTGGCATGCCCTGCCTCGTGACCGTTCTCGAATCTGTTATTGATTACGGGATGCCGAAACTTCAACGGTTTTTGCATTTCTTATAGGCCGAAGAGCCCGTTAGAGGCGATCGAAGCCGAGGGCTTGCTCGATATCGCGCAGATGCCAAAGCCCGAGACTCTTGTCAGCATAGCCCCCTTTGCCTTCTGTGCAACGCTCGATAATAAGCGCTACTGGAGGCGGCAATGAAAATGGCTCAAGCTCCAGGTTGATGGGACGCCATTGCCCAAATTCAATGTCCCCCGAAGAACGTCGACCAGGAAAGGTCGTGGTCAACAACCACTGTGAACGACTCCGACAGAAATTCTGAAGCGCCTGTCGGATACCGCTATAAGGAAAGTGGACAAGGCAGTCTCGACTGAGAATCAGATCAACGGCCGGGATCTCGTCCGAAAGAACATCTTTCTGCACGAACGTTACACGTTCCGATCCAAAGCGCTCTTGGTTTTGCTGAATCAGCTGTTCAACAATGTCGGCGCCAAGGTAGCGAATGGCGCCAAGATTCACATGACGCATCCAGTTGTAATCACCACATGGCGTGTCCAGAAGACATTGAACACCCAGCCCCGCGAGAAGCGTCGGCAACACTTCACGCAAATTTTCAGTCTGCAAATGGGTTGAACCGCCTCCTGAAACGCTCTCTGAACTGCCCCAGGAATTGTCCCGAAAGATAGTTGTGAATGTTGCCGCCAAATCAACGCATCCTGACTCCGCATGGCTCAATTCGTCAACGCTTGACGAAGTCCCAATGGCAGCCGGCATGGCGCGAGTGATTCGTACGTTCAACAATCGGCAAGCCAACTCGAAGGCTTCAATTTGCTTCGGCCCGACGGACCAATAAAAATCTTCAGCAGGCATTGCCACAATGTCATTCGCGGACCAATCAAATGCAACCTGGACGTTGCGTTCGAGCCCGATTCGAGAAAACACTTGAAGAGTCGACTGAATCGCGTGCCCGACGCCAAAACCGACTTGTTGTTTGAAAGCCGTGACAGAATGAGGTGTCGATACTGTCGTGGCGAGCGAGGCGGAAGGTGTTTGTGGTTGAAGGACGATAGTGGCTGGACTCACGGCTGAAGCCTTCCTGTCGCGATGCTCATACTGACACGGTTCGGGAAATTGCTCTGCAAGAAATCGCCGCATGTCGTCAGTGAACGCTTCGTCGTCGAAAGTCAGAAACTGCTTAGCATTCGACTTCACGACGATATCGTCATAGATTGCCGGCTCCTGCTGAAATCCGACGCAAAGATCTTCTTGTACTTGGTGCGTTAGCGGAAATCGCTCGAACTTGAACGCATGATTCAGAATGCCTGTCCGTCCCAACAGACCCACGTCGCGATCTTCTGCGACGAAATCGGACAAGTCGCGATACGCTTCAAAGACGCGTTTCTTGGTAAGAAACAGGGGCGTGCCAGCCTCGAAATTGTAGCCGGGATAGCCCCGGCGCCGGAGCCAGTCATAAGTGCGCCATAGCGGTTCCTTCCATAAGCCCGTCTCCAGTGATCTCACATCCGCCATGTCTTGTAGATACCGATTGCGTTTCGCAACTTCTTCTGAAAGCGGACTAAGCAAAACGTTGTTTTCGTTAAACAACAGAAACTCGAAGCCGACTTCCGGGTATCGCGCCAGACGAAAGCATTGCTGGAAGAAGTTCGGTACGGGAACGTTGACAGGCTTCAGCCAGGAGATCGCTTCCCACGGCACATGTTCAACCAGGTTGCGATCAGCGGAGAGAAATGCCGGGCGATCACCAAAAATCCAAACCTTTCGAACTTGGTGAAAATTCGCGGAGACACTGCGGAGAGAATATTGAATCTTGAATTCCGACAATTTATTAGAGTGACGGAAGAAATAAACCACATCCATCAGAAGAGTCACCTTAATTACAAAAGGCTTTAGAACTGAATCCCCACCACAACATACCGACGGCTCGATCATTCACGACCACAGAAACAATCTGACACTGAAAAGTGAACGAGCGGACCGCGCCAAACGACGACAGTGGAGATTGATCCCATGTTCCTAGGAACCTGGTTGAAAAAGTCGCCGTTTGCCTCCTGCGGAAATCAATCCGCATCGCATGCAAAGTATCGCATTAGAACACTCTCTCGTCGAGAGAAACTCGTTAATTTATTTAGGACTACGCACACCTATTAAATAGTGGGCATGATGCGGCAATTCCCGATGACAAAATCAATAGACAGTATCTCTCCTCGTCCCAGTAATTCGGGGTGAGGGACTGGGTGAGAGGGGCATTCCCGGTGTGCCCACAGAGATCGAGCTGCCAAGACGAGGCTTCTGAAAAAACCTTCAAAAATTCAGCGAAATATCAACAAACATGAGGCCTCGCCCCCAACATTACTCCCCGGAAATACTGGGGCGAGGGGAGATCAATCAACCGTTTCCAGCCGGGCCCTCAAACGTGTCGCTCCGGCGCAGCACTCCAGAACGAATAGAAAACGTTTAAATAATTTCTGGCCCTATATTAGGATATCAAATTTGGCTTTATAACCGTTTAAATATCTGAACTCACCAGTGACTTCGTCGAGGTCACACGATAACATTCAGTGAGCCTCTTCGCGCCAACAAACACGACGGTCAACATCGCAATTGGTGACCGAGATTCCGATATAAAACGGAACATCTCCCATCTGAAGACATCGTTCAAGAAATTTCAAATACCCCTTGACTAAACGGAAGCGAAAAATGAGGCACTCGTGCGGTGCCACAGCCGTGATTTCGGATTGCGTGCCACTGCTTTGCAACTGTACTCAGTTGTTAAGCAGTGCATTGCAATCCGCCTGAGCACTGCTTAACAACCGAGTACGGTTGCAAAACAGTGGCACGACAACACCTTGGGGAGTAAATCCTAAATCTCAGCGGTGACAGAGCACGAGACGCGATCTGAGAGCCGATCGACGACGAAGCCGCCGCTCCGCCGAATGAGTCGCTAGAGGATGAATAAATGGCCGGAGAAATTCCATTTGGTTCGCTCGGGGGCCAGCCCATCGTCTCGGCCGCAACGACAATGCGGGAGTTCATCGAGCATGGCCTGGACTATTCCAACTGGTATCGCAAAGCCAACTCTTACCGTTGCGCCGTGGGGGCCGAGCCCGGTATGGCGTGGATCTTGATGCAACAATCCACTCTGAAGAAGCTCGACTCTCGACAACCTCAGGATCTCATTTTCGGCCTCGGCGAGAAATCCGTCACCATCAAGCGACTGGCCATCATCCAGGCCCAACGGCTGATTATGGGGGCGTCACTCGATCCGAACTCGTTGTATTTGGTCCAACTGGCAGATGCTCGCTGGTTCCTGAAACGCACGATTATTAATGCGCGTTACAACACCATGGCGACATGCAGCACAGAAAAGCAGTGCGAATCGGGATATCTTTGGACGTTTCTCGAGATCGTTGAAGACATCTTTACTCGGTTTTCTAGCTTCGGCGGGTTCTTTCCCGAGTTCCACTTTCTCGAGACTCATGTTCGTGGAATTGCCCCAGACCCTCCCGAGAATCTCCGATTCGAAGGCATGTCGGCGTGGGACGCGCTCGCCCAGTTGTGTCAGCAGTTTGGGTACTTCCTAAGATACGATCCATTCTCAGGCAAGGTACACATCTTACAGATTGGCCTCAGTGAAGATCCGTTTGCCGCGGCAGATGGCGATTTCCGATCTGGGTATGGCGGAGCGAGAGCGACCCTCACTGATGAGCAAACATTTGCTCTTGCGCCCAAATCATTAATCCGTGCAGCCAATGACAATCTGTTGGAAGATTCTGAATCACTGCTAGGGAGTGCCTTGATTCCCGAGTCAGTCAATATCGTCTTTATGGCGAACGATGCGGAGTGCGGTGAAGCGTGTGATATCGACAATGCGCACGGTTGGATGCACCGCATTGTGGTCACGGCATCCACCGTCAAGGAGAACTTACTCGAACTCAATCCAGACGCTTCAGAACAGTTTCAATTTTTATCCTCGTCCATCACCGGCACGACCGTTGTATTGAATTCGACAAAACACGCTCAGTTCGACTCGGCGTCATTGATTGAACCGACAAACATCGACGACCTAGAAGCCGAGGCCGAAGTGATGGCCATGGCCTACTATAAAGCTCTGGGCCTGCAGGCACATGGCCGGTCTGTCTTCGCTGGCATCTTGCAGGTAATCCCCGGCCCGTTCATTTCCGAGGTGATCTGGCGCGAGTGGGGCGACGGAATGAAGACGGAGATTGCCCGCTGGCCATCGCCGGTTGGGATTCCGAGGCCACAAAAGGTATTCACCGGTGGCGGCGGTGGCGGTGGAGCTCAGCAGATTCGATTTAGCATCGTCGATCCGCTGACATTCACCAATCCGTGCGAAGCTCTGGCCTATGTTCTGTCTCGGCCTCCAGGAGTGACTTCAGTCGAAGAAGAGTACGGCGGGACGGTTTATGTGCAAGACCGAGTCGGCTGCTTCCTGAACGCGCCAGCGGAAGATCTCATCGGTCGTGGCGGATATGCAACATATCTGACTGTTGATCCGGATATTGACATTGATTTCGTTCCTGGCGCGATATGCCCCGGCATGAATCGCAGTGGATGGGAAATCACTTACCTCTGTTGCCCACAAGATCGGTGCGATGCCTGATGTGCTGCTGCCCTCCATGCCAAACAAATCCGGGCGGAAACCAACACTCCCGAGTTTGTTGCAAGTGCATTCCTAAACGAATTTGCCTAACCATCTATTCGCCAGATGGTTCCTATTGTTTTTCTTGTGGTGACGACGAAACCGGTCACACTCTGAGTACATTGCGGCTGGATTGCGAGAACCGCCTAGGGGTTTATGCGGGCTCATTTAGGTGTGCCGACGAAGGTATCGATTTTCGGTTCTATTTCGAACGAGATGCGGATGGAAAATGTTGGTTCATGCTGGAGTCGACAAAACTCGGGTATGTCTCGACACAGTTTGATACCTACATCTCTGACACGCGTCTACGCCAGCCAATGGGCGGCGACGATCACGACGACGTGGAGCGGATGCGTGAACAATGCGTGGCCCCGGACTTCGAGTTCTTGATTGATCTCAGTTCGATTTTTGATACATGCGGGCATGCAGTGGTGACAGTCGGAACTGCCGATTTCATTTCGCCGAAGTGCCAGAATCGGAATTGGCGAACTCCACCAGATTGCTGGTGCCAGTGCGTGCGACTCAAATTAACGCTGGACGGTGTGGAGACGCTGCAGGCAGTGTGCTGGGACGATGAGCGTGCTTGCTGGCACGCGACATTCCTAGGTGCCTATCCAGAGGATGATATTGAGGTTGCCGTATTTGTATCGTCGGAGTCTGGTGCGCAAACACTGCTGCGGATGGAATCAACCATCGGCGATGGTGATCCCATCGAGGCGATTTGCTCATCCAATCTGGGGATGTTTGCTGAGTGGGACCTGTATGGCGATGCGGTCACGATCATGTGTGACAAAGCGGTTGGCTGCACCGACTGCAAATGCTGGTGCCGGTGCGTGTGCATTATCTATTCAGATTCTCGAAATGCGGATGTAGTCCGAGCCTGTTTAGACGAATACTCTGGAGGTTGGCGCGGGGAATTCGCTTTCGAGGGCGGAGAAGTGATCACTGTGGAAGCGTGGCTGGCGTGTAATGCCGAAACCAAAGTCACGGAGATGCACATTTCGACAAATTTGGGCGATGCAGCTCCGACCGCAGTGATCTGCCCCGATGTTGCGGCATCTTGGACCTTCATCAAGGAAAACTACGACACGGCATTAGTCACGATCCAGTGTGACAACTGCACAGAATGCCGGAACTTGGTGCGAATCCCTTGTTGTCCGACGCCGATGCCGCTCGTGTTATACGCGACGGTCACAGGCTATCAATCGTGCCTGCAGGACGTGCTAGACCCACCAGTCATTCGGTCCTGTGGCGACGGCGCGTTTCCATTGGCGTTCACACCAAATCTGCCAGCCGGTCCAGCACTGTGGCAGGGGCAAGGCGGACACCTAAGTTGTCCTGAGTGGGGATATCTAGGTTGCGACGGGCTTGCTGGCGTCTTCCTGCAGATCGGCTGCAGTACCGACGAAAGCGTCGGTGTACTGAATCTCTTTCAGTATTGCCCCCCAGGCTCAAGTCCACAAATTGGTGGAGGCTTGGTTACGGGATCGATGGAGATTGCCCCCGGGAGTACTTGCCATCCTGTTCACATAGTCATTACGGGCTTGTCCTATATTGGAATCGACCCCACTTGCTCTGATGGCGGCCCGTTTTATATCACAATCGAAATCACGGAGTAGCGGTGTGAAATCTGAAATCGATGTAAATTCGGAATGCAGCCACCTGCACGGTCGCCTCCGCGAGATCTGCGAGGGCCGCGTGGATCTGCCGCTTCTGAAAATCAACATCTATCGTGACAAATGGGGACTGCCGCCACTGACCGCATTGCCAGCTGGCCGGCGCGCGGCAGTACCCGTCGGACCAGAAAGCCGAGTCCAGTCCCCGTCGCCCCCGTCGACATCCTGCTGCGGTGGTGGCCGCAAAAAGAAGTCGCTCATTTCTCGGGCGCTGAAACTCGCTGAAGCCACCGCCAGGCACTTGGCCGATGACAGTAAGCCAACGCCCGAAGACGCGTTGAAACTGCGAGAATCCGCGTGTGAATCCTGCCCACTTCGAGACGAGAACGAATGCCGGAGTTGCGGCTGCGTTCTCTATCCCAATGTGCTCAACAATGGAAAATTGCGATGGCGTAGCGAGGCTTGCCCTGCTGGCAAGTGGTCACGTCAGCGCGATACTTACCAGCCTCTGGTCAACCCGACTCGGAATCTGATCTTTCATGTTTATCCGCTACTTGGAGCGGAATGGAACTGGCATTGGCACATTGACCAGATCCGTCGAGTCGCTCCGCTATTCAATGGGAAAATTGTCATCGCCACAGTGACAGGTCCGGCATTGGCATCGACGGAGGAAGTCCAGCAACGGTTTGAGGGGATTCCTGTGACCGACTGGCTGATCAGGCCGAACAGCAAGCTCGGTGAAACAGTCACGTTTGCCGATCAGTTGGCTGTGGTCGAAACAGACGATCCGAATACGATTACATTCCGCGGCCACACTAAGGGTGTCACACACAAACCGAACGGCCCCGAACAGCCGTGGGCCCGGCTGATGTGGTCCACGCTCATGGACCTGCCGAGCGTTGATGATGCCTTAGCCAGCCACGTCATGGTAGGTTCAATGAAGTGCCACGAACCACTTGTGGCACGTCCCAATTGGTCCTTCTTCTATGCGGGCACATTCTTCTGGTTTCGCAACAAGGAGATCTTTCAGCGAAACTGGCGGCAGACAGAGCCGCATCGCTGGTGGCCGGAAGCCTGGCCGGGAGTCGTGTGCCAAAACGATGAAGCCGCGTGCCTGTGCCACGATTACACCAAGGGATCGGTATTAGACAATCCCTATTGGCATGCGGAAGTTGCTGCTGACTTTCAGCTGTGGAAGGATGCTCGTCCTAATAGGAGGCTGGATTTAGAATGAGCCAGATCCCCGTATTTATCAACATTTTCAACCGCCTGACCATGACGCGAACGCTGGCAGATCAGGTTGCCGCGTTGCCCAACGCGGTGCCGATCCTCATTGACAATGCCAGTACCTGGCCGCCATTGCTGGATTGGTATGATCGCTGTCCCTACGATGTGATTCGACTCGCTGAAAATGTCGGCCATCATGCACCATGGCTTCGAGTGATTCCGAATGCGGTCGAGTTCCAACGGCAATACGGCGGCACGCAGTATGTCGTTACGGATTGCGATTTAGATATTGCCGACTGCCCGTCGGACGTACTGGAGCGACTTTCAGAACCGTTCGCCTGGATGCGTGGCATTGTGAAATCAGGCCTGAGTCTGCGACTGGACGACCTGCCACCGTGGCAAGTTGCCGTCAAGCAATGGGAATCGCGCTGGTGGCGAAGGCCAATACAGGGTGGCCGATTTTACGACGCCCTCATCGACACCACATTCGCAATGTACGATTGCCGCACACCGGTCCGAGTTGCCACCAAAGTCATTCGCACCGCAGCCGTCCGATCGGCGCCGCCATACGTCGCTCGACACATGCCCTGGTATTTGGACGGTGACGATCTCGACGCAGAGAATCAGCACTATTTTTCCACGGCAAACAACAGCAATTCGTGGAAGCCAGTAGGCAAAGGGCTAACTGCCGAATACCTTCGCAAGGTGCCCCAACGGAGCCTATCACGGCCCCGCTAAACTGAGCGTCGCGTCAACATCCCCCCAGATCCCCACGGAGAACGGAATACGGCTGACTCGCAGCGGCTCAAGCTGGTTTCGGCAGGCACCGCCAGAAGTCGTCGAGGCTCGACTCGCAGTATGTCAAACCTGCGACCGCCGAGACCCGAACAACAACTCCTACTTGAAGTGCGGCTGCCAACTGATACATTGACGAGCAAGTATCCGATTCAGCGAGCGCAAGCTGAGTGACGCAGCCCGCTTCTATGAAGTGATGACTGGCGTACTCGAACGCGGGTTGCAGTATCAGGAACTGGTCGGGTAGAGAGCGGGGTCGCGCAGTCAGCGTTTCAGAGACGCCGCAATGGAGCGACCGGCCTCGCCCTCGCCCCGCTGCTTACACGGCGTCATCCGACGGCGTGTCGCCACCTTCAGAAGCGGTAATCGTTCCATCTTCAATGAAATGAGCAATCATCTCGTCGATTGACATGGTGCAGATGGCAAATGAGTACATCTTATTGGGCGATAAGTTGAGTTCACGGGCAACCCAGCCATGAGTGTTGTTTCGATTGCTAGCATGCTTTATTCCAAAATCCAGTATAAATTCGCCATCGCACCAAATCTGCTGCATGACGTGTGTTTGGCCTCTAACCTCAATAATGCTAAGTCGAGGATAGTGGGCATTCTTGGGTTTTGTCTTTAGCTTTTTTGCGGTATTTTCGGCATGGGTTTTCGTGAAGACTGACATACAAACTCCGAAAGAACTGCCTTCTTGCGCTGCATTTTCGCGCCAAGTTTATTGCTGGGCATTTCGGAAAGCGTTGCGAATAACATCGCGATTCTATCCTGAAGAGACCATACCGCATCTTGACGGGTGGGGCCACCAGAGGAAATACCAGCGTCTACAAAGCTGGCAATGAAGGAGTCGTCGCTTTCCATTTCGATCGTTACGGGAATCGGCTTAACAACATCAATATCATTGGCGGCAAGGGTCGACACGAAGATGCAGTATGGAGCGCTTGCTACTGGCAGCCTATCACTTATTGCGGTGAGCATCTGCATGATTTTTTCATTCGCATTGAGCGATTCGATGACCTGTGCGGAATTGATCTGCTGTGCAGAGGACACGGACTGCGCTTGCTGCCATTGTTGCAAATTCAAAGCACCACTGTTCGCTTGCAACGTTACGAAACTGACCTTGCCCCCCCCCGAACTAAAAATGCGATTGGCGACATTCATTGGGGCGACTCCGTTGGATCCATTGGTGATTCTGTTAGATTTAGAACAAGTGGCCATCCTACTTGCGTTCCTTCAATCCGCAACACGAACGAAATTGCCCCGAACTTCGTAAATGGCAGCAGTTGAATTTGCGTGAAAAGCTCTCTTTTATGGCCCAGCATCAGGCTAAGCAGTGGTGATTCGGTTTCCACAACTGGAGTGCCATCATCCTGCTGCCCTGTAATCGTCGCAGTGCATTCGCCTGACCCTCCATACAACTGCACAAACAAGAAGAATGGCCCAAGCATTGCCGGGACACGCGGTGCGGACACGGCGTCAAACATACCCAATAGGAATGTTTTTTCACCGTTGCCAGGAAAAGATAATCGCCCCGCTGAGTCGGAGGCGACAAAACATCGCATCTCCGGAAGAACAATCGGTGCTCTTTTCTTACCCGCAGCCTTCTTCACTGGCGTTTTCGCTTGCCGCTTCTTTTCCATGCTGTATTCACGATTTGACTGTAGAATGAACACTGACGTTAAGTCGAGAGTAGCAGACCGAATGGCCAGCGTCACCACAAAATGGCAAAGAAGTCATGAAATGACTCTCGTCGCGGCATTGGAATCAGCTGAATCGGCAATTGTCGCCGAAGCACGGTGATAACTGCGTCTTTCCCAACGGCCCGCTTGACTTCCCAATACGTCTATAGCATCAGACACTTGTCGGATAAAGCCTCGTGCCCCCGTCAAGGCTAGTCTTACGGACGCACTTCATCCCCAGTTTGGCTCTGAGGCGGAATGATATCGGCCGCTTGCTCGGCTGCATTGGGGCCATCAACGTCTATCACTGGGCAGATGCCTTTCAACCAGAGCAGTGCCGCATCTGCCGCCTTGCTGTTGATTGTACTGCTTTCCACCATCGCCGCACAATTATCTCTCGGAATAATTGAGTCTTGCTGTACTTGACGCAGAATCAAACCAGCGTTGTTCACGCTGGTTTCGTTTCTCAGTATCACGCGATGAATTACGCCTAGAGGCTTGTTGTTGAAGTCCGCGCCATAGCTGAAATGCAGAGGCCGTGTTACGCCGTACATGCTGCACGGGACCGGATAATGCGAGCGTAGCTTCAGCCCCGACAGCAATTTGTCGCATCGTGTCTTGAACGATGCAGCTTCGGTTTTTGCTGCCTTCTCGGGAGGGACTACGAGTTCGTTATACAGATACTCTGTTGCTTCGCGAATCTTACGCTTGCCGACAGTCTCCAGTAGTTCGCCTGCATCAACCAGCAGGTAGTTGCCCGATTGCGTTGACAGCAGTGCTTCTACGCACTTGGGATCGCGTTTTTCCACAGGCCGTGAGCGCGGAGGGCGAATTGTGTCTCCCGCGATCATCTTGGACCAAAACGCTTTCCATCGCTCGTAGGTCTTGGCTTCATTTACAAACGGCACTTCGTCCAGAAACTTGGCGCAGAATTCACCCTTTGACCACAAGAACACACCGATATTGCGTGGCTCCATGCGGCTAATATCTGGAACGTATTTGGCGACGATAATTCGAGGTGTCATAAAAATAACTCCCACTTCGTTTTGTCGATTTGCGGGAAGCGGTTCTTGTTATTTACTATCAAATTGGGGAGCTTACGTTTTCGCTCTTTGAGGAACGCTGCAACGGCAGCGCACTCGGTAGGGGTCACGCCACAGTGCCTGGCGTCAGAACAAATATCATCAATAAACCAATCTGGGATGTCTGCAATTCGTTTTACCCAGTACCTCATGTGTTCCAATGAATCCAGCAATTCAAACAGACAATGAAACTCATCTCTGGATTCTGGGCCATTTGCAATTCCCAGGCGGTCCTCTCTCGATTTTAACCGTTGGATCCCCTCTTTAGGATAGACATTGAAGAGGGCGTGCGAGTGATCGAAAACATGGACCAGTTCTGGTCTGATTGGATCATCCACCTTGATGTTTCCGCCATGTCTATCGCAGTTGACCACAAGCATGTCAAATACGGTGATGCCCGTGCACAGCTGCGGGTATTTGGCGTAGAGAATGTCCGGGTCGACATCCTCTGGCGATGTGTCCCCCTCGTAACTATAGGAGCAGAACATCGCTGTACTTTTGGTTTTCTTGCACAGCAAGGCGAAAGCCGGGATCGGCAATCTCAGAAATTGTGCAATACTGCCGCTAATCCACTCGTTGGCCATCAAGTATGGAGCTTCGTCGGGATCACGCGACTTCCCAAGCGCTTCGCACTTTACCCACCAAGTCCGTTCAAAATTCACACCCTCGGACTGGGAGTATTTGCGGCGTGAACGAAATGGGTAGAATTGAGCCATTCCATTTCACTCGACACACCCCGCGAACTGATAGAGAAAAAGATGGACACCCGATCCAGCGCAAACAATCAGAATAAGCCGCACAAGCCCCCTAACGTGCCTGGCTTTGATCAGACCATGAAGAAACTGGTCGAAATACCCAAGGAAAATGTAGAGAAGCGAGAGCAGGCTTTCCACACCCCGAAACCGGAGAAGGCCGAGTAGACCTGCCAGTGGCGATTTCTGCGTATTTACAGAGCCGCACCCTATCGCGTGAGTCAAATACCCTCCCAAAAATTGCCCCTCTTGTCCATGTATCCAAAAAACGGTGGGAAGCATCGTTTCTCGCGAATTGAATCACGCACTATCTGAGATCGCAGTAGAATTTGCGTTCTGAAAATCCTGGCGGTGGGGCTTGGTGGGCTAGCTTGCGAAGCTGAGGGTTGCGTCGACGTCCACGATCCAGATTCCTACCCAGAAGGGGTCGCCGCTGAATGGGGTGGCTCGGATTTCGACTTGGTATTGCTGGGCGGGGAGCTCGGTGCTGGAGAAACAACTGGCGGGGATGTGGCCGCTGAAGTTGTAGCCGATGCGGTCGCTTTGCCAGCCGGTCAGCTGCAAGGTGTTGTGCCAGACGTCGGACACCGACAAGTTCGTCGGCCCGGCTTTCACCACGGGTTGGCCGAAGCCAGAGGTCACATTAAAGACCGTGTAAGAGATCGAACCGATCGCAGTGGAGAGGATCGGATTCTCGTTGCCGTCCAGGCATCGCGACAGGAGCTTGGGTGAGGTTCCTTCGTCAATGCGGATGTGCTGCTTCGTGCGTGCGGGATTCATGATTTCGACTCCGTTACCAACGCCATTTTCGACGATTGGGGCTGTAAAACGCCACTCCCAGTGCGACGCACCTCGCGCCGCGTAGTGAGACGACAGCCAGTAAATCTGTGGGGTTCACTGTGATCTGGAATTCGCCTCGCGGGGCCACCAGCCGGGCGGCTCGCTGCAACGAGGCATCGTGCGGCGTCAAGGCGAACGCACCCGTTTCGAACTGGGCGTATCGAGCTGCTCGCAGGTCCGCGGCGACGGTCGCCATTGAAAATGCGGTCGGAGTTCCCACCAGCCAGCGGGCAGCCGCGAAACCCGCATCCTGCAGGGAGAGCGTGTGGGAACTCGGATCGGCCGTCATGGTGCGGGTGGCTCGCAACGACACGGCTGGGGCTTCGACTAAAAAACTCCCGGTGTTGGCAATGATCCAACCGTCTCGCCGTAAGGAGACATCACCGCCAGCCAGAGACATTTCGCCGGTCTCAGACCGCAAGATTCGCTTCGATCGCAGGTCGGCATCAGAACCGGTCAACGCGTAGTTTTTGGCAATGGAGATGAAGTACGACCGCAGAAAGCCCGTATTGAGACTGGTCAGGGCAAACTCCCCGGTCACCGCAGGGAAGGTGTGAGTCACTAGGAAGTTCGCGGCATTGCTTGCCAATAAAAAGGATCCCGCATCGACCACCAGTCCGGGATTCTGAAACAGATTCGTGGAATTGCCACTCAGCAGGAATGTCCCCATGGATGCTGGAATGGTCCGCACGGCCAGCAACGTGACATCGCTGGCTGACGTCGAGAATTCGCCAGGCTCGGCAAAGTTCCGCCATCCGGACCGTAGATTGGCGTCGCTTCCGGCTTGAGAAAACTCGCCGGCCTGGGCAACAATCCATCGCGTCGTCAGATAATTGGAGGCCAACCCGGTCAGCGTAAAAGCCCCGGTCGCCATGTCGAACTTCTTAGACCGTCGAACATCAGCAGCCGGCCCGGTGAGCGACAAGGCCCCTGTGGCCGATGCCAGCTGCCGCGTGGCCTTCAGATTGGCGTTTCTCCCCATCAGCGCCAACGATCGCGGATCCGCAATCACGGCTCGTGTTCGAGACAATCCCGCATTGTTCGCGGTCTTGGTGAATGTCGTCGAGGCCGCAGCAATCTGATAGCCGTGCCGCAGAGTCGCAGTGGCCCCAGACAGAGCAAAGGCGACCGAGTCGCTAGGAACAATCCAAGTCCGGCGAGTATTGGTCAGTAATCCAGTGAGCGTGAAAATCCTGGGGCTGCTGGCCAGCGATCGAGTGCGGCTCAGACCAGCGTTCTGTACCATCAGCGAGAATGAACCGATCGCAGCCGGCATCGTGTAGCCATGCGTTATGACGGCATTCGCAGCGGCGACCGCGTAGGTTGTCGGGCTGGCAGAAATGACCCGAGTTCGAGCAAGATTAATCGCTGGCCCACTCAGAACGTAAGTGGCAGGATTTGCTGCCACTCTTCGCCCAGCAGCAAGTGTTGCGGCCGAGCCAGTCTCAGAGAAAAGTCCCGTTCCCGCCGTAAGTCCAAATCCACTGACGAAATTCGCATTGTTTCCGCTCAGCGTAAATGATCCGGTTGCTGCGGCCAACGGAAAATCCTGTGTACTTCCAACCGGCCGAACGCCATAGGCTCCGATCACCCAGATAGAAGTCGTGCCGAGCCCAGTACAACTCATCAGCGTTGGAGCTGCCGGACTAATGGCGCTGTCGGTGTCCTCCTGGACTGCGGAACCATTTGCCCCGCTGACGTTATTCCGAGATGTCTGGCCCGCTGTGATTCCAGTATCGTCGGTCGTGCATGCCGCATGGATCATGCAGCCGTCCGTGGGGCTGGAGACAGTCACCTCAGCATCATTGGCCGAACCGACATTCGTCGCTGTTTCCGAGTTAAATGAACCGGTGGGCCGTCCTTGGTTGACGTTTTTGTATTGCGCGCCCGTCGTGACGCTATCAACGACTGCAGAAAGAGTCACGCTAACTGCGTGAATCCCTGAATCTGGAGCAACCAATCCCCAGCATTCAACTCGGTGCGTGCTGCCAGCAGCGGACCGAGCACCGATTAACGTCGCAGGATCACCATTGAAACTCAAAGCCGTAACCGTGGCGCTGCCGAAAATATGAACGTCGAGTGCCAAGAAGCGATCGGCATCGCCAGTAGCCGCGAAATCCCAAGTGTAGGAATCGGTACCGGATCTGTAACCCGAATTACTGGCATTTACGAAGGCACATGCAATCTCTGGATCGGGTTCCGTGTAAAACACCGTTGCCGTGAGAAAGTCAGCAGAAGCGCCGGAGAACGGGTTGAGACTGGTGTTGCCACACGTAATCTCAATTCCAAATGACGACGAATTGATATCTGTATCGGTCCAGGTCTTTCCCCATAGTTCTGTCGGGCCACCATAAGTGATGTTGGTCTGACTGGTTGGCCAGAATCCGGTGGCAGCATCTGTTGAAGTTCCTGTGCCACCTAGGGCCAAGATCGAAACATCCTCGACATCTGACGCCAAAACCGACATTCGCCGAAAAGTGAACTCAATACCAGTGATCGTCGCACCTACTGGAACAGCAAATCCAAAATTGGTGCAACTTAAAGTTGGAGTTTGAAGTCCATTGAACTGAAACGACGCCCTTGCACCACTGTCGGTGCTAGATTTCAGGTTATCGGTATTAATCCATACACCAGCACCAGTGGTCACGAGGGTACCAGGGAATAAAGGCCCACTTGTTGTCATCCCCATTACCTCTTTCCGCTTATCTTGAACATCAACCGATGGAGTCGGAGCTGGCGGAGCAGGCAGGTTCTTAACTGCCCTTGCGGTCTCTTCGCGTTGCTTGACGAAGACTAGGCGTTCCTCTTCACTGATCTGATAAAGCGGATTATCGGCAGGCGGAACCAACTCCCAGACCGCCCATCCACCAAACGCAACAAACAGCAGTACGGCTACAGTTGAACCATATTGTTTCATCTCGTCTCCAGTGTGCAAAAGGAACTTCACCTACGCACACTGTACCAATCCGTCCTGATCAAGAAAACATCACCAAACTCCGGTTCTTCTGTATCCGACATAGGTCCAGTCCAATGCTCTGGCTCCGGTGTAGGAAAATCCCATCCGTTCCAGATGCCCGTCACGCAGCGCCACCGCGGCGAAGAGGTCGGCGGAGTTGACGGTGATCCAGAACGCACCATTTGAGAGGACGACCCATCTTGCTGGCTGCGCGATGACGTCGAACCCGCCCAAGGAAAACGGGCTGATGCTGGCAAATACTCGTCGGGCATACGGAACTTGAGCAGCACGGCCTGTCAGGCTGAACGGCGAGGGACTCGCAAACACAATCTTGCGGGCGGCGAATGACGCGAGACTTCCGGCCAACGCGAAGGACGCCGCCTCGGCGTTCAATCGACGGATCGCCATCCAATTCGCGCCACGACCCGCTAGAGCAAAGTTGCCGCGAGCCGTGACGAGCGTTCTCGCTGGGGCCAGCCGCGCGACGATTCCCGTTAGGTTGAAGTCACCGTAACTCACCGCCAGTCGCCGAGTGGCCCTCAAACCGATTGCTGGAGCTGCTAGAGAAAAGATTCCCGTCTCACCCACCGTCGCCACGGCACGACGGAGAGTGGCAGAATTCCCCGCCTGAAAAACGGCTCCTGTAGCGGTCGACAGCAGTCGAATCGCGATCAGATTTGCCGATGAGCCCGACAAGTCGAAATCTCCAACCTCGGCGGTCATCGTGCAACTCTGGCCAAGGGTCGCAGCACTGCCAGTCAATTCAAATGGGCTGGTGTCGCCGCCCAGTTTGCGAACGGAACAAAGTCCAACGGATAACCCAGAGAGCGAGAGTGCCCCCATGGTAACGGGAAGTGAGTGGCACAGGGCGAACCCGACATCCGATCCGACCAGCGAGAACTCGCCAACATTTGCGGGCAACGCATGGCCTCGAGCCAAAACGACGACGATCCCGTTCTGTGTAAAAGACCCAACGACCGCCACCGCGACCGCGACCAATCCACGCCTCAATGCGACATCGGTTCCAGCGAGAGAAATCTCTCCAGTCCCAGTGCTCAACTTCAGTGCTGCGATCACGCCTGTAGCCGGGCCAGACAACGCATAGGAGCCAATGCCAGCACCACCAGATCGTGTTCTCAAAAAGTTAACATCGGATCCAGACTCAGAGAATGAGCCGACACCCGCGACGACCGCACGAGTTGCTTTGGGTGTCGCATCGTTCCCCGTCAGAGAAATGGCCCCGGTTGCGGTTGATACCACATGTCCGAATTCGAGCGAGGCGGCCGGAGTGGTGAGGGAAAACGAACCTGCCGACGCGGACAGCGAATAGGAATTCGCCGCAGCCCCAACAAGTGGCCGAGTAATAGTCGGCCGATGCGGTCTCCCCCGACCGAGTCGTGACACGGATTACACCTCGATCAAAAGCCACGCAATCGCGTTCACCGCGGCCGCGGCCTTTACCCGAATTCGACAGCAGTTGCCAATCACAATCACGGGCTCACGCCCCAGGCTAAACTCCCAAGCATACGGCCCAGTGGGCTGCACGAACTGAGCATCCAACACTTTCGCCGCTGTAATCGCCCCTTCCGAAGTGCAGGTATAACCTGTAGCGGAGGCCCCCAGCGTTAACCCTGCCACGCTGGCCGCTGCTCCATCCCCACCGCCGAACTTGAATACATCCGCATCAACGGAGGCGGTCACAGTGCCAAACACCGTTCCGGTATCTATCAATTCGCACTCAATGCCAGCCGCGGCAGCCGAGCCATCGAAACTAACACCCCAAGCCACGATCTTGACGACATTGAACGGCTTAATCTGCAGCAATGTCTTAATTGCCGTGCCAGTCGTGACAGCCCCAAAGGGTGCGGTTGTCGGCATTGGCCCGTTGAAAATCTTATAGAGTGCCATTGCACACCTTTCTTACCAGCATGAGGCCCGAGCAGTGGCCTGAGTGTGAATGAGCGACCGCCCTATAGTTCCACTTGATGGGCCGACACCATCGACTTCGGTCCCCAGCCACTGCAACGAGAAATTGGACCAGTCTTGTCCACCGCCAGAAAATGAGGTGCCGTCCCAAAACATAGTGAATCCATACGTGAGATCAGCCAGAACTGCAGATTCATTGGCAACGGATCTGGAATTGGGAGCAGTTAGACCACTTCCCGAATAAAAAAAATATTCCAGGGCTCCTAAACCATTAAACCCCAACACTAACGTCTTGCTCGATACTACTTTGAAGAATCGAATCTGCTTGGGGTCGTAGATGAAGCTTGTGTCGAGATCCAGCAAGAACGTACTGTTCAAATAGCCCCAATCGACGCCGCCAGTCGTCGGACAGCCCGAAATAATCACGGAACCTTGACTGCCCACCAAGTGATTGTTCCACCAGGTGATAGTTGTTGGCGTTCCCGGCATGAGTCACACTCAATTAGAGGGCCTAGAGTCTTACTCTTGTTCAACAGCAACGGTCGCAATTTCTCGCGTTTGAATCCGTACGCCGTTGTTCCATGCGGCGACGGCTTCCGTGATCGTTTCGCCCTTTGATGAGGGGTAGATGATCTTGGTTGTTACCTTCTTCGTTGCTCCGTTGGCGCTGGCGACTTCGCTCTCGATCGTGCGCGTTGGGCCGCAACCTAAGCAGCGGACTACATAGATGTCGGGGACCTCTTGGACTAATACCCCATTGGACTGCTCTTTATAACGAGCAGTCTGCTTGTGGTTCCCGTGTGGCCGGGCGCCGCAGTCGGGGCACGCTTTCGCCTCGTCGGAAAGCACGTCGCTCAATTCGGCCATGAGATCCTTGGCCTGGTCGCCGATCTCACGAGACGCCTTCTCGGAAATCGAGTCCCCTTGCTCGTGCCGCGTTTCGCGAACCGCCAACAGTTCGGCCCGTACAACCTCTTCAGTGCGCATTGGCATTTGAAAAATCCTGGTGAGCGTCCATGGCTCGATGAAATGTTAGGCGAGAGTCAGGATGCCGCCGGACTGGTCAAAGTCCACAGTGAAGGTCTCACCATTCGCCAGCGAGATCGATGAGCCGTAGTCGTACCAGCCGATCAGAGGCTTCGCCGGAGAGGACTGCGTGTCGTTATAAATCACCGCATACCGGAACGGGCCGACGGCACCCGAGGCCGTGAAGACCACGTCATCACCGACCAGTTTATAAGTGCCCGATGTCTGCGAACTGGCCGTCACGGTGATCGCTGTGCCACCCGCCGTGTAGCCGTTGCCCGCGCTGATATCAGTGAGGTCACCCTTCACCGAATTCGTCGCAATGGGGGCCGAGTTCGTCAGCATGACCTTGAGCGTATCGGCTCCTAAATCATGCTTCTTTTCCGCGAGATTCTCGACAAACACGTTGATCTTGTTGAACGATGCCATCTTCTTATCCCCCCTTTGGGACTCAACTAGTATGAACTCAACTAATGAGTCCCCAGTCGGCTAGTGTTGGTTATAAATGACGGACGTGTCGACACCCGACGCGGCGGCGGGATCACAATACCGAGCATTGCACTTCAGCCGCTCAATCTCCTGCTGCAAAGCCACCTTGGTCTGCGCGTCGACTCGGGCTTCTTGCTCCAACTGAGCGATCCGCTTCGACAGTTCGCGAATCGTCTCGAGATCGAGTTCATGCTGATTGGTCCGATGATTCGCATCGGCCGCGAGCCTCTTGCAGTGCCCACAACATCGCGCGCCGACAGCGGCCGCGGGCTGTTCTACAGCCACAACGGGCACTTGTTCCTCAACCCGAGGCTTGCTCATCTGTTCCCTTTCGATTCGTTCTAATTCGGCGGCCAATTCTGGCCAACTCGTGGTATGCCACTTCATGGGTTTTCCGTCCCTTCATGACGAGTGACGAATTGGCCACGGCACTTGCGACACGTGACCCGTTCCGGCAACACCGACACGTCAAATGAGTCTCGCCAGCCCTCTGGCAACTCGGCCCATTCTTCCAATTCGTGGTGCTGACGGTATGCCTCTTCGCACCCCTCATCACTTAACAACTCCGGCTCTAACACCACGAGATTGGTCGATCTGCACACTGGACAATGCCAGCCCACCACCGCACACATCGGCACTGAATCCATAATCTCACCTACATGTAAAATGGCAGCCCTGATTCGTCACCAAGGCTGCCCGCTACGGTAGCGAAGTTCAAACGTACCGGCAGCGTTTATCGTTTTGCCCCACAGAAGCAGTCGCCCTCGCACTTGCAGCCAGCTCCACAATGGCAGGTTTGAGCGATCCCGCCGCTAGACGAATTGCTCCCCGCGACCACCGCAAACCATGCGGCACTAAACAGGCTGGCAACGATGCAAGAGAGAATCCACTTCATGGCGACACCTTATTTCTGAATCAAGTTGCGTTTGATGGCATAACGCCGGATCTGTTCCGCCGAGTACCCTTGATGCAAGGCATCATGCAGTTGTTCGGCCTGGTCCTGTGTGAGTTGCGAGGCCTCACCAATCCCATGCGTGGCGTGTAAGTGCTGCCGCAGGTCTCCCGGCCAGGTCCATCCCGGCTGATAGTTGTCTGCGGCGGCCTGCGCGTCTGATTTGGCGCCGGCCTTAACAACGGGCGCCTGGCTCGCCTTCCAGGTGGCTACTAAATTTTCCACATTGCTCCAAGGGCAACGCAGATTGCCGCGAGGAGCCTTCCACCAAAATGCGGGGATGGACGAGGCTCCCATCCAGCCTTGAGTGTCCACATTCCAGTCGATGATCTGAAACGGCAGCTTGTCGCGAACCGCTTTAGTCAGGTAGGCACTCAACGCCTGGCACGGTCCACACCAACTGGCGGTCAGGCGATACACGATCGGCCGTTGATCGACATCCGCCAGAGCCTGAACTTTCGGCTTCGGTTTGGGCTGGGGCTTAGGGGGATACCAGGGGTTCTCATAAGTAATCGTATAACCGCCGCCCGACGTATTCGTCCCCGAGACCGTGCCTGCGGTGACCGTAAAGCCCCCTTCAGCATTCGCCGACGTCGACGCCACCAGCAGCACCACGATCACAATCATCGCGGCGAGTACAAACATGATGGAATCGATAATGAATTTACGTCGCATGTCGGGGGCCCTCATTTCAGGATGCCGTCCCGGTACGAATGGCCACAGCGTCATCGGCAGGCAACTTATTCCCTTGCCGAATGCTGTAACCGCCCGCACCTTGCGTCGGCCAGTTCATGGTCCAACTGTTTCTGAATCGCACGCCGATCTTGCCGTTCACCCAGACCGCCTCATAATCCGAGACTTCATGGCCCCAATAGTTCAGGCCCACGGCCACGGGGATGCGGCGTAGCAAACACGAGATATGTTCGTTGATATTTTTCGGCCGCAGGTTCCACCATTCGGCGGCCCGATAGCTCTTCGCCAAGGCGATATTGGCCTCGGTGTAGTACTGCTTCTGGATGGCATTCGCGGGCCACTTGGACACCGGCACGGCACCATCGGTAATCAGTTGCCGCAAGGCATCCTCGCCCCAGCCCCCCTGATTCCGAAAGTTGTTAATGGGACAGGCGACAGAAGCCGGCGACAGGATCACCATCGTCTGATTCTGGATGACCCGAGACACCTCTAAGAGATGCACGGGGGCATTCGCCCAGCAAAAGTTAGTGCTCGCTTGATCCTTACACGGCAAACCTGCTTGGGTCACCAGGTCCGAAACTCGCGACTTCCGCGCCTCCGTCTCTTCGATCCACCCCTGCCAGTCAGACTGCGGGATGAGCAATTCCGCGGGGAACGGCACCGTCAATTCGTCGGCACTTTGCTGGCTGCGGAACATCCCCTGATAACCCTTGGACATGCCGTCGGGGGTCAGGTCGAAGTGGCTGTCGGGGGTGGAATCATCAATGATCTGCTCGCCCGGATACAGTTTGGATTCGGCCATTACTCACCCCCTTTCGACTTTAGCAACGCCAGCGTTTCGGCCTCGGTCGCGGGCAGCGGATAGGTCTGGGCCTGCCCATTGACGGCGATCACCAATTGCGGCAATTTGTCTGCAATTTTCGACTTATCCACGGTGTTCCAGAGATCCACAATCGTCTTCGATTCCGTCGGCAGGATCGTGGGATTCAAGGGCCACTTCCGCCACTCTTGCTTGTCCTCGGGCCCCCCTTTAATGCAGTGGGAATTGAGGTAAGCGGTGATCGCCGTCGAGTGCAACGTGTGGTATTGTTCGCGACTCAGATTGGCGATCGAGTTATAAATAAAGAGGACGCGAAATCCCGTTGGGGCGGGGGTCGGCGGGTTCGGCTCGGGAGTCGGAACCACTGGACCGGGCTCGGGCGGTGGACGAGGACCGGCGCCAATGTCGACTCGCTGCCGCGTCACCGCCGACTCTTCCTGCACCCCAACGGGTATCGCGATTAATTCGAGCCGCCCTGAGACATTCTCCAGAGCGTCCACGAACAGGACATACGGCCCTTGATATGTCCGCATCTCGCTTTTGCCGTTACCGTCAGCAAAAACGCCACGGACGTTAATTGGCCCCGCAGTGCGCGTGATGGTCACGAGTTTCTGAGGACTGGCCAAGAGAATGAAATCAGATTCCGACTGGACAACGTAGATTTGTCCATACGCCAGAGTAGGCACCGCATCGGAATCGGCAGGAGGTGCGGGAGAGACCGGCACCCTGTCGGGGGTTGGCAGCAATGGAAAAACAATCTTCGGCACCACAGCCGGGATCGGCTTGAGCGGCTCGACCGGCGCAGGATCATCCGCCCAAACGGGAGACGTTGCCAGCAACAAGATTGCAAGATAGCGCAGCAAGATTAGCCCCCAAATTGTGAACGGTTATCTTTTACATTTTGTGCCGTAATGGCGATGTCTTCGACGGTCTCATCGCGACCAGCCTGCAGCACTGACAATGCCAGGGGCGCGGCCGCTTTCTTCTTGATCTTCTGGCTTTTGCGGATCTCCGCGATGGTCCGACGCAGTGCGGCTTTCTTAAAACCATCACCATCCACCGACTGCTCCGCCCCATACTTGGCCACCACGGCCTGATGCCAGGTCTCAGGTGTCACGCCCACGGCCGACAGGGCATCGGGAACCGGCGGAGTGGGGGGAATCGGAGCCTTACAAGCCGCCAGAATCCCTGCAAATTTCGTGGCGATATCGAGAAACAACACCGCGATCTCGGCAATTCCGCCAACGGGATCCCCTTCCGCGGAACCCACCGTGCGTTGCCGAATCCCATCCAGGAGTAATGTCGAACGTGCAGAAAACGGCATACAAACCTCATCGAGAAGTGGACTAAAGATTTGCAAACATCAGGATCAACCCCGCGACAGGACTACTCGGGTTTCGCGGGCAAATCAGGCGTCGAAACGACCACACTCTCGGACTTCACCGCGGTCCCCGCCTCCGAGTGAATATCCACATTCGAGGCGCGATTGATCGTGACCGATTGATTCGCCTGCGAGGGAATGGGGACCGATTCCTTGAGCTTATCCGCCCCCTTGAGCAGGGCTAACGAATCGGTGATTTGAGACGGAATAGGCACCCCTGCCCGTGCGGCGTTCTCCACGATCGAGGTGCATTCAAAAACAATAAAAGCCATCGCGGCGAGTTTGCTGAGCGGTATCCCGGAAGTGTACGGCTCGATGGCCGCACACATTCCGACCAGCATGATGATGATCACTTTCTTCATCATGCCACGACTACAAATTGTGGAGCTGATTGACTTAGTGATAAACGCGGCACAAAAACCCACGACCACATCGATACACATCAGGACTAGCAAAACGTCAACCAACGGGAATCGATCTCGATTGGAAGCGAGCCAGGCGACGATTGGATCCAACGATCCGTGGTATCCAACAGTGTCGGCAAAAATCATCGTGTCACATCCCCGCAATACACAGTTTTAGAACGCCCACCGACCGCATTACGCCATCAGCAGCCCCGACAGACAGACGCGAAGCGTCTATATGCTGATTCAACAGTTTCTGACGCCGCAACGCAAGCAGAGAAGGTGCGAAATCACCACTTATAAACCGATAGAAAATAGTTTCCTATACGGTTAAAAAACGTCATAAAGAAATGCCGCGACTCTCGAGGTATTTCAAGAGCACCGCGTCGGTACCCTCCGGAATGGCCTTGTATTCGGTGATGACG
>JAZKFE010000141.1:4247-6347 GCA_040386595.1 Planctomycetota bacterium | reverse complement strand
ACCGCGTCGGTAAATTCCTGCTGTGGAATGTTCTTTTTCTCCGTCGCACACTCCTCGTGCCAGGCGATCTTTAATCCCTCGACAATGTTCACAGCCACACTGACGGAGGTTCGCTTCAGGTTGTCCTTCTTCGTCGTGTCCGGTAGTAGTTCGCTCATCGGTAACTCCTTCGTTTCTTGTCGATTCGTTGCTGAATCGCGTCGGCCATTGATCTGGTAATACACTCATTCGCCAACAGCACCCCCAGGATGCGTTGGAGTCGTTCGCACAGTGGTTCCGCTTCCCACTTCAGTGAATTCGGTTCGGGTTCGTTGACTGGTTCGCGGGCGGGCTTGTTCCGATTCGCGTGAGCATGCCAGAGGTTCCCCTCGTGATGCGTTAGAACCATGCCGTGGCGCACACACTTGGTCGCAACATCTCTGCCGTGAATGGCGAGCGGATTCCGATTTATATCTTTTACTAACGCAATCCAGCACACGCCGCTCTCGCGCTTGTGCGGCAAGTAAACGACCACGGTGTCGATCACAAATCCCGCTGATTCCAGGCACCGACTAATCGAGTCGTTCGTCGTGCCGTGAATACGGCGAGCGGGAATCTTAATGGGTTCTCCCATCATGTCAGGTCTCCTCTTTAATACACGTCCTTGTTCTTCATTTAATCCGGTCGCCAAACAGTGCTAATTGGGGCATCCCGTTCTCCATTCATCCAAACATCGTTTTCTGAAGCGGGGGCTTCGGCCTCACGGCCTGGGGCGCCCCGGCATATCTGGGGGTCGCGATCGAGTCCACCAGTTCCGCCCGGTCGTCCCGGCAGCGCGGGCAAACTTTCATCTCTGGCGGATACAGCGTCAGGGCGATGTCTTCCGGGTAGTTGGCTTTGCATTCCGCACAAAACTGACACTGCTTCCACATCATGCCGCACACCACTTTCACCTGGACTTGGTACGGATGTATTCGCGATAACTGGGCCAGTCGAAGAAGATCACTTCCGAGTTCTCAAACAGCCGATCCACCAGCATGGCCCCCATTCGCTGCTCGGCTTCTTTACGACTCGAAACATTCAACGTCATCCAGGTGGGCCGGTCACCGCGATAGCGAGCATCAATCACCGACAGCAACATGCTGGCCTGGAATTCAGAAAGGTTGCCCATGGCGGGCATAGGATCGGAAAAAGCTAAGATTGGCGAATCCATGAGTCGCTGAATGAACTGGGCTTCGCTCACGGCGGCGTGCTTGTTCATGGAATCTCGAAGGTTTAGAAACAACCTCGAACCGTCCATCCAGAGCACGCGGAACCCAAAGCGCCAGATCGCCAGCTTCAAACAATTGGCGAGACAAAAATCCTTCCCAGTCCCTCGACTCCCCACTAGCAACAGGTTCTTGCCCGATTCCACGCCGTCCTTTAGTCGTGCAATAAATGACTCCACCTTAGAAAACGCGTCCCGCTGCTTTTCCTGGTCTGCCGCCGATCCAAAGTATTCCCGTGTGGCCAGATCTTTGGCGATGTACTTCGCACCGATATCTTTCTCGAGCAACTGAATCCGGCGCTTCCGTTCGATCTTGACGCTGTCTATATAATGTTGTCGCTCCAACTCCTGTCGCTCCGCTTCACGAGCCGCCAGCTTCTCGGCGGTCACTACGGCGACGGCAGGTGAATTCGTTTCGGTCGTGGAACTCAGTGCCATCGGAAGCACCAGACTGAGCCGTTGAGTGGCCGCAGTATTTGCAGCCGCGTTTTGCAGTGCGCGTTGCCTCTCCGCGGCCTGCTGCAACAAGGCCTTTCCGTTGGTGGATGCTTCCATGGGTTTTTCCATTGAGAACGCCTATCAACACCGAGCTCGACGAGACGAGAAAAATATGAAACCACGAATGACACAAATCACACGAATGAAGAACTGCCAACCGCAGCCGCCAAGGGATCGAGTGAGTCCTCTGGGAGGGTGAGGCTCCTGCCGAACCGCTTGGTCTACTGGGAGCGGAAAGACTTAGCGGTTCGGCAGGAGCCTCACCCTCCCAACGATTCGAAACACCACCTAATTCCAGATCCCTTGAGGATTCGCCTTCAAAGTCCTGTACGGCCAAACCCCTCACCCCCGGCCCC
>JAZKFE010000141.1:0-4223 GCA_040386595.1 Planctomycetota bacterium | reverse complement strand
AGCAGCACTGCTTAACAACTGGGTACAGTTGTGAAACAGTGGCACGGCAAGATCTTGGAGAGTGGATCCCCAATCGAAGCTGTGACACAGCACCAGGCCCGTTCCTGTTTTCAACAATCCCTTCAAAAAGAGATCTCCCCATGATTTGTTTGTGTGATTCGTGTCATTTGCGTGATTCGTGGTAAAAAACTCCTGCATCAACTCCACTGTCCGTTGAACGTAATCAGGTCCTATTAGGACCTCCTAATAAGTTCATCTAAAACTTCCCGTGATGGGGATCGATTTCGCTGGCGTTGGGATTGTGTGTTTGTCCGGGGCCACCTCCCAGCGAGGGCCGACCACGTGGGCAGCTTGAGTGATCGCATCTGCTCCATTCGGCCGGATCGTCGTTCCACCTCCCGGCGTTGAACCACGATGCGGGATAGGGAGTCAGGCCATAGTCCTGGCCCGGCTGCTTCCGTGCCCTGGAATACGCCTGGACGATCGGCAGCAGCTCGGGAAAGGAGATCTTCGTCAACGCCTTCGCGATCGCTTTGTACGCAGCCTCGGGAGCCACCTTGCGAGGATAAGCGTCATAGATTGCTTTCACATGCTCGGTTGGCGCGGCCGGTTTTCGAATCTTGGATGGTTTATTGCTGTCTGCCTGCCCCTGCTCCATTCCCCCTTGGGGGCTAGGGGGGGTGTATTCAGGAATAGGGTCAGGGCGAGGGTCAGGGGTAGGGTTGATAGTTGCCCACTTCTCTGGCGTTTCTCTGGCGTTTAACTCCCGTTTCTCTGGCTCTTGTCTCCCGTTTACTTCCCGTTTCTCTGCCGTTTGGTTGCCCGCTGCGGGTAGGGAAGTTGTATCCTCTTTAGTGGCCATGAGTTCTGATGACGAATTGGACTCGTCAATGGAGCTATCGTCTAAGTGAATGTACTGTTCGGGGATCGTCGTCCAATACTTTCCGGGCTTGCTCTTCCCGCCGGGCAGGTACACCAGCCAGCCGGAACGTACGGCTTTGGCACGGGCGCGGTCGAGCGACTTCACGTTCGTGAAGCCGCAGACGGGCAATAGCTGTTCGTTATAAAACGTCACGGCTTTGCAATATCGGGTCGCGTCTTCGGTGTGTGCAATTTGAATAATCAAATGACACGCCTCGGGGCCGATGTCGTTGGCCAGCGCAGTCTTGAACATCATTCGCGTGAGCTTGTACGCGAAGAACTTCGGACGCCTGGGATATCCTGCCGCTGTTTCGGCCATCTTGCCGTCGCCTTGCATCTCGCAACACCGCAGTCTGCGGCTGAGTTCTAAACATCAACAATCCGACGACTTCACATACGGTTCCGGCTGGCGCGAACCGAGCACATACAGAGGATGCCGCGGCGATCCATTGTGCGTGGTCCCCAGGCACAGCGGATTCTGGATCAGGCTCAACACCCGGTCCGCCCGGCTGTGGGTCATCTTGTGGCAGCCCCACGCGACGACCACCGCCGAGGCTTTTTCGGCCTCAATCCGAATCCAATGATCGTTGTCCGGACCATTGGGATCGGCGAGGTTCGTCAGGATGCTGGGGTCGGTGGATCTGAACCCAAACATGTTGCACATCACATAGGTGCCGTAACCCCAGGACTTGGCGAAGTTGAGACAGCGACGAATCGTCGGATCGTCTTCCTTCTCGGTCCCCGTGCTTGGGTTGAGCCCAATAAACAAAATGCTGGGCTTGTCTGGGTCCCATTGCCGAGTCAGTGTGTAGCGCCACATTCGACAAGACGAGAACACCGCACTCGACTTGTTATGACTTAGGAGTTTTTTGATCAGTTCGTCTCCTAAAATGAGTCGTCCTACAAAATAAACGCGCAGGCAAGCCGGGTGGTTGACGCCGAATGTCACACACCTTGTGAGCGGAATGGCGCTAGCCACCGGCCCTTGCCTCCTAACAACATTAGAAAAGCCGGCGGCTAGCGCCGTGCCGCTCACAAACGGAATCCCGGGGCTGACGCCGCCGGGCTCGCCGGCATCAATACTTCTGAAACAGCCGTCCTTAAACCGGGAATGCACGCTGGGCCTTCAAAAATCGCTTCTTCAATCTGTGCGGCAGCCCGTGGGGGGCTCCGCACGACTCCAGGAATCGGACGGCCGAGGCAATGAATTCCCGCCGTGCCAACGGGTGCAGTGCTTGATAGAGCACTCGCTGACCACGGTTGTATAAACCCGCGCCAGCTCGAGATGTACGGCGTCTCATGGTCTCTCTTTCAGAGTGCGATGCTGTCATTTTTCCTCCACCAATTCGGACTTCAAGTTGGCGGCAGTTGGCTGGGCTAGTTTGTGAACCGTTTTACAAATGGGGTCGGAAAAATCGTCGGCATTAAAGCACGCTTGCAGTCGTTGCAGTCCTGTGTGGAACTTCTCCATTCCCACTTCGAGCCAGGCCGCGTCGATCGTGACACACACGGTGCGAAAGGGGGCATACTTCTCGACAAACACGAAGATAAAATCGAGCTTCTCGTCGGCGGCTTCCTGCCAGCCCTGTTGGCAAAACGCGGCCTGAATAAACAATTTGCGGGTCTCGATCTCGCGTCCGATGGCATTCAAATCCGCGTTCGCACACGTCTTCAAATCCACGATGGCGCGACCTGGAATTACACGATCAATTCGGCAACGCAGGCCCACCCCATTGCAATCCCACAGGATCGTTCGCTCTTCTAAACTTCCTGGGTGCTCGGCGAGAAGCAGGTCGTTTGCCGGTCCGCACTCTTGAATCGAGCGCCACATGGCATTCCAGGGGGCGACTTCATACGACTTGAAATGAGCCACACCCCGGTTTTGCGCCTCCCATTCTTTCCACGCCTTTCCGGCTCGCGCCCCACTCGCACTGAGCACCTTGTTCGGAATGATGCAATAACCCTTCGTCGCATCCTTATGCACCAGGATGGCCTCGTGACAGGAGTTTCTAAAGTCCGCCACATCGTTCGGCTTGACCCGCCAGGCGGGATCATTCAGGACGTGCCGTTTGTAGTACAACTGTGGTGAATCTAAGAAATCCACCAACTGGGCCCACGACACCTGGGGTAACGAGTGATAGCAGTGTTCGGCCATTCGCATGACCATCATCGACGAGACTCGATCAATTGGTGCGTTCACGATTCACCTTCTACATTAGAGATTTCGGCCGACGGGATCTCGGGCGGCACGTCCGGCTGCACCACATCGGACCAATCGACAAAACAGTGGCCGCAGCAGAGCAACTGGTCGATGTCTTTGATTGAGGCTTCGCCCTGGAAGATGTGTTTCCCGCATTTGTGACAGACGCCGTCGACCAATTGGATCGACTCGCACGATTCCACCTGAATCACTTCAAAGTCGTGGATCTTGTGCGCCGCTGCGGCGATCTGAGCGGCTTCGTGATGAGTCTCAGCCAGTACTCCCACCGTCTCGTGTTGCACTCGCATCAGGGTTACTGTCATTAGTGGCATCTTGCACCTCAATTAAGAGTTGTTCGCGAACGATTTTCATGTGCTCTGGAGCCTCGATCCCCAGTCGCACGGTGTTCGAACCGAGTCTGACGATCGTGATCACCACTTCGGTTCCGACACGTACTCGTTCTCCGGGTTTCCGCGACAAGACCAACATGCTTCACCAACCTTCCATGGAGTCAGGCAGAGGACTGCGCCGGCAAAAAAGACCACGATGGCCGCCAAGGAGAAACACAGAGACATGGCGCAGTACCTTAAGAAACTGTGAACGCCCCCCCGCCCGGCAAAGTTGCGGGCTGTTCTGGTGGGGGCTCTCAGGAACTCAGGAAAGAGTTCCCGATCGCCTAGAAAATCACTCCATGGCCATCGAAGGCAGTCACTCCAGACGCGACGAGTCTGGCTGACATGGAATGCGGCAGCCTGCCGGGCTGTAGGGGCAAATCTGCAATATCCGGCCAATCGGCTGTCATTGGCCCATAAAAAACTCCCCTGCATGGCGGGTCAGACGCCATGAGGGGAGCTACCGACGATGAGTTGTGACGCCAATTCTGACCTGGCGTTGCCGCTCTGACGGCGATGGACACGATTGGACGGTTTTATCAAACGCTGGTGTGTCAGCCGTTAAGTGACATGGTGAGTCACACTCGAAACGGCTGATCTTGTCTCCCCTTGGTATTTCCGGGGAGAGACGCTTGGCCTTGAAGGGCTTTTAAACACGAATCCTCCAGGGATCTTGAATTCGGTGGTGTTTCGAATCATTGGGAGGGTGA
>JAZKFE010000140.1:252-10799 GCA_040386595.1 Planctomycetota bacterium | reverse complement strand
TGATAGTTTAAAAAGGTGTCCAAAGTAGGGTAATCCCAAGGCATTCCTGCCCGTCTCTTGTATTTAAAAAGCCAATGCAGACGGGCAGGAATGCCCATCCTACAACATCCATTATTCAAGTTCTTCAACACGGTCAATGTTACAGATTCTTCGGTTTCACAATCGCTACGAACTGTTTGAACTCGGACGCTTCGGCCGTTTCACACCATTCGAACAAGACCGATTCCGTGGTCACGATCGTAGCTCCGGCTGCAGCCAGGCGGTCGAGGGCGATCTTCCAGTCGAGCTGCCGACGGCTGCCAACGGCATCTGCCGCGAGGAACACCTGGTACCCCGCAGCCAGCAAATCAAACGCGGTCTGCAAGACGCAGACGTGCGCTTCGATCCCGCACAGGACGACTTGAAAACGATCATCTGTCCGTTCGGCTGCGGGAGGCCAATTGAGAACTTCCGCAGAGCTAAACCGCAGCTTCGAAGGTCGCACGGGCAGATGTTCCGCCAAGCTGGGCACGGTCGGGCCGAGCCCTTGCGGATACTGTTCCGTCGCAAACGACGGAACGTTGAACAGCTTGGCAGACTGCACCAACTTGGAGCAATTCACCAGCAGTCGTTCGGTCTCGCAAATCAGGGGTGCGAGTTTTTCCTGGACATCAATGACGACCAGAAGACTCGAATCGCGTGATAGCAACTCACGACTGCGCAGATAGTTAGCGGCGGTATTTGACATATCGCGATGCTACGCCTGAGAAGAAACAGTGTCAAGGAGGGGTCGAACGAACAACGACGATGAGGTGCAGCCACTAGCTGATGGGCAACGCTCGAAACGACTGCACCCGCAAACATTACCGATCGACTTTGGGCAACTTTGCCGCAATACCGGCCGGTTCGGGGTCTTCGTAGGGCAGGGCCTTCAGAAACTCGACGAGATCCGCGACCTGCGAATCGCTGAGATGGCTGGTCTTCCCGTGCTTGTCCTCGGGATTGCATTTGCGGAACACGTCTTCGAGCGTCTTGGCCTCACCATGATGCAAGTACGGAGCCGTCCGATAGACGCTCAAGAGCGTCGGCGTGTCGTACAACGGTCCCATCTTTTCGGACTTGTCCGAAAGGCCCGTTCCGACATCATGCAGTTTATACGGCTTCACGGGGGTGGAATCGCTGTAATAGGGTCCCGAGTGGCAAGTCGCACATTTGGTTTCCGCCGAGAAGAATAACTCTTTGCCCCGTTTCGCCGAGTCATTCAAACCCGTCTTGGAATGCGGGCTAAGGGGGACCGGGTGCCCATTCGAGTAGAAGGCCAGAGCATCCAACGCCTTCGACAAACCCTTGTTGGGCTGATCCAGCGACTCATGGACTTTCCCACGGATCAATCCCTGGCCCTGCATCAACTGGCCCCGAATTGTATGCTCGAAATCTTGCGACTCATCGCGATCTGCCGACCAGTGCAGGGGATGGGTCCAAGCCATGGCGTAGAGTGCCGTGGTGTTGCGCAAACCTTCCGGATTCTGCCACGTACGACCATCCGAGTCGCCGTCGGGATGGCAGCTGGAGCAAGAAATCCAACGTCGTCCCACCATCGGCTGCAGGGCCGTATAGAACAGGATTTTCCCCAGCAACTTTTCGTCGCCTAGAGGGTTTTTACACACCTGGATATCGGCGATCTTCTTCAGCGAATCGGTGTCATAGCCGACGACATCGAAATCGAGCGTGTTATAGACATAGAACTGCGATCCATCAGGCGTAAACCGGACAGCACGCGGGTTGTGCCCCAACTTAATCGTGCGGCGGTGGGCCAGTTCGCGGTAGTCATCGTCGACGACATCGCAGACATACATGTCGTCCGTTCCGGCGAACACCGTGCAAACGGTTTTGGCATCGGGCGAGATCGCTGTTTCCCACGGATTCGCCACGACGAAAATGCTAGTAAAGGCGTCCATCGGCATCGTGACACGTCGGCGGCCTTCACCGGCGGTTGTCGTCAACACGCCCACGAACGGCACCACAGAACCTTCCCCACGGTTCACGTGGACTCGCGACCGAATGTGCGGCACATAGGCCTTGGGACGGGTCGGATGCAACGCAATTTGCCGGGCAATGTTGTCAGCCGAGTTGCCAATCCAGCGATCAACTTCTTTCCCAGTGCTCAAGTCCAACGCATGCACGTTGGCGGTCAAGTACTCGGTGACATAGAGACGATTGTCAGCGGGCGACAGGGCGATGCCGCGCAAGAAAGGAGGGGCGAGCGATTCACCGCGAATGGCATTCCCGCCGACATCCAGCGTTCGCACAATCTTCTGCTCAGCAACGTCAATCTCCACAACCTGTGCGGGATACTCCAGCGTGACATACACGCGGCTGCCATCCGGAATGGCGATGATGCCGTAGGGTTCATCTTCCACAGCGATACGGCCGGTGACCTTACCAGTTGCCCCGTCGGCAAACACAACTTGATCGTCGCCATAAACCGTCACAGCGATGTTTGTTGTCTGACCGAGAAAGGTGACCCCTTCCGGGTGATGCCCGACAGGAATCTCATGCACGACCTTCCGCGACTGCAAATCGACGATCGACACCGTCCCGTTATCTCGATTGGTCGCAGCCAGCCAATGGCCATCGGACGAGATGTCCAACAGGCTATTCGAAGTCCCTGCCGTGGCTGGCAAACACCACAAACAGCACAGGATCATCGTTGCGGAACTCAGCTTCGCGAAAGACATCGTCACTCCTCACTGAGGAAAAAAGTCAGCGCTGCGGTTGCATACGCTGATTGAGTTGGTCGGTCGTCAGGTAGTCCTGCCGTATCGCAGAGGTCAAGGCGTCCGAAGCCGGATCGCCCACTGTCAACAACATCGAATTCACCACCCGCCGTGCATCGGATTGTGGCTGCATCATGATCGCTTGATGCAGCACTCCTTGCCAGCCTGGCGCGTGATCAGTCAGCGACTGGGAACTATTATTCACCAGTAAAATGTGAAAATGGGAAGAGTTCGCCCGCGTAATCTCAGTCACATACGGCTGCAAAAGTTGCTCGCCGGCCGAAAACATGGGATTGTGCAGATCCAAAAATTCCTGAGGAGTCAGCTGCCGGTCGGCCGCGCAACGGGAGACATCCGCCAGTCGAATCTGGCTCAGCACGGTCGTGGGCTCATACCCCAACATCAAGAGCGAGGCCTGCGGGCCGCCATCGAGATGGAATTTGGTAGTGATCTGCTGACTAAACCGCCCCAGCCAGACTGCAACAATCGAATCGTTGAATTGGCTTTGGTGAAGTTCGCTCAAACGATCCTTGAGTTGCACCATCCAGCGGCGCAAGGTCTGCGAATCACAATCCAGTCCCAGATCGAGTAACGCAAATCCGGGGGATTCGAAATGGGTCCGGCAGGTCAAGCGATAGACGATGGCCGCCAATTCCGGCTCCACAATTGGGCCGGAATACGATGTCAGATCGAGACAATAACCGTCGAGCAATTGCATCAGACTGAGCCTCAAAGGCCAAGTCCGCAAGATGACAGGCACGCGACCGAGAGATTTGTCATCCCGGCAGGCTCCTTACCGGAGCCTGCCTCACTCTTAAATACGGACCAAGGCTGGTTGCCGAATTGTAGCGAGCCTTAACCCGCCTGCAATTGCTGCTCAAGTGCTTCAATCAGATCATTCACTCGCCAAGTTTGCGTGTGGATCTTGATGGGTTCGTCTTCATCGAGAGACGCTTTGATCTTTTTCTCGGCAGCAATCACTGTGCTGTGATTACGACCGCCAAAAAAGTCTCCGATTTCGGCGTAGGCCGAACGCGTGTGTTTGCGAGCCAGATACATGGCCAGCATCCGCGGTTGGCTGAGGGACTTTTGACGCTTGGCCGACTTAATATCTTCGACGGACACTCCGAACAATGAACAGACAGCCTGCTCAATATCCGCCAGACGCACGACTCGAATGCAATCGCGTTCGAGATCCGCCAGCACTTGCCGTGCTGCCGTGACGCTCAACTTGCGACCCTGCATGCGTTGATAGGCACACAACGTATTGAACGCGCCTTCGAGCTCGCGAACATTGTTGCGGAACCGATCGGACACAAACTGATAGATCTCCGGGGTGAATTCGATGCCGTTCCGCATCGCCTTCGTCTCCAGAATCCGCCGACGAGTCGTCGCATCCGGAGCATCGATCCGACAGACCATACCCGCCAGGAACCGCGTTCGCAGCTCGTCGCTCATCTTCGTTAGCAGTCGCGGATGTCCGTGAGCTGCCACGACCGCCTGCCGGCCATGTGACTCCAGTTGCTGCAAGGTATAGAGGAACTCTTCCTGAATACCCGGCTTGCCGACCAGGAAGTCGATGTCATCGATGATCAACACGTCAACCGAACGGAACCGCTGACGAAAGCTGGGGAGTTTATGTTCTCGCAAGGCTTGCGTGAAGAAGTTCGCGAATGCTTCCGCCGTCAGGTACACCACCTGCCGCGAAGCAAACCGCGTTTTAACCTCACGGCAGATCCCTTCCAGGATATGCGTCTTGCCCACGCCAACCGGTCCGTGCACGAACAAAGTCGTGAACTGAGCTCCGGGCGCCAGGCTGACCTGACGCGCCGCAGACAGCGCGAACTCATTGCACGAACCTTCGACGAACTCCATCAGGTCAGCGTAGCGCCGCGAGGGCCGGGCGGAAACATCTTCCGTCGACTTACCTTTAGGCGCTGCGGTCGGAGCAGGAGCCAATTGCGGCTCTTTCTTGACGCGCAGTACCGCGGGAACCGGCTTCTCAGCAGGACTCGGAACGTCAGCCCGTGGTTCTGGACGACGACTCTCGACGGGCCGGGAATCTTTCGATTCCGAGCGCGGCGCAGCGGTCGTAGAACGTCGGTTCGACGTAGCGGGAGCTTGCGTGACAGCACTCTGTTGCAGGACGGCCTTCAGGGCAGAAGGGCCTGTCGCAGGGGCTAGCTCGGCACCGTTTTCAGAGGCGACCTCAAAGCGTACGTTGGCCGACAGTCCTAATACAGGCTGTGCGGCGGCCATGAGGGCTGGGCGGAAATTCTGCGGCAGCCAGGTGACCAGGAATGGGTTCGTGACGGAGATGACCAACTCGTCACCCTCCACCCTGAACCGTGTCTTTTGATGAAACCAATGCTCATAACGTCTTCTACCAATAGCGGCTGCGAAATTCCGGAGGATTAGTTCCTCCGGCGAGGCACCGGCGGGGACCGGGTCCAAGTTCTCGGGCTGCATCGTGCCACCCCCCCAAGTGCGCGCGAGTTCTCAGCCCAGACGATCCGAGGTGTCTAGGTGCAGACCGGTACCGTTGCCGGAGGGCCGGTTGCGAGAAGGCGAACGCAACTTTTAATGGGAATCAGATCGGGGACGGCTGGAGCCGCTACAGCACCATCTGGTAGCGGTACAAGCCGTGAATCACTCACTCAGTGGGCAGATCCTAACGAGCCAACAGCCCGAGGAAAAGTGCACGCTTTCATTTCTTTTTTTCTTTTCTTCGCACAATCTTCACTTCGCATTAACCCGTGTGAAGCAAGCATCTTGGGAGTTGGTAAAACATTCCGTCAAGCAACCCACGGTGTGCACAAGTTGTGGATTAAGACGGAACTTGGCCTGCCGGAAACCAAACATGAATCCGTTGCCGAAACCCAATCGAAAATCCGCATGCATCATAAAGTTTCGCTGCGGCTTCATTTGCGTCGTCAGCAGCGAGGAACATGCCCTCGGCCCCCGCTTCATGGGCATCCCACAGCGCTTCACTCAACAGTGACGCACCAAATCCCTGTTGTCGAAACTTTGTGACCACCCCCAAGTAAAGCAGCTCCCACATTTGCTGATCACGATGATCCGCACAGAGCACAACTCCGACTTCCTCGTCACCACAACGATAGAGCTGCCAATGCCGGGATTCGGCATTGGCCACCAACTCATGCGCCCGCAGGCTGTCACGCGCCGAGCGGCGACCACTCAAAGCGGCACAGTCCTGACTTCCTACATATGTGGCTTGAATCACGCGTTCAAACAGGGCGGCGTTCTCCGGCGAATAGGCCACGGGTTCGCAGTCGTCGGGCAACACCGCGTGCGGAATCTCTTCCAGCGTGTGCTGCCAACAAGCCAGATCGGTCAGACGCTCAAAGCCCACTTGCTCCAGCAGTTGCTGGCTGGCACGATCTTCGAGCTGAGTCAAGCATTGAGCCATCGTCGCCCCCGCTGCCGCAATCCAACGACAACAAGCCTCCAGCAGCAACACGGCGGTCTCTATCGCCTCAGCAGGCACAACACGCGGAGGCCAGACATGCGCGGTCCCGTCCGGCTGGCACACCGCCAGGACCGCCCCCACCAGCACTCCCTCCCGGTGAGTGACCAGCAAACCAGCCAGAGACATCTCACCTTGCCCGACGGCTTCGAGCATCGTGGCCACTTGCCCGGCACGCTCCGCGATTGGCACGTGCTCCAGCAATAGCTCCAATGCCGGACGCAACTCCGCAGACAGCGCAGGGACGACTTGATGCGGCCGCAGACGGCCTGGGAATTCGGGCGACTCACCGGTCTCAATCATGGGTGACCTAACCTTAGGATTACCCTACTTTTTAGTCGCAAAAATCCCTGAGAAATCAGCGTTTTTTAACGTCAGCTGTAGGACCGACTTTCGATTTTGGGCTTACTGGTCCTACAGAAATTAAAAAACTCCTGAGTTTCCAAGCACTGATAGTTTAAAAAGGTGTCCAAAGTAGGGTAATCCCAAGTCATCCCACCAATCGACGTAGGATTCGAAAAGCTGCGGTAACAAAGGAATGTTTTCATTTTCGAACAGAAATAGAAGTGGACTATAGAGGACCTCGATCCACCTCCGAGCCGCTTCGGAGAACATTCCTTGACTGTCGAGCCAGACAACCGGCCCCAAGCTCAAGGGATAAGCCAGCAGCAGGAGTAGCGCGATGGACACCCAAAACACACTGCTCAATTTGCGTTTTTCGGCCACATGACACCTCGCTCAAGGCTGTTGCTGAAGGGGTGTTGCACAGGACAATCGCCTGGAAAAGCCCAGACGCTCCAGGCAATCTGGCCGATGGCCAGCAATCTGATCTGTTACCATCAATTGTCCAGGCAAATCCTATTCGAGATCAAATCTTGTGGACAGAGCGGTTCCCGCTGAGTGTCCCCTCACTTTCTATCCCCCATTGGCTTGGGCCAACCATTTTTCAGTGTTGATTTCGGTGCCAAAGAATCCCGAGGAAGCCACCGCCTGACTCAGCAGGAATCTCCCAGGCCAAGCTCAGCGAAGTGCCGCAAGCGTGTTCTTTCGCCCTGATTCCCGTTATCTTTGAACGTGTTCCAGGTAGATTCCAAGTTGAGGTTTCGGGAAACGAATTGTTCATGGTTGAAGATGACATTTACGGCTCCGGTGACCACCAACGTGACACCGACCGCTACGGATCAGATGACCCGCATGGCCTGCGCCCCACCGAGCGGCCTACGGGCTGGGGCTGCGTGTCCTGGATTTTCATTCTGACAATGGTCGGATTCCTGGTTTTCATCCGGAATCTGAAAGAGGACAAAGGCGAGCAACTCCCTCCCTTAGATGATACCTCTGCCAGTATGCAGGGCATGATGGAGCTGCAAGTTCGCGCCCGCATCGGGTTCGCAGAACTCTTGCGAGAAAACCAGCGTGGTGCCGAAGGCCAGGTTCGCGCGCTGTTCGAAGGCGATCCAGGCAATCCCGCCGATCAAGCCCAACACGAAGCGATGTGGGGGCGGGGCACCTTTGGCCAAAGGTTGCAGTATGCGATTCTGGGTGGCGAATTGTCGGGACCACCGGCCGCATTGAAGTTGCTGGGCAAGTTAAAATGGGATTGGGAAACGGCACAACTCAAACCTAGCACTGAACAGGTTGCGGTCTACAACGGTCTGAGAAAACTGTATCAGGATTTCCGTAAGAAGAAGTTTGATGCGCCCTCGGTGGCAGATCCCGAACGACAACTGCTGCTTAAAAAATTAGGCTGGTATGGCCGCCTGGCCCTGACTCCGCGCGACGCTCCTGACCGCGTCGCCCGCGAACTCGTGATGGCCTCGCCCCTTCGACTGACTTACGGCCTGCTGGGCATCGTTGTGTTTATGCTGATCATGGGCCTGCTGGGCGGGATGGGACTCGTCGTGTTTATGCTGGGAACGGCCACCGGTGCGTTGCGCGTCGGGCTCCGTGAAAGTTCCGGCTCCGGTGGTGTTTATGCTGAAACGTTTGCCTTGTGGATCTTCGTATTCACCGGCGGTTTGCTGGGCGCTCAATTCTGGCCGTGGGAACAACACCAATTCCTGTTGAATCTGGCAGTCATGTTCGGCAGTCTGATCGTCCTGGTGTGGCCGGTCGTGCGAGGCATCCCTTGGGCTGATGTGCGTCGAGACATCGGCCTGACACGCGGGCGGGCCGGATTGTTCGAGCCCCTGATTGGAATCCCCAGCTACGCCCTCATGCTGCCGATGCTGGCGGTCGGATTTGCGATCACATTGGCGTTGCTGCTGGTCTGGGTCGCCAACGGGGGAGCCGGAGCAGGGGAGGCCGGATCGCCGTTTGAACCGCAGCATATGGTAAGCCACCCGATCGTGAATGTGGTGCTGCAGGGAGGCTTCTGGACGAAGATTCAATTGCTGCTCCTGGCCTGCGTCGCCGCCCCGATCGTAGAAGAAATCATGTTCCGCGGCGTTCTGTATCGCCACCTGAGAGATGCCACGGGCGGACTGGGTTGGTTCATCAGTTGTCTGGTGAGTGCTCTCTGGATGAGCTTCATTTTCGCCGTCATTCACCCCCAAGGCATGATCGCCGTCCCAGCCCTCATGGGCATTGCCTGCGGCTGCACATTAGCCCGCGAGTGGCGTGATTCCCTCTGGGCTTCGATTATTGTCCACTCCATTAACAACAGTCTCATTTTTACATTCCTGATGATGGGTGCAACTTAAACATTTTTATAACGCGTGAAGAGAAAACAAAAGATCTCGCGCAAAGGCGCCAAGACGCAAAGTCCCAGAGATCAACAAGCAAAACGTTCTTCCTCGTGTTTTTGCGCCTTGGCACCTTTGCGCGAGATTCTCTCCAATTGCAGGACGTGTCTAAAAATTAGAGACCACCGTTCCTACGAAAACTAAACGTTCCAGATCGACATAAAACATTCGCCATCCTGCGGCGTCAAACGGCCGCGAGAAACTGATTCTCCCCACTCCGGAGTTGCCCCATGAAGCGTTGCGTATTGGCGTGGTCGCTGTCTCTGTGCCTGGTCCTGCCGGCCGCGTGGGGGCAATCGGCTCCTGAACCCCAGGCCCAGCAGATTGCCGCACAGGTCGCCAAGCTGCAGACTCTGGTTAAGGAATTGAAGGCCAAGGATCCCGATCCCTACTTGTTGGCGGATGTCGAGGTCTTTTCTAAGGCCGCCGACTGGGCCACACGGCATCAGGAATTCTATACCCCGCAGTATGCCGACCAGGCCTTAAAGGGATTGGAAATCGGACTGGCCCGAGCCGAATTATTAGCCAAGGGGGAATCTCCCTGGGACCAGCAGGCCGGGTGCTTGATCCGCGGTTACTACTCGGCTGTGGACGGTTCGGTCCAGCCCTATGCGGTGCGTCTGCCTCCATCGTTTCTAGGAAAGGAAATGGAACGCTGGCCGCTGCAGGTCAATCTGCACGGCCGTGGCGACAAACTGAATGAAGTGAACTTCATCCATCAGAACACGGGAAAACCGGTCGCCGAGACTCAATCCTGGATTCAGCTGGATGTCTTTGGTCGCACAAATAACGCCTATCGCTGGGCGGGTGAAGCCGATGTCTTCGAAGCCATTAAAGCGGTCCAGCGGCGTTACCGGATCGACAACAAACGGATCGTCTTACGTGGTTTCTCCATGGGAGGCGCCGGCGCCTGGCACCTCGGTCTGCACTATCCTTCAATGTGGTGTTCTGTTGGCCCCGGTGCCGGGTTCGTTGATTTCTACAAGTATCAAAAGGTGCAACAACCGCTGGTCGCTTATCAAGATGCGACGCTGAAGATTTATGACGCCATCGACTACGTTTTGAATGCGAGCAACCTTCCCGTCTGCACTTACGGCGGCGAGTTGGACGCCCAGCTGGTCGCTAGCACGAGCATGGTCGAAGCGGCCAAGAAGCTGAATGTGGACATCAAGCTGCTGATCGGCCCCGGGGTCGGGCATAAGTTCGAACCGCAGACCGAAAAGGAGTTCATGGCGTTCCATACCGAAAAGATGCAGGCCGGACGAGCCAGCTATCCCGGCCTGCGAAAGATTCGGTTTATCACGTATACCCCCAAATACAATCACTGCGAGTGGCTATCCGTCGAAGAGCAGCTCTTCCCCTACAAAGCCTCCACAGCTGAAGGGCACGTGGACGACCAGAACACATTGCACCTCACTACGCAAAACATTGCCGTCTTAAAAATTGCACGCGATGTCGCCGAGCAAATCGTGATTGACGGCGATAAGCATCCCATCACCTCGGCGGCTCAAGGCCTGCTGCCGTTTGTGTATTATCAAAGCACCGGCGATGGCTGGACCGTGC
>JAZKFE010000140.1:0-224 GCA_040386595.1 Planctomycetota bacterium | reverse complement strand
TTCAACAAGAATCTGGACTTCCGCAAACGGAAAGATCTACAAGGCCCGATCGACGACGCGTTCATGCAGCCCTTCGTTTGTGTCCGCGGCACGGGAAAACCCTGGTCACCAGCTCAAGCCGGCTGGGCCAACTGGTCGCTCGACCGATTCTCCAAGGAGTACGACAAGTGGTTCCGCGGGCAGATTGAAATCATTGATGACACCGCGGTCACTGACGACATGAT
>JAZKFE010000139.1:3653-18037 GCA_040386595.1 Planctomycetota bacterium | reverse complement strand
CTCCTGCCGAACCGCTAAGTCTACTGAGACTCGAACGACCAAGCGGTTCGGCAGGAGCCTCACCCTCCCAGGGGACTCGCGGAAGATGAAGATAACGACAGTCTTGGCGAACGTGCCCCACCAACGACCTTAATCGTGGTGACCGTGTCAAGGATCACCTTGACACGTTTGGCCGGTTGCGGTTATTAACCCACTTCTCTGCCAGTACTACATTTCACTTGCACCCCGGTCATTCGGCCAGCAATCTTCGCTGTTTCGAGTTACCCTTCGCACGTTTCACCCACATTGTTTTTCGTATCGAGTTTCAGTCCAGAGGCACACTGTCTCTGATTGTCTTGGTCTGTTCACGTCTGCTTGCTTACGTTTCGTGAGTGCTGAACTTTTTCACGGCCATCCTGGTCGCGATGACGTTGCGCACCCCACAGATTCTCACCATCACCTGCCTGCGATTCCCGTGCGGTACCACCACGCCGCCAGCATGTCACCACGAGCCCTTCGGCGGTGAATGAGTCGTTGCGCAGACTTGTCTGCTCCCCACCACAATTCACGTCATCCCATCCCCTCTGCGGACTGCCGTCGCACGCCCCTTCACGCAACGCGCCGGATCTGCGGGCCACCATTGATTTGACACCGGGTGCTGCTTCACAGCTTCTGGGAGGAAAACATGTCGTTCACTGATAGTGCTCAAACGACTCAGCGCCCGAGATTGCTGATTCATGCTGCCGCACACAGATGGTCGGACTTGCTGCGTACGGCGGAGACGAACTGGGATCTGGTCTGGGTTTCCAGCGACGAACAGTTCGCCGAACAACTCGCCCAGCAACGGTTTCCGGTGGCCTTGTGGGAACAGAACACCGCTGCGGTGGAGGCTTACCATATGCCGCTGCCGGCGAGTACGACCTCGACGCAGTTCTTGCAGTTGTCGGAAGAATTTCCGGACATCAGTTGTGATGCGGACTCGGATTTTCTGGCTCGCATTCACAGCCGGACGACACCCTCCGAACTGTTGCAGTGGCTGCAGGTCGCTCATGAAGTCCATCGGATTGATGAAGAGCGAACACGTCTGCAACGCCGGTTGGCCATGCGACGCTCACCGATTGTCGGGTGTAGTTCTGCCGTGGAACGTCTGCGAGTCCAGGTGGCCAGTGCCGCATTGTGCGATTGGCCCGTGCTGATCCAGGGCGAACCGGGTTCGGGCCGCGATCTGGTGGCTCAGGCCATTCATGAAGCCAGCGAGCGGTCACATCGTCCGTTTATCAAAATCAATTGCCGCGTGCATACTGCGGTCTCGCTGGAGCGAGAGCTCTTTGGGCAGGCTGCTACCCGGACTTCAGAAATCGCGAGTGTCGGCCGGTTTGATCTGGCCGACGGCGGCGTGATTCTGCTGGATGGGATCGATGAAATCTCGTTGCCGCTGCAGAACGTGCTGGCTCGCGTGCTGGAGACGAAGTCATTCCAGCGTTTAGGCGAATCCTACGAATCCCCGCTAACGGCTCGTGTGATTGCGATTTCGACACGAAATCTCGCCGACCTCGCCGATACCGGAGACTTCCGCGAAGAATTGCTGCGGCATTTTGCCGGCCCGGTTCTCACCCTGCCGGCCCTGCGTGATATTCGCTCGGACATCGCACCGCTGACGGAGCACTTGCTGCAGAAGGTCGCTCAGCGTCTGGGAGAATCGCCACGTCGCCTGATGTTGGAAACGCTGCAACACCTGCAGACTCATTCCTGGCCGGGCAATGTCCGTGAGCTCGAGTTGTTGCTGGAACGAGCCTGCACGATGCAACACAGTTCCAAGTTGACGCCCGAAATGGTCGACGCCTGGATGAATGCTCCGATGCCATTTGAAGTGACGAACTCAGGTGTCACGCTGGCCCAGATGGAACGCCAATTAATTGAAGCCACGTTTGCCCGGTGTGCTGGAAATCGGGAACTCACGGCTCAGACACTGCAAATTGGCTTGCGAACACTGTCCGGTAAGTTACGAGATTACGGCTATCCCCCGCGTGGTGGGCCAGGTTCAAACCAACTGTCGCGTGAGCGAGAAGCAGCATAAGGGATAGTCGGCACCACACATCCCGCCTATCATTGTACGAGGCGAATTCTGTCGTGAATCACGACTCGGTGTCAGACTGACCCGCAGTGTCGGCGAGTGCAAGTCATCCATAAGGGGTGAGAAATGGACTGGCTGGCGGTTCGAGTGAGTCAGGGGGGATTTTTGTCCGCTGACACGGGGGTTAGTGAGCCACACGGCAGACTCGTTGTCTCTTTGCGTTCGACTGTTTCGGCACGGCGATAATTTGTGGAAATTGCCGTGTTTCCGGTGGTATGGTGGGCGCGAATCAAGACAACTGCCTAAACATCTTGTCTTAAATCTTTTGGGGCGATACTATCCTGTTAAGCGGACCGCTTCTTCCAGTCGTTACAGTTGTTACGCCCGATCACTCCGGCTGGCAATCGGAAGAATGACTAGACGACCTGCCCATCAATGCGGTTGGGACAGGTCCGTTTTGACGCCAGCTCTCCGGGACAAGTCGACTCAGGAGCTTTGTTTCATTAGCCTCGAATCCTAGAACGACGCAGGTCACGATGTTCAAGACTCCCTCGCGTGCGGCGAGTACCGCGACTCTGGTGGCAATGTGTTTGGCGGGTACGGCCCTCCTGGCCCAGCAGTATGCGGCTCCCAAACCGGAGTTTACTCAGATCGCCAAGCTGGTCTGTCAGATGATCGAAAAAGAACATCTGGCTCGTCAGCCGATCAACGACGTGATCGCCGGGCGACTGGTGGATCATTTCGTCAAGGAACTCGATCCGCAGAAGTTGTACTTCCTGCAATCAGATATCGATGAGTTCCAACAGGTTCGCACGACCCTGGATGACACTGTCAAGCAGGGTTCGGTCGACTGGGCCTACACGGCTTTCCGCCGCTATCTGGATCGTCTGGACGAACGGATTGTGATCGCGGAGAAGTTGGTTGATGCTCCCTATGACTTCACGGTCAAAGAATCCATGGCTTATGACGCCAAGGAATTGAAGTGGGCTGCCGATGAAGCCGAGCTGAACGAACGCTGGCGCAAGCGAATTAAGTACGACCTGTTGTTGTTCCGCCTGGAAAAGACTCCCGATGCTGAAGCCAAGGAGCGTCTGCACAAGCGGTACCGCAATATCAAGCGGACGATGCATCAAACGGAACCCGAGGACGTGCTGGAAATTTTCCTGACCTCGTTGGCGTCCAGTTTTGATCCGCACTCCAGCTATATGTCCCCTCGTTCGGAAGCCGATTTCCGGATTCAGATGAAGTTGAGCTTGGACGGTATCGGGGCTGCCTTGAAGTCTGAAGATGGTTTCACGACCGTCGCCCAGATCGTCAAAGGTGGCGCTGCCAGCCGCGACGGACGTTTGAAGGTGAAAGATCGCATCGTCGGTGTCGGTCAGAAGCCCGAAGAAATTACCGATGTCGTCGACATGAAGCTGAGCAACGTCGTGAATCTGATTCGCGGCGAACGAGGCACCAAGGTGTTCCTGCGGGTTATGTCAGACGGAGCCACCGAAGCGAAGATCTACGATTTGACCCGTGATAAGGTCGAATTGAAAGAACAAGAAGTGAAGGGCGAGATCATCGATGTCTCGACCCGTATCCCGGGAACTCGGGGTCGTGTGGGCATCGTTCACATTCCCTCGTTCTACCGCGACTTCGCGGGCCAGGAAAGTGGCCTGGAAGACTTCAAGAGCACGACGCGTGACGTCAAAGCGGTCCTGCGAGACTTTGCCAAGAATGGTGGCGTCGACGCCTTGTTGATTGATCTGCGGTTCAACGGTGGTGGTGCTTTGGCCGAAGCGGTTGAGCTGTCCGGTCTGTTTATCGACGAAGGTCCTGTGGTCCAGGTGAAGGATCAACGTGGCAACGTCCGTCACTTGGATGATGACGATTCACGCATCGATTTCAACGGCCCGTTGGTGGTCGTCTGCAATCGGCTGGCGGCGTCAGCTTCCGAGATTTTCGCCGGTGTGATTCGTGACTATCAACGCGGCATCGTTGTCGGTGATACCACGACGCACGGTAAGGGAACGGTTCAGAGCGTGATGCCTGTCGGCAAGCGTTTGTTCGACTTGGGGCAGTCTCCGGATCGGGGAGCTCTGAAGTTGACCATCAACCAGTTCTACCGCGTGAACGGTGATTCGACTCAGAAGTTGGGCGTTCCGTCGGATGTGGTGCTGCCGTCGTTGCTGGATCATATGGATCTGGGCGAATCATCACTGGATAACGTCATGGCGTTCGATCGCGTGCCGCCGACTGAGCACAAGAACTACCGGGCAGTGGCTCCGGCGACTGTCAGCTTACTCCGCGACCGCAGCAAAGCCCGCGTGGCCGCTTCCAAAGAATTCACGGCGATCAATGAGAACATCAGCAAGTACCTCAGCCGCAAGAAGCGGAAGGTGATCTCGCTGAACGAAGACGAGCTGAAGCAAGAACGCCTGGAAGACGAAGAGAAGGTCAAGAAGGAAGCTGACGATCAGGCAGAAAAGGGTGAAGGCCCCATCTTCCCGAGCGAAGCCTACAACAATGAATTGCTGGCCATCACGTTGGATTACGTCAGTGCCTTGAACGGCACTCTGACGGCCAAGAAATAACGAGATGGTGCAGAATAATTTTTAAGCGAGTAGAACCCGGCAGAATCCCTGCCGGGTTTTTTATTGGCTGAAGCACAGTCCAATTGATTTGGAGATTGGTGCCGCGCGAGTGCCCCAGCAATTGCCGCGGGCTCCCTCAAGAATGCTTCCGCATTGGACGATCTGGTGTTTTAGACCTGCCCCGCTACACTTTAGTGAATCGGCTTTAGACTCACCCTGGTATCACTTTCGGTATCACCGTCGTCTGCCCAGTGGGCTACAGCAATGTCCCCCCGTGCTGTCACGCGGGTTGAATCCATTTCAGAGACAGTAAACACTGCTCGTCCAGCAATGATTTTGAAAGGAAACTCTCTCATGCAACGTCTCCCGTTGCGGACCCGATTTGCGGTCCTCATTCCCGTAATCGCCGTCCTGGCCGGCGCGGTGCAAGTCTGGGCCGCCGATGCGGTCCCTGCCGAACGCCGATTGGGAACGGATGTTGTCGCTTATTTGTCGATTCGCAACATCAGCGAGCTGAAGGCCGCCTGGAACAACACCCAGCTGGGGCAGTTGATTCGCGATAAAGACCTCGCTCCTTTCCTGAAGCAGTTCGAAGCCCCTTGGGCCAAGCTGACCGAAGATTTTGAAAAGGAATCCGGGATTCCGCTCCAGGATATCCTGGAAGTCCCGCACGGCGAAATCGCCATTGCCGCTCAGTACACGGTCGGCAAGCCGATGGCCGCGACCGGTTTGCTGGACTTTGGCGACAAGCGAGAAACCGTCGACAAGTTGCTCGAGAAGATGAACAAGTCGTTGACCGACGACGAAGCGAAGCGTTCGGAAGAGGAAATTGAAGGGACGCAAGTCGTTGTCTATACCCTGCCCGTCGCCGAAAGCGAAGACGCGGACGATGATGACACGGCGAAAAAGACGAAGACCACGCCGGTCACGATTTGTTACTTCATCAAGGACACGACGCTGGTCATCAGCAGCCGGACCGATGCCCTGAAGGCGATCCTGACTCGTTGGGATGGCCAGCATGAACGGATCTTCGCTGACAAGCAGGCCTTCAAGTACATCCGGGAAAAATGCAAAGGCGAAAATGCCGAAGCTGTGCCGCATCTCACCTTCTACGCCGACCCGATCGGCCTGACGAAGGGCCTGATGGCATTGGGTGGAGCTGACGCTACCCAATCCGCTTATGTCCTGGGTTTGTTGCCCTCCTTGGGGCTCGACAAGCTGAAGGCATTCGGCGGCACCTTCGACATGGGGACCGATGATTTCGACTCCATTTCACGAGCGTTGGTCTACATTGAACCCCCGACATCGGGCGTGTTGAATGCCTTCCAATTCCCGGCCAAGAACTTGACCCCGCCGAAGTGGGTGCCGGCGAATGTCAGCACCTATGGCGCCATCAATTGGGATATTCTCGCGGCCTACACGACCGTCGAAACTCTGTACGACACGTTCCTCGGCCAGGGAGCTTTGGGCAAGGTTGTGGACAATCTGGCCACACAAGAAGACGGGCCGAAGATCCACATCAAGAAGGACATTGTCGACCAGTTGACGGGCAGCATTACAATTGTCGGCACCGTGCCGGAAGATGCCGAGGCCCTGAGCGGCGAACGGTATTTGTTCGGTTTGGAATTGAAGGAAGAAGCCCCCGTCCGTCAGTTGCTGGAAAAGCTGGCTGACCTCGACGGCTTCCCCGGCAAGGTCCGCGAGTTTGAAGGCGAGAAGATCTATGAGATGCCCGCCGCTGCAGAAGATGACGAAGAAGAAGGTGGAAAAGCTTATCGCCCGGCGATGGCCATCACCAAAAAGCAATTGATGTTCGCCACGCACGTGCAGGAACTCGAAGCCCTGTTGCGTTCGGACGCCGATCGCGAATCGCTGGCCGACAGCGAAGCGTACAAAACCGTTGCCAAGCGGTTCCCCGAGCAAACTTCTTCACAGAGCTTCCAACGTTCGGATGCCCAGTTGAAGATGCTCTACGACGCTTTGAAGGGGGGAGCTTTGACGGAACTCCTTTCGAAGGACGATTTCGAGCTCGACATCAGCACCCTGCCGGAGTTCGAAGTGCTGAAGAAGTACTTCCAACCTTCGGGCGGTTACATGATCCCCGATGAACGTGGCTGGTTCATGGTCGGCTTTAGCTTGAAGAGCAAAGTCGCTGAATAGTCCCGTTTGATCCGCGAAAACTCGAGCCGACCGTCTGCCTTCAACCGCAGCCGGTCGGTTTTTTTTCGCGCCTCGCGACACGTTCCAGGCGAACTGGACGGAAGAAGATAATTGCACCACGGAGACACGGAGAACACGGAGTTTTAAAAGTTCTTTTAAGAAGAGTTTTTGAGCCACGGATTAACACAGAATAACACGGATTGGGTCAGCGTTTGTTTGCGTTCTCAAGGGACGCAAACCGATTACTCCAGAATTGGCTTCAATCGCCGGACAATGTCTGCAGACGATGATCCAATCCGTGTTTGATCCGTGTCAATCCGTGGCTCAAACTCTTCTTCCCTTTAAAAACTCCGTGTTCTTCGTGTCTCCGTGGTGCAACCTCCTCTGATTCACGTCGCCACGATATCACTTGTTGGCGTTCAGGGATGCGATCCAGTCCGCGATGAGCTTCGCCCCTTCCTGGTCGATGACGTTTGAGCCGATGTGCGGCATGCGGCCCAGGCCGGAGAGTTGCATGCGATGCGAGATCAAGGATTGCTCGGGATGTCCCGGTGACAATAGGGCGGGATGCTGTAAGCCGAAGGCTCCGTGGGCCGGCTTCACGTTGACCGTGCCCGTGTCCTTCAAATCGATGTCGTACAGCAATTGGAACTCGGCATTGCCCCCGCCCCAACGCATATGACAATGGGTGCAATTCGACTGCAGGTAAGCTCGAGCCCGGTCATTGAGACTGGCGTGCGGATCGCGGTAGTCGGTGAGCTTTGGCAGCTTGTCAGGCGATGTTTTCAGGGGCTCCTTAAACAACCCCAGCTGGTTCCAGGCGGCGAGTTGATTCGTTACCTGACCGTGTCCGTAGTCATGATTTTTGTTGAGCTGAATTGTGTTGAGACCCAGCACGAATTTTGCCGGCATGGTGTGACACATTCCGCACTGAGCCCGGCTGGGGAAATGCCAGACTTGCTCACGCTGGCCGCCGGGTGACGCGGTGTCCTTGATCTGTAACTTCAAGTCCTGGCCGTTCTTATTGGCGAGTAACGCATCGGTTTGCTCGTCGTTCCAGACGTACGTATAACCTTGCCACATTTGGTCGCCCATCTCTTGATTGCCCGGCACTTGCTCGAAGATCAGCACGCGCGTCTCCAACCGTTTGAGGCTGACTGGGTTTCCCGGTTCGAGCTCAATCGCGAAATGCTTCACGGCCACCGTGCCATCGGGATAGCGGTAACCAGGACGTGGTCCAGGAACAGCGCCGGGGTACGTGATGGTCTCGAACTCAATCTGCCCGTCGCCGGGGATTGCCAGCCAGCGATCCTTCTGGGCACCGTCCGACCACAGCTGTGAGTTCACCGAATAGGGGATTAATCCGGGAGCCGGGATCAGATCTTTCGTGGACGTGAAGAGCCCCGTTTCGCTGAGTTTTCTGGGGAAATCGCTGGTCACCTGCGTCACCGAGGATTTGACGAGATGATGGATTTGACCGCCGATGTGGTCGAGGAAGAACATCTCTCCGGCGGCATCCTGGCCCCACTCCACGATTCGCAGCACACCATCGGCGAGCTCACGCTGTTCGGTGACTTTCTTCGCGGCTTTGTCGTACCGCAGGCCCCAGATCTTTCCCGTGTCGTAGTCGCCGTAGATATACATGCCTCGGAGTTCCGGCGATCGCGATCCGCCGTAGACGAATCCGCCGGTGATCGAGCGGAAGTCGACGTGATGATGTTCGACAATCGGGGGCAGGATCGGCGTGGGGCCGAGTTTGCGTTCAGGCCGAAACGGGTGGGCCGATTCTTGAACGCTCCAGCCATAGTTACCGCCGGAGACGACGATGTGGATTGATTCCCACAGGTCCTGGCCGATCTCACCGGCCCACAAGGTTCCTTCAGGATCGAACCCGAATTTCCACATCTGACGAATGCCGTAGGCGTAAATCTCTGGGCGGCAACCAGCCTGGCCGACAAAGGGGTTGTCTGGGGGAATCCCATAATTCTGGCCTGTGGCGGGGTGTTCGACATCGATCCTCAAGATAGAGCCCGAGAAATCGCTGAGATCCTGCCCCGTCTGCAATTCATCCGCAATCCCGCTGGAATCGCCTGTCGAAATATAGAGGTAGCCATCGGGACCAAATCTCAGGCAACCGCCGTTATGTCCGCCTGACGGCCAAGTCAGCAGCAATGTGCGACTGGCAGGATCCGCAACCTGTTGGCCGGCGGGAATTTGATAGCGCACGACCTGTGTTTGTTGCGGTTGCGGCACAGCGTTATTCAAACAGACGACATATAGGTAGCCGTTTTTGGTGAACTGTGGATGGCACGCCAACCCGTAGACGACGCTGCCGACATCCAGGACAAGGTCCTTCTTCGCGGTCTCCAATTCGTTCGCGAACGAAAAAATCTTGCCCTGGCGTTCGGCAATCAGGAACCGATTTTGTCCTTGTACGGGGGCCAAATTGAGAGGTTCGTCGAACTTCAGTTGGGGGAACGCCACCTGCGTCTGATACGGTGGCAAGGGATCGGGTGATCCTTTGAGCCGTGACGTCGTCCAGGGAACTCGTTTCTCCAGGTTGAACGCCGGTTTGGCGGCGGCGGGAGATTCGGCGGCCGTGGAGCGCTGTATGGCTCCGTTGAATGCGGCCAGCACCAGCAACGCCGATGCGAAAAGCAGGGCAAAGAACGCCGGACGAGGCATGGTTGAGTTCCTGGAGAAGCGTCAGGATCATGTCGAAATGACGATTGAGACTACAGCGTATAGTGGCTTGCACAGTCCGTCAAACAGATCGGCAATCTTTGATGACGGCGGCTGTACCAAGGATGTGGGACAGTTGGCGGGGGCTTCAGCCCCATAGTCGTTGTTCGCTCCGCGAACAGAACGCGCTCGCAGTAGCGAGGTAGGATCTGTATTGAGATCTGGTCACGAATTCCAGCCGGTTACTAGAAAACCGTTCTGTTCGCGGAGCGAACAACGACTCTGAAAACGACTCTAAAAAGTTGCCAACGGGGCCGATTCGCTCATAATTCGAATTGATCGTTCGCTCGACGATCAGCGGTACGGGCTGCAGCTTCTGTCTGAGTTGGTTAAAATCGAAAGGGGGCAGCCGGACTTCGAAATGGAAAGTCAGCACTATGCGGGCGAGTTTTGTCGGCTCTGGGTTGTTGATTGCAGCCCTGATTCTGTCGCCGTGTCCGAATTGGGGGCGCATCAGCGCCGCCCCGCTGCCATCCGGCGTGAAATTGCTGGTGCCCGCTTACTTCTACCCGGACGGGGAAGGGTTGAAGACGTGGCAAACGTTGATTGCTTCCGAGGCCAAGGTCCCCCTGATTGCCATCGCCAACCCCAATAGCGGACCGGGCACGGCGATCGATCCGGCTTACACGGCGGTCATTCAGCAGGCTCAAGCGGCGAAAATCAAAGTCATCGGGTACGTGTCGACCGACTATTCGAAACGCAAAGCGGCAGATGTGAAACACGATATCGATCAGTGGTTACGGTTCTATCCGACGATCGAAGGCATCTTTTTCGACGAACAATCCAGCGAGGCTGCTCAAGCGGATTTTTATCTGGATCTGACGAATGATGCGCGAAAGAAGATTTCGGGGGCGTTTATCGTCACGAATCCGGGGATCCTGTGTGCCGAGGAATATTTTTCCAAGAACATCGCCGATACGATTTGTGTCGTAGAGCGTGGGGAGGGACTAGAGAAATACGTGCCTCCCGCTTGGGCCAAAAACTACCCTGCCGAGAAATTTTACGGACTGGCGTACGATGTTAAACCGCCAGCGGGTTTGGATGCTTCGATCCGTGCCGCTTCGCAGAAGCATCTGGGTTATGTCTACGTGACGGACGACAAATTGCCGAACCCGTGGGACACGTTGCCACCCTATTGGGATGCGGAAGTCAAAGCACTCGTGAAGCCGTAAAGATTGTCGAGTCATAGTCGTTGTTCGCTCCGCGAACATAACGCGTTCGCATTAGTCGGGTGGTTGAAAGGTTGAGGTCCGATGCAAATTTGGAGCTCGTGATTACGAAGACGTTCAGTTCGCGGAGCGAACAACGACTATGAAACAAATACCGCATCATTTGAGGAGTCGATCAGCAGCATGTCCGAATTCCAAACCGTCGCCAAGGTGGGCGAGATCCCAGCGGGCGAAGGACGCGCCTTCCGGGTGCAAGACCACATGGTCGCCGTGTTTTTTATCGATGGCCAGTACTCGGCGATCGATGATATCTGTCCGCACATGGGGGCTTCGTTAGCCTCGGGATACGTGGAGAATGGGTCTGTCAATTGTCCCTGGCACGATTGGCGGTTCAATGTGTGTGACGGGACGTGGGTGAATAACCCCCGAGCAAAATTCTGCCAGATCGTGTTCGAAGTCCGTGTCGAAGGAAATGAAATTCAGGTCCGGGCCCCGGCCTGAGGCGATCTTCTGCAAGCGGCGGGCCTCCTGCCGCGGTTGTGTCATCACAACGTCCATCAATGAGTCAATTATGTTGCTGAATTCAATCTGGTCTCGGGAGTTCGCTGCATGAGTCATCATCATCCGCAGCCCGTTCTGGCATTAATTCCCTGGGAACAGCGACTCGCATCGATCATGGAGATGATGCGTGAAATGAGTGGCTCCACCGATCCCGAAGCCATGGTGCGGCAGTACGGGGTTCGCATGCGGGATTTGCATCCCGAAGTCGATCGGCGAATTGCTCTCAGCCGTCGCGGTTTAGAATGGCCTTGGGTGCGCGTCACACGGTTCAGCGAGTGGCAAGAACAGATCAATCCTTGGAAACAGCCCGACCGCCTGCCGTTGATCAAAGGTGGGATTCTGGCCGACCTGCTTTATGGGGATGAGCCTCGGATTATCGATGAATTGGAACTTGAGCCAGGTGACCCGGCGGCCAAGTTCCTGGAGGGCCAGCTGTCATTGCAGGCCGTTCCGCTGCTGGATGAGGGAGTGGCCTTGAACATGGCCATTCAGACTCGTTCGGTGACGTATGGCTTCGATTCCGAGCGGCTGCCGGAGATCGTGTGGATGGCCAATTTGTTTGGTCGAGCCACGCACAATCTGGTTTTGGCCGACCAAATTCAGAAGGCGTATGAGGAAGTCGATCGCGAATTGAAGGCGGTGGCTGATATCCAGCGATCCCTTCTTCCCAGTGAACTACCCGAGATCCCGCGTTTGAAGCTGGCCGCCAACTATCAAACGGCACGTCGGGCTGGCGGGGATTACTACGACTTCTTTCCGCTGCCGGATGGTCGCTGGGGCATCATGATCGCCGACGTCAGCGGACACGGAACGCCTGCCGCCGTGATGATGGCCGTCATGCACAGCATTGCCCATAACTACCCCGGCCCGCCGAATCCGCCGAGCCAGATGTTGGCCTATCTGAACGAGAAGCTCGTCAAGCATTATGTGGGGGACAATGGCACGTTCGTCACGGCGTTTTACGGCATCTTCGACCCGCGCACGCGGCAGTTGTCGTATTCGTCCGCGGGACACAATCCCCCGCGGTTGCGAGGCTGGGGGCGGCACGAGGTCACGCAGCTGGATCGAGCTCAGCGGTTGCCGTTAGGCGTCGCGCCGGGAGTCCAATTTGCGGATTCCGTGCAGCAATTGGCACCGGGCGATCAGTTGATTCTGTATACGGACGGCATTGTTGAGGCGGCGAACAATCAAGGACAACTATTCGGTACCGACCGTTTGGATGCTTTACTGGGCTGCTGCAACGATGAGCCCGCGGATGTCGTCGCAGCCGTCTTGAGAGAGCTGGAAGCCCACACAGAAGGCCAGCCGCCAGCAGACGATCAAACGCTGGTGGTGGCCCGTGTGCTGTAGGTCAGGCTGTGCCTGACGATCGTCGTTTGTGACGTCTGCTAACCCTCGTCAGGCACAGCCTGACCTACAAAATGAACTATGCGGGTTCGAGTTCACCCACCGGGACGGCATCCGGCGGCGGAGCGGTCTCAATGACCCGCATGGAGCGCCACTTGCCGCGATAAAATCGCAGGCCGAGCCCCAGTCCTAACGTCACCACAAACACAGTACACGCTGACCAGGCAGCCAGGACGCCCCAGTGGTAGTACCGCACTCCGATCCACGTCGGCAAGACCATCAGTGCCCAGCCGCAGAAGAACGAAAACAGCATTGCAAACCGGGTATCTCCGGCACCACGTAGCGCCGCACCGAAGACGATCGCCATTGCATCGAACAGCGAATACGCGGCCACGAACCACAACAGCCGAATGACGACGGGACGAATCGCCGCAAAATCTTCCGCATTGCCTTCATGGGCATAGGGAGACAGGATCAGATCGGGGAGACCGACGAAGATCGCACCGAAGATGAGCATATAGATCATGGCGATGCCGACCGCTAACCACGTCGTTTGAGCTGCCGCATTGGGCCGGCCTTCGCCGATCCGCTTGCCGACCAGAATCGAGACCGCACTCCCCAAACCGACCACTGGCAGGAAGGCCATCGTATTGAGGTTGAACGCCAGAGTCGTCGCCGCCAGCACGCGTCCGTCAATCAGCCCAATGAGCATGATAAACACGGAGAACCCGCAGACGTCCACAAAGAAGTGAAAGCCGCTCGGCAGCCCGAATCGTAGCATGCGCAGGAACAGTTCACGATCAAACCGCCAGGCACTCCACAGCTGATACCTCTTCGCATCTTGACTGCGCCACAACAGGAACAGGTAAATGAAGAGAATGCTGAACTCGGCCGTGACCGTGGCCCAGGCTGCACCGGCAATCCCATAGCTGGGGATAGGCCCCCAGCCGAAGATCAGAATGTAATCCAAAACAATGTTGATCAAGCTGCCGGTCAGATTCACCACCATCGTAATGCGGGTGAATTGACGTCCGCTGAAAAAACACCCCAGCACGCCCGACAGCACGACGGGTAACGAGCCCAGACACACGATCAGAAAGTATTGCACTTCCAGCTTTTGGACGGCGTCACCATGCGGGAACAGGTAAAACACACCCGCCGTTAGCGGTGACAGGATCGTCAGCAAGATCCCGCCAAAGATGGCAAAATAGGCCCCCTGCCAGATCGCGGACGCCACACGGTCTGGCCGTTTGGCACCTTCGTACTGCGAGACAAACGTATTCACGTACTGCGCCGTGCCGACGAAGATGCTGATCAACGTCCAGTTCCACATGGATGCGGGTAACACCGCAGCCAAGGCCTCCTGGCTATGCCAGGTCAGGAACAGGCGGTTGGCGATATGCATCATCGTGACGGAACCGGCACTGATTGCCAGTGGGATGGCAATCGTGAGCAATTCGCGGATGGAGGCGGAGAAGCTGGGGGCTGGAGAGCCGTTCCCGGAGTCTTCTATTTCATTGGCAATCATAGCATCCATGGCGGATCTATCGGGTGAGGTCTAAGTCGGGGGAACGCGAGATAATAGGTCAACGATCCCACAAAATGATAGATCGGACGCTCGCAATTCACGGACAGTTCATCAGGGAGGCCAAGTTCAGAGCAAGTCCTGATTTGTGCGTGGGGAGAAAGACACACGGCAGAGAAATTGGTTCACTCGAAAAATACTCGGACGGCCAGTTCGGCCCGGTTTATTTTCCCGTCGTCATGGAATAC
>JAZKFE010000139.1:0-3643 GCA_040386595.1 Planctomycetota bacterium | reverse complement strand
ATTGCTCTGTGTGTTTCGCATCTCGTTATTGTTATTGATTTTATGGTTGGTGGTTACGTGGCCATTATTCACGAATTTGAGTGAGCGCAGCACCGTAGCCTGACTCTCTGAGTCGGGTTTCCCTCCTAAAAATACACCCGACTCAGAGAGTCAGGCTACGGCTTCGCAGCTTCTTCTAGAGGCGAGTGTCCGGCTTGCGAGCCTCACCCTCCCAATCATTCGAAGCACATCGTCTCAGGCCAAAACCTCCAGATCCAGCCGCAGGTATTCCCCTAGCGACCACGCTTGAAAGGGGCAGCCGCGGGAGGTGTGTGGGCTGTCGCCATCGACGATTTCGGGGATGTGCAGCGGGCCGTTGTTGGCATCAACGAGGGCTGCCAACAACGGCGACAAAAACCGCTCGCGGGCGGTTTGCCGGGTTGCGGGGGTATCGCCGTGGACGCGGACCCAAGCCTCGATAAATGGCCCCAAGAGCCAGGGCCAAGCCGTTCCTTGGTGGTAAGCTGCGTCCCGCTCGCGCATGTCCCCGACCAAATGGCCCCGGTAATTGGGATGTTGCGGGCTGAGAGTCCGGAGCCCCAACGGAGTCCACAGCTGCGCTTGCACCGTCTCGACCATCCGGCGGGCTCGATCGCCCTCCAACACCGGAAACGGTAGTCCGCCCACGGCCAGGAGTTGATTGGGCCGCAAGGTGGAATCGACTTCACCGGCGTGATGACCGTTATCGACGACATCGGCCAGATAGCCCGGTCCTTCGAGCCAGAATTTATACAGGAAGCGGGCTTGGCTGGCCCTCCAGTCCTGACCACGGAATTCGACGAGGGCTTCTCCGATCCGCAACGCGTTGATCCACAGAGCCTGAATCTCGACCGGCTTGCCGATACGTGGGGTGACCGTCCATTCCCCGACGCGGGCATCCATCCACGTCAGAGCGACCCCCTCCTGCCCGGCGGACAGTAGGCCATCGGTATCGCACCGAATGCCGAACCGTGTCCCCGCGTGGTAGCCCCGCAGGATTTCTTCCACCGCCTGCAGCAGATCGATTTCGTCGGCGTCAGAAATCAGATTCGTGCCGCTCGCCAGTTCGAGGAACTCGTGGACGGCGATAATGAACCACAAGGCGGCGTCGACGGAATTGTATTCGGGGACTCGGCCGCTGTCGGGAAAGCGGTTGGGCAGCATCCCTTTCGAAACACACTTGGACCAGGCCAGCAAAATCTGGCGGGCCTCCGCGAGACGACCGGTCGCCAGGCACAGACCGCGGATTGCAATAAACGTATCGCGGCCCCAGTCGGTGAACCAAGGGTAGCCCGCAATGATGGTTTGCCCCGTTCCGCGACGCGTCAAATAGGCCTCGGCCCCCCACGCCGCGGATGACGGAAATTGCGACCGGCGATGCGTCTCCCGCTGAGCCAGCACGGCCCACATCCGGTCGTCGACGGTGCCCGTCTGCGTCAGCCCCAAGGGCGAATCCAGAGTCAGCAACCACACGGCCGGAGCGGTATGCAGATCCCATTGAAACTCACCGGGCGATGCCAGATCTTCGGAAAAGTCGAGGCCGCGTTCGCGTTCCTGGCGATACAGGAAATTCCGAAACCATTCGGGTTGTTGTTGATAACGGCCGTTGTGACCGGCTCGAATGGCGGGCAGATCTCGATAAGGCTGCCAGCTTATCAACCCTTCTTCCGTCGTGACCGGTGCGAATTGAAAGTCGGGATTTTCATGATGCAGGCCATGATAGTCGCGGCCGGATAGAAACGGCCGCACCGACAACGTGACCGGTTGCCCGGCACCGACGGACGCGGGATCGAGACTCCACCGCAGAACGGTCGCACTCTTACCACGGGGGACGAATAGCTCGTGGATGATCTTCACGCCGTCCGGCAGCTGGAAGGTCCAGGTGGGCCAAGGTTTTGTGGTGAAGGAGATCAGGTGTCGGACGCCGTCAGGATGAACGACATTCGGATTGTATTCGTGTGAGGACAGCGCAAACCGGCCGGCGGGAGTTTCTACCCAGGCCTCGCAACCATTGACCAGCACGCACCGCCGCGTGGGGGGCTGTAATGAAGTCAGCAGCAACGCATGGTAGCGGCGCGTCTGAATTCCCGAAGCCGTCCCTGAGGCATAGCCCCCTAGCCCATCGGTCTCCAGCCATTCTTGATCGCGCCAGGCGACGAGCTTTTCATTCGCAATTGCCGTGGCGGGGGCGGTCGCATCTGGACCGGAATTTGGGGTCACCAAGGCACACCGCCTGAAGCATCGCGGATGTCAAATCGTCTTTAAGAACGAGACCACCGCGACGTTGCATGAAAAAGGATGAGGGTCGCAGGTGGCGATATTAGTTGAGCCAGATGTCGCAAACAATCGGGAATCCCGCGGCGACGGCACCAATCCGTCGGTTCGGCTGTTAGAGGAAATCGACAATCACGCTGTCGGCGACGAAGCGGCCTTCTCGGGTGAGGCGGATTCGTCCGATGTCGGTTTCCTCTAAAAAGCCGGTGGCCAGGTGCCGTTGCCAGGCGTTGGGTTCCAGGCTTCGCAATTCGTATCCGGTCTGTTGTTGAAACTCAGTGGCGTCGATGCCGTCACACCGCCGCAGGCCCAGGACGATCAGCTCACGGGCTCGATCCTCGGGGGAAAGTTCTTCGGAATCGCTGACGGGGGACTGGCCTTGTTTTAACCGTTGAATCCAGGTCGTTACGCTGCGGTGATTGGATTCACGCCGGCCGTTGACGTAACGGGCCGCTCCGGGACCGCAGGCCCAGTAGCCTTGTCCCATCCAGTAGATTTGATTGTGACGGCAGCGAAACCCCGGTTGCGCGAAGCTGGAAATCTCGTACTGTTCCATGCCGGCGGCCGTCCAGGTATCCATCGACAGCGCGTACATCTCCCGTTCCAGGTTCTCGGCGGAGGGCACCAGTTCGCCTTTCTCGCGACGAGCCCAGAAGCGGGTTCCCTTTTCAAATGTCAGGCCGTACGTCGAGACGTGCGTGGGTTGGAGGGCGACCGCGGTGCGGAGGGTTTGTTCCCACGTCGCCAGTGTCTGGCCAGGAACTCCAAAGATCAGATCGAGCGAGACGTTTTCGAAATATTGCCGGATCAGCGCCCAGGTGCGTTCCACATCGGCCTGTCGATGGTCTCGTTCGAGGATCTGCAGCGTCTGGTCGTCGAAGGACTGGACTCCCAAGCTGATGCGATTGACGTCGTGATTGGCGAGGACCTCGACCCGCTTGTGATCCAAGTCGGCGGGGTTGGCTTCCACGCTGAATTCGGCGCCGGGGGTGGGAGGAAACCAATAGCGAATCAAATTCAACAATCGCGACAAATGCTTGGGGGGCAGGTGCGTCGGCGTTCCCCCACCGATGAAAATCGTGTCGACCGGCCGCGGTGTGCCCAAGGTTTCGAGTTCGATTTCCAACGCATCGAGATACGCGGGGATCAACTGGTCCTTACCCGCGATGACCGTGAAGTCGCAGTAGCCGCAACGATGGACGCAAAACGGCACATGGACGTAAGCGGCCCGCGGCTCGGGAAATCGGATGGGCGTTATGGACGAGTTCATAGCCACAAGTTTAACGTACGGGACGCCCATAGTCGTTGTTCGCTCCGCGAACTGAACGCGCTCGCAGTAGCGAGGTGGGAT
>JAZKFE010000138.1:21893-40519 GCA_040386595.1 Planctomycetota bacterium | reverse complement strand
TCGAGTCTCATCGAGCGGTCTGGCCGGTCGAGGTCCTTTGCAGAACATTGCAAGTCTCTCGAAGCGGCTACTACGCCTGGCGGAGGCGGCCCGCCAGTGAATCGGTGAAACGCCGCGAAGCATTGACCGCTCGGATCCACGAAGTGCATCAGCGGAAGCATCATCACTCCTATGGCGCCCCGCGGATCCATCAAGAGCTGCTGGCCCAAGGCTGTCCCTGCAATCGCAAAACAGTAGCCAAGCTGATGCAACTCGCTGGAATTCGTGCTTCCACCGTCAAGCCGTTTCGCCCGACGACCACCGACTCTGGCCACCAGTTGCCTCTGGCCAACAACATCGTCAGCCGAAATTTCACGCCGTCTGAAAAGAACGTGACATGGGTCGCTGACATCACCTATATCGAGACCGCCGAAGGTTGGCTGTACCTCGCCGCAGTTGAAGATCTGTACTCCCGCAAGATCGTTGGCTGGTCGATGTCAGTACGCATCGACAGTCGGCTCGTCACCGACGCGTTGCAAATGGCGGTGGAGCGGGAACTTCCCGGAGCGGGATTGATCGCTCACTCCGATCGCGGCGTGCAGTACGCCAGCGAGCATTACCAGCGAATCCTGAAGCAGTACGGCATCACCTGTTCCATGAGCCGTCAAGGAAACTGTTGGGACAATGCACCGATGGAGAGTTTCTTCGCCACGCTGAAAAAGGAGCTCGTGTATCAACGTCACTATCAAACCAGAGCTGAAGCGCGATACAGCCTGTTTGAGCATATCGAAACCTTCTACAATCCCGTCCGAAGGCACTCAACTTTGGGATACCTGTCGCCCATAATGTTTGAGCAAGCCGTTTAACACCTTCTTCTCGCGCCCACTTTTCTTGGGCAAGTCCAGCTTGGGCATCTCTCTTTCTAAGATATCGTAGTATTCATGAAAGGGGCGAGAAGACCAAACGCAGCAGGTCACTCGGCAATCTTGCAGGTCGGGGCGAAAAGCTGAACTGAATCAGGAACGAAACGCGTCGAATTCTGGGATTTCCGAGGACTGCCAGGTGGAGTCTCCGGCTCGCCAGCCGAGGTGGATCGCGGCTCCGGGACAGACGGCAACGAATTGATTTCTGGATTGCAACGACTGCGGAGCGTCTCGCATGACCCACCAGTCGAAATCCAGCATTTTGTGAACCGGCAGCGGACGCAGCTCTTGAAAGCGGGCAGCTCGAAAGAGCAACGAACAACCACGTTCAACCCGCTTGAGCGGCCATGGCTCGCCATTGAAAGTGATCTCACCGACTGTTGGATGTTCGGGGCTGTGTTGTAGACTAACGGCTCCGATTTCGGGGTGGCCGTCGAAGACTCGTGAGATGGAGCTGAGAGGGCGGCGGTATTCCATGTCGGCATCACTGATCAGCACATTCTGAAACTCATGGGGCAGGTCATCAGGCAGCGCAGCTTCCAATGCTCGATTGATTCCGAGGTTTGCGCCAAGGTAGATACGCTGTTCAATTCGCGTTTCCCGCTCAATAACTTCCCGAGCCTCCGGGCCAGAACCGTTGTCGACCACCACGACCTGCGCATCGATGTCTCGAATTTGAAGAAATATACTCTCCAAAGTACGCCTGAGAAACTCAGGACGATTCCAAGAAATAATCACACACAGCAGTCTATTCATAGCGAATATTCACCGCGATATGAAACACAAACGCCATCAGTCCCACACCGTTCTCGCCACAAACGACACGCGAAATGTCGTTCAGGTTATGCAACATTCTCTCGCGGCCGCTTTTTGTATCCAAATATGCATTTATCGCACTTCACTTACTGCGATATGACCAAATTTCTATCTAGGCACAGCAGTAAGCTCTACTGACGAATCGGGAAATTCATGGGCATGCAACAAAATAGTTGTAAACATGGACTCATAAGAATATTCTCGAATGGCTGTTCTCGCTCCGACTTTGGCGCGACTAACTATTGTCTCTGACGGATCTCCACAGATTGCAAATAGCTCCGTCAAGGTGTGAACGGAGCTGCAAAGGACCTTAAACTGTTCAAGCTCGCCGCCATCTAGATTCGATCTCACATCCATAGAATCAAAACTCCTGACCAAAATACTACTTGCTGAAGTTGGTAAGTTCGAGGAATCGTGAGCGATCGACTGGGAGTCATTTGCTCACGAATTAGTCACCTGAAAGTTGTCGCCAACGCCGTCTCGCTCGGTACCGTCCTACTGTTGAATGTACTCCACAACCACTTCATCCGCCACATCGCCACTCGGCGTCACCAAGCAGCCGTGAATTCAGACGTGCATCCCCCCGGTGATTCCGCTGCAGATGCTCGAACTTCATTATCAGTTTCCGCTCGCATTTTCCATTGATGTATTACATGATCTTGCTCGCAAACAGATCCCGTTGACGCGACAGTCGAACATGCAGAACCTTCGAGAGACCACCTCTCGAAGGTTCTCTTTCTCGCTCCCCGGACAGGCTTTACGCATTTTCACGAAGGCACCCGGAAATATTCCCTGTTAGAATCGCTTTGCGATACTCGGTCGTCTCTTAAAATTCTATCTGATGTCAAAACGGCTGCGTGCATTGGCCCGATAGTTTTCCGCACCGCTACTCATCATAGTAGCTGACAATATAGAATAGAGCGTAAAAATTTCGTTTCAAGCGAAAGCAATAGCCCCAAAAATGTGGCAACAAAAAGCTGCATATTGAACGGCAATGTTGCCCCTACCGGGACTGTGCAAAACATCCTAATATCTGCCTTGTAGAATACAACGAATCGGATGCCAATTTAATGTTAGTCGGGAACATTGCTGTAACCGCAAGGGCCTGGATAATCGAGTGTCAAATGACATATCACAAGAACAGCAGGTTCATCTGGAGGAACATTATTATCGGTGGTCATTAATGATGAAGCGCACGGAACTTCTCTCTTTCTGGTTAGCTCTTTCGTGAACATGTCACAATCGTACCGACAGCAATGAAACTCATCTCGAGTAGTGTCACTAGTGGCATAAATGGCACATGTTCCTTTAACCGCCACAACGAAATAAAAAATAAAAGCTCCTATCAAAACACCACCGACTATGATGCAAGTGGCCACTCCAGGGGGGCCCGCTGCGCACAAAGGCAACGCACCGGCGATCGGAATCGCAAGTCCGGTCGCGTCCAAATACAGATAGGGGTTAGATTCACAATATTGATAAAGATTAGAACCTTCAACCGCGCCTAATGGATCTCGTCGAGTCCAGCACCCAAGCTTCGGATGCAATACTCTATTTCTAACATGGGCTAGACCGGTTTTAATTTCGTATAGATATCCAGCATAGAGAATACCCCATTCGAATTCATCTGCCTGAGATACCCACAAGGGCGATAAAAATTCCGGCACTCCGTAGGCAGTGTAGGCCATTCGTTCTTCGATTGCTCCGCTTGCACTAACTAGCCCCGTCACATTCCAATTTGCATCCTGAAGCGCATAGAGTCGCTCGCCAAGCATTCCACCGCCGCTATCACGATCGAGAAGAATACAATCGTCAACATACCTACTACCCCATACAAACTGTCCAACGGGATCAGCCAAGTCAGGATCTGCCCCCAAGCGTTCTTCTACGATTTGCCATGTTGACATACAATTTTGGCGAGTGTGGTAATAATTTCGCGTCTCGTCGAGAGTTCCGTTGGTATAAGTTTTCTGAACTATTCGCCGCCTGGCACCGTCGTATTGGTATGAGGCAACCAAATGGGACGTCACAGTATCGACTAGTTCCACGAGTCGGTTCCAAGCGTCGTAGGCCGCAACATAGGACGTAGTCGGAGCAGTTGGTTGGGGGACTGTGGTCATATTTCCGACTCGACTGTAGCCTGGGGATGCCCATGAAGCCCCGGTTACGTTCGTAATGTTTGTAATCTCGTTGGCGGGATTGGCCGTTCGCGACTGCATCATGCTCCATGTGCCATCGCCAGTGTCGTCTTCTCGAAAGCCCTTCCAGTTGCCCGTTTCGTCTAATGTCCAGCATTGGGCAAAAGTGCTACTCGATATTGTGGTATGTAAACTACTCAATGTTCCCCGATCCATATGCTCTAGTCGATGGACTTGATCGTAGTGGTAGAGTTCGTCGAAAGCGGCTCCATTTGCATTCGCCACCACATTCTCTCGCCAGAGACGATTCCCCACTCGGTCGTAGCCATATTTGATTCGGTCGGCGTCAGAACTGTCACCATAGTCGTACCAATACGAATCTTTTATGCGCCCAAACCTATCCAAACCCCGGTAGATATCGCCAGTATCTGGATCGTCGCCGCCGGCTGTTCCAACAAGCGTGTATCTCGTTTCGGGCTCTGAGTAATCGGTGACGACGAATGTGCGATCACCTAAATATGCATAGTCCACCAAATACGTTGTTCCATCATCGTCGATGAGGCTGGCGACTCGGCTGGCGGCATCGTCGATTCCATCAACCTCACCAAAATCGTAATTCAACTCACGCCCGTCTGGATAGATCAGTTGTGTTTGTCGAGCTGTATTGCTCGATCCGTCGGCGAATACATACTGCACTTTAGGCGTCGTGTCCGCATTCACCAAACCACCGTGAGATTGATATTCGGTGATCAACTGCCCGAAATCGTTGTAGACGTACTGACAATCATTGACGACTGCTCCAGAACTGACCGAGGCATTGTCATAACTCGTGAGATGACATTTCATACCCCGGACTTCGAAGGTCGTTTCGATTCGCAGGATCGCGCTATCGACATCGGTTCCTAGCGCGGTGATCCGATCTTGAGTTTGCCTGCCGAGCAGGTCAAAGTCGTACTGATGCACGGTACCACCTTGATCTGTGACCTGTGTGACTTGCCTCTGGCGGTTATAAGCGAACCGAATCACATCACCCTCATCGACTGAATCCGGGTAGATCTCCTGACGTTTCAGAATACTGGTTGCCAATCCGGAATCAGATAATGAAGTGCCATAGACATATTGTATGACCTGGTTTCCAGTGGACGCGTTCACGGCCGTGAGCGTCGAGATGTTTCCGTCAGCATTGTACGATGTCAAGACTGTGACGTTGATGTCCGTTGAGGACGGACAGTCATCGCCACTGGAGGAAGAAGAGCTGCTAGACGAGGAATTCGGCTGGTAATTCAGAATCTGCGCAATCTGCCGGCCCACGGCATCATAAGCCATGCGGGTCACCATGCCACTGGGATCCGTCGTTTGTAACAGGTTTCCTGCTAAGTCGTAGTTCGTTGAAGAGACCAACACTGCATCCGATCGAGCGGGAATTGTACTGGGACGTGACAGGGCGACTCCGACGTTGGTGCCGTAGTTGGCTGATGCTTGGCGACGACTAACGCCATCGGGCCAAGTCGCAGAGTAGGAGACTCGAGCCTTGGGATCAGAGGAAGGATCCTGCAGCGGGCCGGTTTGTGTACTTGGAGCATTATGGTAGCGTTGACGTTGAGTCGATTGGATTTCATTCGACGCGGTATCGTATGTGGTCTCCGACTGCTCCAAGATCACGTCATCGTCAACGTTGCCGGCCCCATCGTAATCGGTCTCGTTTAGATCATAACCACTATAATTGACGGTTGCTCGGCCAAGGCTGTCGTAGACCGTCTTGATGAAGATTTGAGAGCCCGCTGGTTTGGATTTAATCACATTGCCAGAAGCATCAAACCAAGTGTTATCGGTCAACGAATTCCCAATAGCTCCCGTTGTCGGATTGACGGCGTAACGGATCGCGCGGAATACTCGGCTTTGATCGTCGTATTTCGTCTCACTACGGCCGACGATGTGGCCGGAGGAAGTCGTGTCTCGTCGATCCGTTCGTAGCACGCGATCGAGATTGTCGTAAACCATTTGTTGATAAAAGTCGATTTCCCCGTCAACGGCGATTTGGCGATCTCGCCAATCATAAAGGTATTGCGTGACACGCTTGGTCATCGCATCCACGTATCGAGCCTGCGACGTCATGTTTCCGTCACCGCCATCGACACCATTGTCGTATTCGTTTTCGACTACCAGCACCATGTTATTGCCGAGTGCTCCGCCGCCAGTGGGATCTTCGTCCGTTGCTCCACTATCATTCGTCCCGATATAGGTAGCAGCGGAATTTCCTCGAGTATCGAATACTCGGTACGTGATCGTGCCCCCCGGAGTGACGTTCCGGTTCTGACGTTTCATGATGTCATAGCCATAATCAGTTTCATCGTAATTTGTGCCAGGACTGCCTGATCCGCTTGCAGGAATTGTGTGGTAGATCCTTTGGGAAGCGGCAAAGCAGCAATCGGTGTATTGATTCGTCGTCCAGCGGACGTAGTCCGACTGTGAAAAGTTGTCAGTCGGTTCCAGCTTGCCGAATGTCGACGTTCTCGCGGCACTTATCTTTTCAAGAACCTTCCCAGACGCGTCGACTTTGGTGATCGAAATAGGATTAATAAGGGCGTAGGAGTAGGTCGGACCAGCTCCGCTGGCATATCCCTGCCCCGACCACATCTGGAAGTCGGTGTCGAGATAAACAATCCAAAACGCACGACGAATTGTCGTTGCCATACCATTTAGATCAATAGTATGAGTTGGGCCGAGGCTTTGTATCATCCGTCCGTATTGATCGTGCTCGAAGTCAGTAATCAGATTGAGTCCGCCGTCGGCCGGCGTTACCCAGCCGAAAGGTGCGTCCGTTTCCACTGATGTATCGACATCATTGATCAACTGAGTCAGTGCGCCGGTCGGAATATCGTACTTCATACGGGTGATATAGCCTCGCTCATCCATCTTCCAGATCAGGTTGTTGTAAGTGTCGAAATACTCCTTTCGTGTGGCGGCGATGCCGGATCCGTTTTGCTCGGCTGGAATAGCTGGCAATATGATGGTCTTCTGCTGAACTCGCGTTGTCCCAGAATGAAAGCTGTAGCAATAGCTGGTGACAATCTTCTTCGTTTGATCTGTATCCGAAGGGTAAACAATTCCACGCTTAAGCAACCAAACACCACTGGCGCAGCTCGACGACGAGGCGCTCGACGAACTGGATGAACCTCCCTCGCAGCCACAGTCGCTGGCGATGCAGCAGTATTCATACTCACGAAGCTTGATAGAGTCGCCCTGCTGACCTTGCTGAATCGAAGAACTTGCAACAAATCCGGTGGGAGCATGATAGGTAAAACTCTCAATCAACCCGGCGGAATCATGCAGGTATTGGTATTGCCCATCAATGGCGTGCAATAAATCGGCGTATTGCTCATCAAATCCTAGAACAGCCGAGGGTTTGGCGTGCCACATCAGATGCGCCTCGTCATCATACTTCCAGAAATCGCACCATTGGTCGTCTCCGTTGCGATGGACTTTCAGCATTGTCTGGCCAGCAAAATTCGAATAGACAACTAGCTGGCTGCTATCCGGTTGGGTTTCAATCGTCTTAAATTTCCAACTGTTAAACCCATCAGTGTTCGAACTTTCGTGAAAGTCGAAACTGAAACTTCTCGATCCTCCCTGTACCATCTCCCGAATGACACGGCGTTGTGAGTCGTATTCGTAGTAATAGTCGGCGTACAGCGCGACGATTGCGTTTGAAGCCGTCAATGGATCCGTGACGTTGGGATCTGCCGCTAAACGTTCGAATGAAGTCGGATTCACCACGAATTTAAGCAAATGAGCTGGTGCCTGAGGTATCGGACTGGAGCTGGATGAGGACGAGCTACTACTGCTAGTCGGAATTTGCAAATAGTAGCGGTAATAAGTCGTTCCTGTATTCTTCCATTGACTGTCCTGCCACAACTGCGTGGTAACTGTCTCCAGATCACCCTCGTAACCATACTCAGCACCACTTGGATAATATGTATAAGTTGCTTTTGCGACGCTACCAAACGCACCACCGTCAATACTCCGGCTGAGAGTCACCGTTGAGAGAAGGTAATCGCCGGTATCAGTACCGTAGGCATACTGATATCGTTCGATCGCGGAACTGGCACCTTCGGTATAAGATCTCTGAACTTGGGAGAAATTCGTCCCTCCCGTCATCGCGGTGACTTCAATAGTGGTTCCCGCAGCATCGGTTCGTTTACGAAATCCCCCAGTGAATCGATCGAACGTGGTAACGGTCCCATTTTGCTCCGTATACAAATATTTATTAGTCGCGAGATCCAGAGATAAAGTGGTTTTGATTCCGAATTGTGCTACGTAACTGTCCTCAATCTTGTCGAAGTACACAGCAGTATTCTGTCGGCCTAACACCGCGACTGCCCCATCATATTGAGTTACGACATATGGCCATTCTTGAACTTGCCAATTAAACCCATTTCCCGCCGATTCACTATGTGACATCCGGCTTGCAAAACTCCGAGTGTGGCCCCACCTCACACCAAAGCCACTACTTGAGATATCAGATGCTCGTAGCGAAATGGAGCCGTCAGCATAACGAATCGGATTCGAAGACATTCCATCGTCTTGTCCGGCACCTGCATCAGGACCGCCGGCTGCCGGCCCAGCGTCGGCGGGCACTGTGCCGCCCCCCATATTGAAATCGTTTGCTCCCGCGCAATCGCATTCACAGGTCGGAGGAGGGGGTGTATAACGTACAAACGGCAGCGCCGTCGTGTGATTCGATGCTTCAGCGACTTGAACAGAAGAGTATAAAATTGTTCCTGGCGGCGAATTGCAGCAATTGTCAACTAGACCAGGTGGGTCGATAATCATTACGCATATCAGACCTCCGGTGCAGAAACTCCAAACCACGCTGCCCCCAAATGCACATTCACCGTCTTTAAACGAAAATCCTCCAGAAGGTCCGTCTTCTCCACAATTGACAGTCACCTGAAGCGGACCATACTGTCCGCTCCATCCAGCTCCATTCCAATCTAGATATGTAAGAATGAGGTAACAATTTTGACCGCCGTCGGGCTGTGCATCAAACAACGCGCTTGCCTTCGATGCAAAGACCCTGCCTCCGCAGCATGGTAGAGTTGGCATGTTAGAACCTTTTTATGATAAATGTTAAACCAAGTTATTATACCTGCGAAACCTGCTCGTGATGATCGCTGGCCGATCGATTGCGGCGGTCGTCTTGTGAGTAACAGTGATGACGCGCTGACAAGAACCTAATCGTGCGACTCGTAATCATCGCATGTGGCACAAGAAGCCCTGTTCGAAAGGGACTTTCCGAGTGTGCACTCCCCATGCCGGTCGCAAGCGAAGAGTTTCAGTCGGACGTTGCCTTGGCAAGTAGGACATATTTCGGTTCCGACTTCTGCTCCGAGATGTTTGCATTTTACTGCGAAGCGAATAGCGGCCGCGTTATGCGAAGGTATTAAGCCGTGTAAAGTTTGTTGGTCCCAGAATTTAAACCAGATCTCGAACCTTTGGCATAGTTCAAATTGGAGAGGGTGCTTATAGGATCTGTGTCGCGCACACCATCCAGCTTCGGTACATTCGCAGTTCGTTGAACGCTCCAACATCGTTTCATTCCAAAGCAAGGTTGTTTATTCGTCGTTACGAGCCTGCAGGAAGAAATGATTTGCGAGGTACATGGCTCCAAAACTTACCTCTCACCTGTTTATTGTTTCAAAGCTGAAGTCGCTGGATTTCGATAGAATGTGGTGGAGAATCTGCGTTGTTGAACAGTCGATGATCGACTCGACGCGCAGGATTCTTCCGCCGTAGGATTCCACGAACTCTCTGCCGACGATGTTTGCGGTCGTTGCCCCCTTAACAAGCACCTCGGGATGAATCAGTTCTAACAACTTCAGAGGAGTCTCTTCTTCAAAGATCAGCACATGGTTGATGCAACTCAGGGCGGCGAGCATCTGGGCTCGGTCCCGTTCGGGGATGACAGGACGATGGAGACCTTTCAGCCGCTGCACACCGACGTCGCTATTGATCGCCACAATTAAGATGTCACCTAATGTGGCAGCTTCTTGTAGGTAGCTGACATGGCCAACATGCAACAGGTCGAAGCAGCCATTCGTGAAGACAATGCGTTTTCCCTGCCGTCGATAGCCTTCAGCAAGGCAAGATACTTCGTCAGCGGTTACGATCTTGGAGGCAGAAGGATTTGTGCTGCTGCGCAGTTTGGCACCAATCTCCGAGCGACTCACGGGAGCGATTCCAAACCGTTCGACTTCCAGTCCGGCAGCGAGGTTCGCGATGTGCGCCGCCGTCAACAGTTCGGTCCCTCCGGCCAGACACAGCCCGAGTGTGGCTAAGACCATGTCGCCGGCGCCAGTGATGTCGTAAACCGCTCGAGGGTCGGTTGCGATTACCTTGTCACCCGTGGGGGCGACGACAACTAAGCCATTGCGATCCAAAGTGATGACGACACTGTCGAGCTGAAAGGTCAAGCAGAGTTGCCGCGCTGCGACAAGGACGTCCTGCGAATTCGTCAACGGTCGGCCAGAGACCAGTTCGGCTTCGACGCGGTTGGGTTTGATTAGTGTGGCGCCGCGGTAACGGCCATAATCTGCCAATCGTCCTGGATCAACCAACACCGGCTGGCCGTTGGCCCGAGCCGCCGAAATCACCGCTTGCAGCAGGCGCTCTGTGCACACTCCTTTTAAATAGTCCGCGACTAGAATGGCGTCAAACTGGGGCAGCTGATGTTGCAAGGTCTCCCACAGAGCCCCAGTCAACGCATCGGATAGGGGCTCTCGGGATTCGCGATCCACACGCAGGATCTGATGCGGATGCCGATCGGAGGCCCGGCCGACCAAACGCTGCTTCGAGGTCGTGGGACGGGTGGGATCGAGCACCACGAACTGCTCGTCGATGCCCTCGTCTCGTAGCAGGGCTCGCAAGGTGTGCCCATCCGCGTCATTGCCGACGACACCTACCACGCTAACGTCTGCGTCGAGGTGCCGGAGGAGATAGGCGACGCTGGCGGCACCACCTGGTCGGATTTCTTCCTGGTCCGCTCGCAGCACGATGACCGGGGCTTCCGGGCTGACCCGTTCGGCATCGCCCCAAGTGTAGCGGTCGAGCATCAGGTCCCCCAGAACCAGAATTCTCGGCCGCCCCAATTGGGAGAAACGCTGTGCCAATTCTGACAGCATTGACCGTTCCATGATTCGTGACTCCCCCAAATCGGAGGCCCTTACAGGATCGATTCTCAAGAGGACAGCTAACGGCTCAGGACGACTTGATAGCCGGCATACAGAATGCGCCAGCCTTCTTCGAGCAACCGCGGAACCAAGCGTGCTCCCTTGCCAACGAATGCCCCGGCATGCCACGGGGTGTCATCGATCACCAGCAGGCTGCGAGGATGCAGGCGCGGAGCGGCGGCCTCGAACTCCCGAATGCAATGCTCGGCGTGACCGGGCTCGGTCGTATCGAGCGAATCAAGATAGAGGACATCGATCCGCTCGGCAAAGTTATTTAAGAACTGGATCGAGTCCTGCTGATGGACAGTGACATGGTCACCAAACACGCCGGTCCAGTCGCGAGCAAAGGCACATTTCTTAGCATCGATGTCGACAGAATGGAGTCGCCCTCCAAACCGCGACAGAAAGGCGCCGGCGAGGTAGGTAAAGAAACCCGCCCCCGGCCAATCTTCTTCGGAACGAATTGTGCCGGTTTCGACGATCGTCGGGTTCGAGAAGCGGTTGGCCGTTTCACGAAACAACAGGTCAAAACTCTTCTGCCGATCAATATACGGGGAGAGTGAATTGCCTCCGCCCACACCCCGGCAACTCTTTACAAAAGCTTGCAGTTGCACATCAGCCCCGATATCCGCCTGCCGCAGATAACGCGGCGAATGGAGCATGGGGATGCAGTATTCGGCGAGAGAGTTCGCTTCAAAGGCGCTGCCGGGAACTTCGACAAGATTCCACGGGATCCGCTTAAACTTATTCCACTGCTGGGTGTGCTCGCGGAGCACAATGTTAAGTTGCTGCCGGCGGGGCAAGGTGTAAGTTGCCGGGTAGTGCCCCGGCATCCAGAGCCCCACGCTGGGAATTTTTGTCAGTTGGGCCACATGCAGTGGGCCACTATCGACTCCGATTAACAATTGCGATCGGGACATCAGAGCAAACAGTAGTTCGGTGGAACAGGCCCCCAGATCATCCAGGTGCCGCACGCGATAGGACGACAGCCGGGGGACACGCCGATCCCAGTCGAGCAAAATTAAACTGCCGTCAAACCGGTCGAGGAGGGCTTGATAGAGTTCGCTCGAAATTTTGTCGGGGAGGCTCTTGCGTTCCTGAGCCGTGTTTCCCTTGGTGTGCAATAACACGATGGGTCGGGGAAGCTTGGCCAGCCAGCGGTCCACTGCCTCGAAGGCCGAGCCAGAGAGAGACTTCGTGACATCCACCTTGGTCTGGCAATACTCGTCCCAAAGCTCCTCTTTGGTGCCAATGAAGGGCAGGGGAGGTTCTGAAAGATTGTGCCCGGGCTTACTGCCTTGCAGAAAATTCCCTTGCCCGGGGTAAGTGGTGCCTGCGGGATAGCCCCAAGCATGAACCGCAGCGGCTCCACTGGCGATGGTAGTGGCACCGGCCGCCTCGAACAGAATGCGTTTGTCAGGAGTGCACTCGACTTCGATCGGATAACCCCGCTTCGTATACATCGCAATCAATGGAGCGAAGTAGGCACAGTCTCCGAGACCATGATAGAACGACACACTCGTCTTGGGATGAATCGTGGAGGGCTCGGCCGGCGTGGGGACATGGCCGTTGATTAGCGGCTTAACAGGAAGGTGAACACGAGCTGGTACTTTTGCTCGCGGGGGAACTGCCGGAGTCGGCGCCGCAAGCGCCTTCGGCGTCGAGCCATTCTGGCCATATTGCAGAACTCCGCCCGAATAGTAGAGTTCAATCCGGCGGATCACATCGGTGGCCTGGATCATGTCCATGCACTGCGGGATGCGTAGTTCGAGTGTCAGCTGCACGGGCGACGAACAAACATCATTCCGATCCTTCGCATCTCCGTCGCCGACCAGTTGGCAGCGAGACTTCCAACACCCTCCTTCCTGACAGCAGGGTAACGCCCCATTGACACTCAAAAACTGGTGCTGAGTGTATGCTTCCCAATGTGCGGGCTCACGACCACCCGCCACGACGACACAGGGGCGATGCTTGGGGCGGCCCGGCTTGGTGTCGACAGCGGCGGCCAGGTGCATCGCGAAGGTCACCGGGCACAGCACGCCATCCGCGTGATACATCAAGTGCACAAAATCTCGCAGCGGCGTGCGGCCAATGAGGTTAATCACTCCCTTCAACGGTGGATGCCAATGCCCGGCTTCACCGCATTGCACGAAAGTAATGCGGCCTTGAAAATGATCGACCACTTGTTGAAAACTCTCCGGGTTCCACCACTTGGCAGTGAAGTCATATTTGCCTCCCGCGACGAGGATCCAGAAGTGTTCGGGAACCCCGAACTCCTGCCCGGGACATGGGAGTGCCTTCTCTTCCACTGTCAGGCGAACCTCTCCGCGAAAGTCGGAAACCGGAACCGGCACGCCTAGCTGCTGTTCCAGATACTGGGCATAGCCATGAATAAAATGGTACGGTCGCCGATTACTCTGATGAATCAGGGGATAGTGCATATCCAGCACTTCCACTCCCGGCTCACCTTCTGCGAGTGTCACCAGATGAGGATTGTGTTGCCACAGAGCCTCTGCGGCCGTTCGTACGTCCGTTTGAAAACGTCCCGGGTGGGCCAAATGCAGATCCCGCACGGCGGCCGTGAGCATCACGATATCGCCGGGACTTTGAAACGATTTCAGAATAAGGCGGCGCATAGGTCACACCCTGACTCCTCAAAAAACACGAATATGCACGGCAACTGCCATTCGCAAGCGTCACGCCAACAAGCCATCGTTAGTGTTCACCCGACCAAACAGAACACAACACCAGGACAGCAGAGCCACCGCCCTAGAGACAATAAGTAGCAACGACTTCCAGACCATTTTCAAAGGTCTAAATTCGACTCGTTTACCGTGCGAGCATCCACGGCTTGGAACGCGTAGTTGCACTCGATTTAAACCACCCAAGCGTTAACGCAGATCACTCGACCGAAAGGTGGCAATCATGTGCCGAAATCACTCCCGCCCGCTCTCACCTGATAGCAAAACGTCGGGGGAGCTTCCTAACACATCGCAAATCAATGTATCCAACGCCGAGCAACTTATTGCAGGGCCGAAGGACGACGAGCGAATGCAATTCAGGCGTAGACGGCCGATTGCACTACGAACCTTGCGGAAAGCCAATACTGGACAGGCAGATCAAAAAAGAAAGAATTCTGAAGATCACGCGATCAGAGTTGCAAAATGCCTCTAACCACAAAAACGCACAGACCCTTGATGGCAGAAAACCAAACCGATGGGCGAGCTAGTGGAATCATTGTGCATAGCGCACAACTGACTGTCAAGTGTCGTGTCTTGTATTTTATGCTGTCGAATAAAAACTGCGACTCCGAGCAGTACAAATGAGTGTCATTGCTCGGCATGCCAGACGGCATTCACCTCCGCCTAGAACCCTTAAGTTCACTACGTTATTCAAAACTTAGTAGTGCAATCTCCTGGTTCTGAATAGCAGTCGCTAATCGTGAATCGTTGCAACAGAAGGCAAATCACGAATTCGAGTGAAATAGTGCTTGACTCATGGGTGCCTGTAAATATACTAGCCACGTCCTCATGTTGCGTGCCGATGTCGATCGCTCCACGTCGTCCTGCGTGCTGTCGCTGTTACTTCTCTAGGTTTCAGACATTCCATCGATCGGTCGGGAATGAAGGTCGGCCAGTAAGTATTGCGGTGGCCGAATTCAAATTTGTTCGATGTTTCGCAGGAATTGTCGCATTCCATCAAGTTTAGGATGCGGTTCTGCGTTTACTTAAGCGATCGCGCAGTTCAGGTCGAAGCGGTTTCTACTTGGAACACCAGAGGGGCTGCATTAACGAGTGACACACATCAATCTTGCAATGTCACCGCGAGTACGTCTCATCTTTAGCCTAGTTGAGTCTTGTGCTGGCCGGTAGAAGAACGAAGTTGGAGCGAACGGATATTTCAGATTGTGTGTAAATGACGGTTATACGTTTCATCCGACTGGTGATTCGAAGTTTGTTTCACCAAGTGTGATGCGACGATCATCAAGGCAACTGCTCGGGAGAGGTTTTCGATGAGCCCAACACCGTCGATCGGAATCTCGATCGTTATCCCGACTCTCGGCAGAGCAACATTAGGGCGGGCTCTCGAGAGTGTTGTGCCTTATCTCGATTCCAACGATGAGATCCTGGTGGTGGCTGACGGTGTCCGGCCCCTGGCTCGAACCGTGATCGAGGCATTCGATTCAAAGCAGATTCGGTATTTCGAGCATGCCGTCGCAGGATCCACCTTCGGCAACGCGCAGCGAAATTTTGCCATGTCGCAAGCTCAAGGGGATTACTTTGCGTTTCTGGATGATGACGATCGCTTCCTGCCGAATGCCCTGGAGTCGATTCGACGCGAAGCGCGGCATCAAGTACCTCTCATTTTTCGGCGCGAGTACCATCAGACTTTTAGCTGGTCGCGGCCTGAGTTCATTAAGGGCGAAGTCGGCACCGGAATGTTCGCCACCCCAGTCCATGGTCCGTGGGTGGAATGCCCGTTGACGACTGACGAACCGGGGTACACCGATTTTGTGTGGATCCAGCAAGTGGTCGCGTTGTGGCCCCCCAACTCGCTCCGATGGTGCGAGGATATTATCTATTGGTGCAAAGGTCATGGTTATGGCCAATGACCATTCGTTAAACGCAGTATTCGCCTCGTCGCTGATCGCGCCCACTCTGGAACGCTTGGCCTTGTAAGTGCTCGTTTGTGTTTCGTTTGCAGTGTGAGGGAGTCGCCTTGAAGATCCATATGTATGGCATCGTGTGGAACGAAACAAAAATGCTGCCCTTTTTCTTCCGGCATTACGACCAGATCGTCGAGCGTTACTTTTTATTCGACGACGGCTCGACCGACGGGACGCGGGAAATGCTGACTGCTCATCCACGAGTTTCGCTGCGAGAATTGAACATCCAGGACGATTCGGTATGTGGCACGGCCCGAACCATCAAGTCAGAAGCTTGGAAGGAAAGCCGGACTACCGCCGATCTCGTATTGGTCTGTGATGTCGATGAATTGTTGTGGCATCCGTGTTTGCACGAGTATCTGCAGAGCGCCATTGAAGAGGGCGTGACATTCTTCTGTCCGTCCGGTTGGAATATGGTGTCCGAAGTATTTCCACAATCGGAAGGGCACATCTACGAACAGGTACGCCACGGATTTCGCACGACGGCCTTTGACAAGAAGGTGTTGTTTAATCCGCAGATGATCAATGAGATCAACTATACCCCAGGATGCCATACCTGCCAGCCGGAAGGAGAAATTGTACGGCGTGAAGATCCCCAACTGAAACTGCTGCACTTTAAGTATTTAGGTGTGCCGTATGTCACCGAACGTTATGCCGCTTTGAATGCGAAATTACGCGGTCATGACCGGACGCAGAAGTGGGGTGAGCAGTATGGGATGAATGAAACCGAAGTGGCTCGCATGTTCGCAGCGTTTCAACCCATCGACGCATTCGCGGAAGGCTGAGGCCGACTTACGTCACAATGCAGTCGTTACCCAGAACACGTTTCGAGAATGATTCATGCGAGCCTTGCCCAACGACAGTTCCCCGATCTTGGATATTCATCCCACTGCCATTATTCATCCGACAGTGCTCTTTTTCGGTTACGGTGTGATCTCCGTGAAGCAGCAGTCACGCATCGACGCGTATTCGGTCATCACCAGCGGACCTGCCGGGGTTAAGATCGGAAAGTGGGTCCATATCGGCTCGCATGTGGCCATCCACGGGGGAGGCGGGCCAGTTCGAATCGAAGATGGTGTTAGCCTCTCCGGACGAGTCACTCTTTACACGAGCAACGATGACTTTTCAGGTGGCGATCTCATCGGTCCGACATTCGCAGACAAGTTCCGGCACGTGGAGAATGATGCGGTGACTTTAGAGCAATGCGTGGCGGTCGGAGTGGGCAGCGTCGTGTTCCCTGGGGTGACGATGTTTCGTGGCGCGGCTTGCGGAGCCCTGTGTGTGGTCCGAAAAAATGTCAGCGCGGGCGATGTGGTTGCCGGAAACCCTCAGCAGGTCATTACGAAACGCAATTTGCCTCGGCTGGAGGATCTCTGGCAGAGACATTGTGCCGACAAACGTCAGGAAGGGGCCGAGTGATCGCATGAAGAACCCTTACAGCATCGTCGAAGATTTCGAATCTGCCGTAGCGGACTATGCGGGCAGCCGTTATGCAATCGCCGTCGATACGTGCACCGCAGCACTGTTTCTGTGTTGCAAGTATTGTCAAGTGGAGCGCGACGTGACCACACTCCCGAGCAGGACGTATTGCTCGGTCCCGAATGCCATCATCCATGCCGGTGGCCAAGTCAGGTTTCAGGACCATGATTGGCACGGAGAGTATGAACTGCAGCCGTGGAAAATTGTGGACTCGGCGTTACGTTTTCGGCGTGGGATGTATCTGCCTGGCACCTTCCGTTGCCTGTCTTTCCAATATCGCAAGCACTTGCCAATTGGTCGCGGCGGAATGATTCTGACCGACGATGCACAAGCTGCAGACTGGTTTCGCTTGGCACGGTTTAACGGGAGGCGCCCCGTGCCGTTGACCCATGACGCGCCGGTGATGGTGGGCTGGTTGCTGTATATGGAACCGGAACGCGCGGCGCGGGGATTGGCACTGATGATGAACGTTCGCGACGCCTACCCCGACTTATGCAACGACTACCCCCCGCTCCATGAAATGGAAGTGTATCGCCCTTATGCGATCGAACCGTTAGAACGACGGTCACTCCCGATCGAAGTTGCACAGGTCCACCAACCCCTTCCTGCGAGCCGCCAATGACCGACTATCTCGCGATTTATCAATCAGCGTTCTCCACCCCTGGCTACGCCTGTGTCACCGACCAGGAGTTTCGGTATGTCTATGCGTGCGACGCGATTTCAGCGCTGGGACCGCATGCCGAAAGTTTGTTAGATGTCGGGACGGGGCGCGGCGATTTTCTTCGCATCGCTCAGGGGACGTTCCCGGGATTACATCTCCTGGGTGTCGACGTTGGCCGGTTTCATCAGCAACCGATCTCGCACCTCAATGTCGATCTCTGCTCTGACGGCGGGCGCGAGGTGATACAACAGCTGAGATTCGATGTGATTTCGTGCCTGGACGTGTTAGAGCACCTGCCGGAATCAGACTTAGCTCAGGTCCTGAGCTCACTCGCCACCGCCTGTCAGTGGGCGGTGGTGACGGTGGCCAATCATTCGGACATGCTAGATGGCGTTGAACTTCACCTGACACAGCGTCCGGCCGAGTGGTGGCGGAGTCTACTCGGCGACTTTTTCGAAATTACGGCTGAAGCCGAGCATTATGCGGGAACGCTGTACGCCTTTCGCTTGCGGAGCAAAAGGGCCATCCGTTGTTCGATCGTCATGGCGACTTATAACAAGGCGCGGCTGTTAGATTTGTCGCTGCAGAGTATCGCCCAACAAAGTCCGCCGTTTGGGTACGAGGTCATTGTTGTCGATGATGGTTCTGCAGACGAGACACGTGCGGTCTGCCTGAAACATGGGGTCCGCTACGCCTATTTAGATCGACCGTATTATTGCAATCCGTCCAAAGCGA
>JAZKFE010000138.1:0-21883 GCA_040386595.1 Planctomycetota bacterium | reverse complement strand
CTGCACGACATCGGGAATCGAAGTGAACGAGCCTTCGACGATCAACCCATCGGCGTCGCCCACCTCGCCGGCCAGGCGCACCGCGATCGCGGCGCCCAGCGAATGGCCGAAGACATAGCGCTTGGCCTGCGGATGGCGCGCGGGGAAATCATTATCCAGCAGTGTGAGGTGATTCATCACTCTGCCGATTCCCTAGAAAAACTGGTGTCTCGATTGGAGCCCGGGCATATGGATTTTGCCACGTTGTGGAACGCCACGGAAGACCCCAACGGCCTGAGATCACCTGAGAGTGCTCCGCTCGTGAACCTGGTTCCGGGCATGTGCTATAGCGGTTCGGAAAATCCGCGACCCTTCTTTTTTCTAGGGGCCGCCTATCGTTCCGACTTATTTGCGGTTGGAGGACACGACGAGGAATTTCTTTATCCGGGTTACGACGATACCTGGCTCGCAGAATGTTTGATTCGAACGCGCGGTCTGGTCCCTCGATTTTGGGACGATGTGCTCGGCTACCATCTGCACCATGAGCGACCGGCTTGGGTTTATGGTGCACATGGAGAAATGATGCGACTCTTTGAACAGAAGACGAAACAGGGGTCTTTCCTGGCGACTGGTGGCCCTTGGAGTTGATCTCCCATTCAACCGAGTCCATTTTGCGCGAGCATCAAGTACAAGTGGGTGTACTCGCCCCCAATCTCAAACCAATGTCGTTCGATTTGAGACCTAAGGAAGAGGCCCCAGCGCAATCTGAACGACAGCATGGCTGACATGCGGGTAGAGATATTCCGGTGGAATTCGCCCTAAACTAGCCCCCCGCAAACTCCGATCTACGCCACTCAGAATGGCGTCGGGATCGTCTCCCGTCAGAGTATTGCTGCCACACTCCAGCGTCTCCGGGCGCTCGGTCTCCTGCCGCAAAGTTACGCTCGGTATTCCCGCCAAGGCACACTCTTCCTGAACGGTCCCACTATCGCTGAGCACACAAGATGCGTTTCGCTCCAGAAAGATAAAATCCGCGAAGCCAAACGGAGGCTCGAATCGGACCTGCTCATTGGTCATAGTCAGGCCCGTTTTCAGAAGCTTGTCGCGAGTGCGTGGATGCGTGCTAACGATGACGGGACGTTGATATTTCTGCTGCAACCGGTCAAACGCCGTCAGAAAGTTGCGGAGGCGTAGGGGATCATCCACATTCTCTGCTCGATGCAACGTCACCAGAAAGTAATCTTGCGCCGTCACGCCAAGTTGCGAAAGAATGCGCGAGTCGGCGATCTTAGACTCATCGTGGCTGATCACTTCGAGGATCGGATTGCCCACCACGAAAATTCTCTTGCCAGGAATTCCTTCCGCGAGCAGGTTGCGGCGACTCCCCTCGGTGTAGGGCATCAGAATATCGCTGGCGTGATCAATAAGGCGGCGATTGACTTCTTCCGGCACACGGTCATTGAAGCAGCGATTACCGGCCTCCAAATGAATGACCGGAATCCCCAGTCGCTTCGCCAGCAAGGCCACCATGCCGCTATTCGTATCACCGAGAATCAGAACCCGGTCTGGTTTTTCTTCCGCGAATAGCCGTTCACATCCAGCAAATAGAGCTGCCCATTGGGCACCAAGTGATCCTTGAATATTGAGAACATGGTCAGGAGCGCGTACTCCCAGTTCCTCGAAAAACAAACCGTTCAACCGGAAATCAGAGTTCTGTCCGGTATGAACCAGTACGTGTGACGCGGATTGATCGAGCCGCTCGATGATCCGAGACAACCGAATAATCTCTGGCCGCGTCCCCAGTACCGTCATGATCTTCATGATTCAGCTCATTCTCCTGCCGCTGGAACACCACTCGACGTCCAACGCTTAAACTGCCCGCAATAGCTTTCGAATTTCGGAGGCTGTCATCAGGTGATTCGCGGAACTGTATTCCGCGGTGCAGGGACGGCAATCGCTCTCTTCGTCCTGCAACTCGGGCAAAACAGGCCGAATGTTAAAGTATTCACCACGCAGCACAGTTCGGGGTACTTCTTCTTCGGAGACGAGAATCTCGTGCAACTTCTCCCCGGGCCGAATTCCCGTCGAGATGACAGGAATGTTTCGCCCATCGATCAGGGCATCGACAATGTCGCGGATTGCGGCCGATGGAATTTGCGGCACATAGATCTGCCCAGCGACAGCAGTCCGATACGCCGCAAGCACGGTCTCGACGGCTTGGTCTAACGTCAACAGAAATCGTGTCATTTCCGGCACCGTAATCGTCACGGGCCCGCCGCTACTGATCTGTTCTTGGAACAAGGGAATCACCGACCCCCGTGACGCCAGCACGTTTCCATACCGCACGCAAACGAAACGCGTCTGCGGGCAATCCAGATTCGCCCGGACGAGAATTCGTTCCTGCAGTGCCTTCGTCATCCCCATCACATTCACGGGCTTGCAAGCCTTATCGGTCGACAGCCCGATCACCGTCTCCACTGGCAATCGCAGTTCGCGAATGGCGCGGACAATATTCTCAGGGCCACCAATATTGGTTTGGACGGCCTCATACGGAAAGTACTCACAAGTCGGCACTTGCTTCAGGGCTGCGGCATGAAACACAACATCGGCATTCGCCAACACCGAACTGACACTGTGAAAATCGCGCACGTCACCAATTCGAAATTCCAGCAGTCGCTGAAAGTTGCGGTAGATCACCTCGTCAGTCGCCTGGTTCGCGGAGAGATAGCGAACCCGCATGGCATGCTGCTTTGCTTCATCGCGTGAGAACACAATAATCTTTTGGGGAGCTCCCATCGCGCCACTGAGCAAACGATGAACGAGTGCCATCCCCAAGGAACCCGTCCCGCCCGTGACGACGACCCGCTTGCCATCGAGATTCCGCATCGACACGATCCCTCTATGGGTAAGATTTTGCATCGGCAGCCATTTCCGCCACCATCGCCGGCCAGGAAGGAGGCTGATATCCCGTCAACGCACGGAATGCGGAACTGTTTAAACTACGATCACAAACGACCGAGTCATCAGGGGCGATCGTGATCTCCAGCCCCAACGCTTCATTGACGAAGCACAGCAAATGATGCTTATCAATGGGATCAGCCGAGACATGCCAAATCCCGCGCAGTTCCGGATGCTGTTCGATCAGATCTCCCAGCAATCTGGCCAGGACAATGGTCGTTAATCCCGAAAAGATGGCCCGTGTATATCCTCGAACTTGGCCGCCTCGTTGAGACAGCAACCAGGCGACCAATCCATTTGCTGTCTCGCATTCCATGCCGATAAAGGATGTGCGTAATGTCAAATTGCTCGCAGCATTTGGCTCACCTTGAAGTTTAGTCCGGCCATAAACATCGATCGGATCCGGTAAATCCGATTCGGAATAGTTCCCATGAGCACCGGAATAAACACAATCCGTACTAATGTGGATCAGACGACTTCCCGCTTGATCGCACATGTCGGCAAGTTGTAACGGGAATTCGCCATTGATGAATTCCGCGACGCGATGCGGGACACGATTGAACTGACTCTTCACAATGCCGATACAATTAATCACCACATCCGGCCGCTCATGTTGAATGAGCCTGCGAACACCTTCAGGATGGTCGGCGGAAATGCGATACCGCAGAGCTTCTGGATCTCGTATTAAAAAGGCAGACGGACAGACCTCCGTGCGTTGCGTTGTTCCGATCACCTGAAAACGCGGCGTCAGAATGCGCATCACCTGATGCCCCAGCAGGCCAGTCGCCCCTAACACGAGCACGGTTTGCATCGAATACCACCTGATCGTCGAATCAAGGTCACGTTGAGCATCGCAGGGTTCGCAGCAGACGAATTCTATTTCGGCCGGTACGATTGCGGCGGCGGCATCTCCACTTGCCAAGCTCCGCAAATTCGTCGCCAACATTTCCTTCTCGGCTGGAAACAGCAGGACTTTATGCGGCCTATGAATCACAAAACGGCCCAGGCAACTCGGTAGCGTTCGGACGATTCTCGAATCAATTCTCGACATCTTCCAGTCATCGAGCCAATTGACCGGTTCCGTCTGCTGCACGTCATCCACGCACACCGACGTGGTGAGTGAATCGATCACCGACAAAGACCAGAATCAATCACCTTGATGCGAGAGACAATCGTTCTCATCGGTCTTCTCTGCTCGCGAAATTCCCCCCGGAATTACGGTCACACTTATTGAACCAAAATCCAGAGAGAGGTTCCTCGGCGAGACCTGCCAAAACGTAGCAGTCCAGGAATAAGTATATGTACTGGTGTCTCAACCGCCAGATCAAATTCAATGAAATTTCGCGAGCAGTCAACTGCGTGAATGCATTTGACCATTTTGTCGAACGTCTGTTATGCCAGCACGATCATCGCCCGCGATTGCGTCTGTTGAATCCGGACGAACTCGCAAGGAACTTTATAACGCGAATCTCATGGAATGATTCGCCGGTCCACATCGCGAGCTAACACTGGAGTGACGATTTGAGGAGGTTCTCCCCAAGATCGTCGAACGGGGCGTCGATCACGCGAATGGACGTGGTCGTGAGTTTGGGAAATGCGCATATTCCCACAGATTGATGCCGGCAACATCAAGGTCGGCGCAACGAACCCGCGAAGGCCATGCGATCGACCTTGGTTAACCAGCGGTGAAATGAACGGGAGCTCCGGCTCTGGGAGTCCAACAGCCGGCCCGGTGATGATCCTGTTCTCGTGCTGAGCAAAACTCGCTATTCCTCAAGCACTTTGAGCTTGAGATTCCTGAACATTGCTCCCACCCCTTTTTGATGTGCGAAAAACATGAGCGGTCCTGGCAAACTCTCATCTTGCTCGAGGCCCGGAAATGTTGCCGTAGGACCACCGACAATTTCGGTGTCGTCAATCACGGTTTCTCCGTTGATCTTCACAGTCACCCTTGTTCCAACCAGTTTGACTTCTAGTTTGTTCCACTGATTGGCGCCCTTGTAAGGATTCTTGGTGGGCACAATTCGCTTGAAGATGGCACCGATTCGCTGCTCTGGCCTCAGCGACGTTGTGCTGCCTTTTAACGTGTCTGTCAGCTTGATCTCGTAGCGTCCCCTTAAAAACACACCGCAGTTACAGTCCTTGGGCAATTTGAATTCCATTTGCATCTCGAAGTCACTGAATTTCCGGTCAGAAATTAGGCTCGTCCCCGGGGACTTATACACCAGAATGCCGTTCTTGTTTTCCCAGTTCGGTTTTCGTACCCCGAGTTCCTGCAAGAAGTACCAGCCTTCCAATCCGTCTGGAGGCAGTAGCAGTTCGAAGCCGTCCCCCTCTGACGGAGCAGCGGTCGGCTTCACCAGGGTAGGGGAGGGGGCGGTGCCGGTATTGCCAGTGATGTCCATCTTCGTAACGACCTCCAATTCGGTCTCATACGACAACGATGCCTTCTGCCCCGGCTTCACCAGATCGAGGGTCGCATCCCGCCCGCCAATTGTGACTTTGGCCTTTTTCCCAACTTCGAGCTCCAGATCCTTGGACTTGGTTTTGATCGCCTTCGAGACCGTAATCGACCGTTCCTTGGCATCGACCGCCTGCACGATCACATCAATCGTGACAACTTCTGCTTGAGCCACAGAAACCGCGAGGCCCAGGGCCAGACTCAGGCATGTTCTCCACAAAACCGGACGGAAATTGAAATGTGATGTCGACAGCATGGTGAGTTTTCTCTGGAAAAGCGACAGGCGAGCGGTGTAAGTCCTGACTGCGAATGGCCGATCCTCCGGCACCATCGCAACATCCGTCCATTGTCATAATCACAATCGTGATTGTCAATGAATACTATTGTGAGTTTTGCCAACCTTCTGCTGGTGACGATAGAGCAGAGAAGGTGTGTGCATGGCGAATCGCAAGGTGAAAATCAAACACGGAGAAATCGTTCGACTTTTTGCAGCGAGACTGCGAGAGGTCCGAAATTCTCGTGGAATGACACAGGCTGAACTGGCTCGGCAGGCCCAAGTCACGACCTCGTACATTGGGCGATTAGAAAGTGCCGGGGCGGCTCCGGGAATCGATCTCGTCGAGCGTCTGGCGGAGGCTCTGGGAACAACTGCCCACGACCTTCTCCCAACAGTCAGGGAGGCCGATCCGCTGCCGATGATGCAGACACAAGCTCGAAAGCTGTTCGAGACTTTGCTCGGGATGGCGGATCAAGAAACCTTGCAGATGGTGAATCCGTTGCTGGCCCGGCTCATTGAGTCACCGACAAGAAGACGCTAGCACGGTAACATCCAGTACAACACACAACGGCTGCGCCAATCAATGTTCGCCGCCAGATACTTGAAGCCTCGAGCTAGCGACACATAGGTAATATCCGACGCCCACACCTGGTTCGGACGATCCACCTGCAGACCACGCAGGAAGTACGGATATTTCCGATGCCTTGGTGAACTCGGCGAGCTGTGCCCCTTCGGATAGATGGCATCCAAACCTTGGGATTACCCTACTTTGGACACCTTTTTAAGCTATCAATGCTTGGAAACTCAGGAGTTTTTTAAATTCTGTAGGACCAGTAAGCCCAAAATCGAAAGTCGGTCCTACAGCTGACGTTAAAAAACGCTGAATTCTCAGGGATTTTTGCGACTAAAAAGTAGGGTAATCCTAAGCATCCAAACCCATCGTCTGCAGCAGATCCTGAACAGTTTCCGGTTCACGGCAGCCCCCTGCCACTGCAACCACTCCCGCATCCGACAACTTCCGAAAACGGAGTCTCCAGATACTGTCGATCAATCAAACGCATCAACTCCAGATTAGCCTCGGCCTCTGGCGCGGTGATGTAGTAGGACGAACGATTCAACCCCAACAACTCACATTGGTCACGGATGATGAACGACTCATCCTCGTGATCTACCAGGCAGCGTAACCCCTCGCCCCCAGACCCGACTGGATCCGTTGAGCCCACTTTTTTGAGCCACTTCAGTTCCATCTTCAACCGGCTGGTCTGCGCATAAAACTCTTCGGTGTAAGCTCCCTCGCGTCCTGCTTTGTGAGGCCGCCCCACGCCCGGGAACAGAGTCGACGAATTCTCCAGCAGCTGACGCTTCCATTGAGAATCTAACTCGCATGAACTCCAAAACGACTCGACAGCTGAGTCACCGTTTGCGGCTCTCGCACGGCCACTGTCGCCTCGAACTCCACGCGGCGAACCTTACGTTTCTTGGACATCAACCCTTCCCAGAAAATAAGTCTCAAACTCGATCTCACTTCCTGGTCCAGCTTTCGGGGCCATCGTAGTCCAAGTGTTGTGCTGGGGCGTAGAGGCTTACGAGACCTTCATGGGTGCTGATCTACCGGCGGCAATCGTCTGGAGTCGCAGACTCCAGACGGCTTCAACTGCAGTTTTGACGTTCGCGAATTGTTGTCCGCTAAGCCATAGCTCGTTGGCGGCATTTTCGCGATGGAGAAAACACCTCAAGTTCATACTAATTCGTCTTGCCATAGTTGACGGGTGATAGCGCACATGTACAATTGCGTCTCGCGGTCACTTGCGAAATTGTAACTTAAGCCACTTCTTGAGCTGTAAAGCCCTTTTTTTTAAGCTGTGTACTGATACCGTTTCGTACTAATCAAGATGCGATTTTGCATCACTTGTACTTGGTGTAAATCGTGAGCTTTTTTTCCATGTGTCGTCACCGACGCCGACTTTGAAGTGATGTCGACGATGTGCCATCTGGCATGCGAGAATGAGTCAGTTTCGAAGTCGCATCAACTGTTTATATTCATGAATAGTGACTATTAAATTAGTTATGCACTATTATTAGCAGCCTCGAGGCTGTCTGAGCGTACCTCATTTTTGCTCGAGCAATGAATGCGTTTCATCATAATCTGTGTTGATACGGCTGGTACTTTTCCAGTTGCTAAACAAAGTCGGTTCGCTTGCTCTTGCTAATTCTCTGATTTGAAGTTTCAGCGCGGGCGGCCCCGGTGCGCTCGTGTCGACGGTTTCCAGTCGTTGCCTTTACTCCTCATCCAACTCCTTTCTCTTGAGGGAGATCTGATGGATCGCGCCCACGGCTCCGCATTTGATGAAAACATATCCGGTCACAATCACCTTGGCCGTCAGATTTCACCAAATAAGCGTCAGTATAAAATTCGAAACAAGAATCGCCGGCGGGCCACTGATCGTCAGACTGGTTTTGATCACTTGGAGCGGCTTGAGCGGCGTGACATGCTCACGCTCACATCTCCCCCCGACCAATTGTTTGGCCTGGCGGCAGCAGCTGTCGATGTAGAGCTTGGTTTCATCGACGACGACAGCCGCAATGACATGATTGCGCTGGATGCAGACGGAAACGTTTCCGTCGCGCTCAACAACGGCGATGACACGTGGAGGCAAGTGAAGGTCAGCGACCTCAACATTGTCGGTGCCACGGGAATGACATTGGGGTTAATAAATGATGACGCAGTGCTAGACGTCATCATTCAAGGAGCAAACGAGATCGTCGTCGCTCTAGGAGATGGTAGCGGCGGTTTTACTCGCAACCAGTCATTAACTCCTGCTGGTGCCGGTGAACTCTCGGTTTCAGGAAGCCAGATCGATGTCCTGGCGACAATGCTCAATCACGATTCGCTGACAGACATTGCGGTTGTGATTCCTGGTACGGATGAAATCCTAGTCTATCTCGGACAGCCCAACGGCACATTTGGCTCCCCTCTACGTTACTCCAGTGGCGGTAGCACACCAGTGCGGGTTGCCGTCGGCGATTTCGTCAGCAGCATTGAGCCCGATCTCGCGGTCGCCCATACCGACGGTTCCGTGACATTTTTGCGAGGCGACGCTGCGGGGGGCTTTGTCCTGCAAGCCAGTTCTACGGTGACTGGACTGGGAAGTATTCGCGGATTGGAGGCCGCCGATTTCAATGAGGATGGCCAAACCGATTTGGTGGTGACCAGTTCCACCGCTGTGCGGGCGCTAATTAATCCTAACGACCCACTCCCCAGCAACCCCATCGCCAACGGTGACTTCCAACTCGGATTATCGAATTGGACCGTAACAACCGGAAGTGTGAGCGCGGCCACCGGTGTGGCCCAGCTGCGCGAATCTGAAGATCGTTTGTTGACCACACTTGAGCAGTCATTTGTAATTCCGTCCGGCGTACAAACATTGTCGTTTGATCTCGTCTCGTTAGGTTTGGAGATACCAACAAATGGACTAGCAGATGCGTTTGAAGTCTCACTGCTGGACGAAGATGGCCAGTCACTGGTCCCCACGTTTCATGTTAACTCGACGTCGTTTTATAACGCCGGACCGGATTCCAGCGCGGCGCTGGCAACCGGAGTCACACAAACTGGCAACACGATTACCTTGAGTCTAGCGGGACTAACCCCCGGAACTGTGGCTCGGCTGATTTTTGACTTGGTTGGAAGTCCGAGTGGTGTCGCTTCAGCAGTCTCAGTCGACAACGTTTCGGTCTCACCCTCGAGCAGTTGGGGTACGACGTTCTCGGTAATCAATGTGACGGGGCCGTTCAGCGGAGTCAGTGGCTTGGCGACGGCAGACATCGATGGCGACGGCCATTGGGATGTCGTGGTTTCGGACCAGACCGCCGGCCAGTTGGTCATTGCCTACGGCGATGGAGCCGGTGGTTTTACGCGATCCACCTACAGTCTGACGACTTTCGGTACCGGTGCCGGAGCAGTTGCGGCCGCTCCCCTCGCGCTCGGTGATTCGCGACCAGATATTGTCGTCGCAATGGATAGCTCGACCAGCATTCTATCGCCACTGGAATATCTGCCTGTCGTGCAGTCCGATATTTTTCGGGTGCCAGGCGCACCGGGTGAGATGACAGAGCTCACATTTACATGGACGGTCCGTGACGCCGGGTATAACAATGAGCTGGGCTTCTTTATTGTTGACGATTTACAGGCCCGCGTCGACGGGCTCTTACCTGGAGCGACGGGCTATATTCAAGCCGCATTAGCCAATGCTGGTCGTCAAGTCGTCTTCGCGGCGAGCCAAACACAAGGGGCGGTCACCCGCGTCACACTCCCCGCGGGCACATTGGTTACGCCTTACCTAATTCAGAATAACTCGACAGGTGGCCTGTTGCGCGACAATCCTACGGGTGTCGTGACGGACTCGCCATTGGTGTGGTTCTTGCACGGAGCCGCCAACACGGATGGGCACAATCACTTCATCGTCGATATTCTGCCAGACGGTCGCGTTCAATTTGGCGTGGAAGACCAGACCCATTCGGGCGACGGTGACTTCAACGACATGATCTTCACCTTGGCGGCAGAGCCAGGGCATCCCATTGGTGACAGTCGATTCTCGGTGATTGACGACACTTCATTGTCCACTTTTCGTTATGCCACTGACGGCCTGCCAATACAACAGACGGGCCTCGCCCCGGGGAATACTCGGCCGCGCGATATTACCACCAGTCTCGCCGGCAATAAGTATTGGATCATTGATGCGAGTAGTTGGGTTTATATTTATAACCCGGCCGGTGAGTTGCTCGGCTCCTGGCAAGCCACGGGACTTACGACGCCGACCGGCATTGCGACCGACGGGACAGATATCTGGATCGTGGACTCGGGTAGCGATCGAGTGCGACGGTACGTGGGAGCCGCCTCCAGATTATCGGGCAGTCAAGCCGCATTTAGCCAATTCAACTTGGCCGGTACAAACACCACTGCGAGCGGCATTACCACCAATGGGACGAAGCTATGGGTTTCGGATGAGGGAAGCGATCGAGTCTTTGTCTATAGCATCGCGGGACAGGCACTAGGTAACTGGCAACTCGCCACCGCAAATGCCGACGCTTCAGGATTGACCCTCAATCCCGCCGGCGGCGATGACCTCTGGGTTGTCGACCGAGTGGATAATAAAGTCTATTACTACACTGGAGCTCTCTCCTGGACCACCGGACTGCACTCGGCCACAAGCAGCTTTAACCTCTCTGCGGCAAACCGCAAACCCGAAGGAATTGCCGATCCGCCAACATCGATCATTTTAGACCAGCTCGTCAGTGGAACAATCAGCGTCGCGAACGAAATCGATGAGTACACCTTCACGGTTGCGGCCGGACAGCTGGCCTATTTTGACCAGATCTCCCTCACCGGAGGAACGGGTTCGACGGTGAGCTGGAAGCTGTCCAACCCGTCCGGAGCTCAGGTTTTTAGCTGGCCATTCGCAGACCGAGACACAATTGAGCTCGTCGCCGGAACCTACACATTACGGGTCCAAGGGACGCAAGCCGGGGCGAATTACTCGTTCCGCGTGATAGACGTTCCGCCCACCAGCAGTACTGCGATTTCACTCGACGCAACGCAATCTGGCACACTAGGCGTACGCGGTGAAGCGGCGAACTTCACCTTTTCGGCCACTGCCGGCCAGCGATTGTATCTGGATGCCATTACACCCACGGCCCCTCAGTCGGGCCTGTGGTGGGAGTTACGGGGGCCCACCAGTAGCGTCGTGGTTAGCAATCGCGCGTTTCTGGACGTGGATACCATCGTCTTGCCCAGCACCGGGACGTATACGTTGCGACTGTATACGACAGTGGCAAGTTTGAGCTACTCATTCCGTGTGGTTGACGTCCCCTCCATTTCCTCAACAGCAATAAGTTTTGATACAGTATTCAGTGCCCAACTCACAAAGATGGGGGAAACAGACGATTTGACATTTACGGGCGCAATCGGCCAAAGGATCTATCTCGACAAGATCACGCCAACCAGCGTCCAATCTGGAATGTACTGCCAACTCTTCAGCCCAACGGGTGCGACAGCCGTCGGCTATCGTGCCTTCAATGACGTGGAGACGTTCACCCTCACTGAGTCCGGAACTTACACGCTGCGCCTGTATGGCACCGTTGACAATCTCAATTACTCGCTCCGTGTCATTGACAATACTTCCATCTCGTCCACGGCAATAAGTCTTGATACGACCTATAGTGCCCAACTCACAAAAATGGGGGAATCGGACGATTTGACATTTACAGGGGCAATCGGGCAAAAAATCTACCTCAATAAGCTGACGCCGCTCGCCGTTTCGTCAGGAATGTTTTGTCAACTCTTCAGCCCAACCGGCGCGACGACCATCAGCTATCGCCCCTTTAACGACGTGGACACGTTCACTCTCACGGAATCCGGAACTTACACGCTGCGCCTGTACGGCACCGTCGACAATCTCGATTATTCGTTACAGGTACTCGAAGTGCCGCCGACAGAAACGACTGCGATCGATTTCAACACCGTCTACAGCGGAGCGATCTCGGTTCCTGGCGAGTCCGACGAATATACATTCATCGGGGAAGCGGGGCAGAAGTTCTATTATCGAGATCCAGTAGGCGTGACAACTCAATCACGGCTTGTGGGACCTGGAGGAACGGTATTTAATTCGACGGCGGGAAGCTGGGAAGGAGTCTTGACTCAGGCAGGACTGTACACCCTGACGATTGATGCAAACGTCGACGCCATTCCGAGCTATGACTTCGCATTCTACGAACAGTTGGCTGTCCCTCCGATCCCCGTCGTATTTGGTCAAACGATAGACGGCACCATCGGAATCCCCGGTGAACGCGATCGATACTCTTTCACTGCGACCTCGGGGCAGCAACTGTCGTTCGAGACCATGATCGGAAATGTGTTCAACCATGACTGGCAGTTGTTTTCACCAACGGGAGTTGCAGTGTTCCCCGCGGCGACATGGATGAATCGTGGCCCGCTGACTCTGGTGGCCGGCGAGTATATTCTAGAGGTGGACGGTAAAGAGGCCGCCACAGCAGCCTATCGCTTTCGTATCAACGAAGTCGCTCCGCCTGTCACGGACAATATTGTTCTGGGGGAACTGATCGAAGATACCATCGCGGCTTCCGGGGAAGTCCACCAATATCGATTTACGGCTACGGCGGGTCAGTATGTCTTTTTTGATCGGCACACGGGTTCCGGCGCCATGCAGGTTAAGCTGGACGGACCTGCGGGACAGGTCTTTACTCAATCGTCCTTCACTGAACGTGATACCGTCCAACTAACAAGCAGCGGAGAATACGTTCTGACCCTGACGCCGAATGTGGGCAATACAGGGAACTTCAGTTTCACCTTGCACGACGTCCCACCACCAACGCCGGTCGCGATTTCACGGGGACAAGTCGTACAGGGAAATATTGCAACCCCGGGTGAGGAGCACCGTTATACGTTTAGCGGACATACCGGAGATCGCCTATTTCTTGACGTGCAAGAGAAGGGTGGTTTGTGGGCGGTCGCATTTAAAGTGCTGAGTTCCAATGGTTCTACGGTACTGACAAATAGCAGCGAAGATCGCTCATTGTTTACATTGCCCGCCGATGATACTTACACCATTGTGGTCGGCGAATTGACTTTGCTTGATACTGTCGGAAAGTATCGTTTTCTCCTCAATGCGGTGCCGGAAGATCTGTCGCTACCGGCAGAATGGCAAACCAACTACAGCGACCTTATCGTCGCCGGCCAAAGTCTAACCTACACATTCTCGGCAACTGCTGGACAAGGCTTGTTGCTGGATTTACGAACAAATCCCGGTGGCGTGCCATTTAAGCTGCTCGGCCCCAACAGTGAAGTTGTATTTACAAATAAATCCAAAGGGCAATGGGTGAATGCGCTACCGGCAACCGGTACGTATTCATTGATTATTGGCGGATCGGCAAACGATCACGCGGGGCCAGTTGTCTTCCGCCTCCAAGACACCGCGACGCCTGACATCGGGGTCCAGGACACGATGGGCACAGAATTCTGGATGGCATTCCCGAATATCGCTAGACCCTTTGGAGATGAATCGGTCACCTCAGAGCAAGCCGTCTATATTTCGTCGGCGGTGGCCACCTCAGGCACCGTCTCGGTACCCGGCAAAGACTGGTATACCAGCTTCTCAATACAAGCGGGGCAATCACTACGCATTGTTTTACCGGCCGAGACTGAAATACTTTATACTGGCCTAGAAGTGACCTCCATGCGGGGCGTGCATGTGACATCGCTCGCTGAAATTGCGGTCTATGCGACGAACTTCATTTCAGCCAACAGTGATGCCATTCAAGCGTACCCCGTCGATAGTCTGGGGACGGATTATTTGGCACTGGGATACTGGAACAACGGTTTCGGCTTTGCCCAATTCCTGAATTCCTCACATTTTGTCGTCGTCGCCACGACTGACAATACAACGGTCACGATTACACCGACGAACACTATCGGTGCGCGCACTGCCGGCGTCCCCTATAATATTTCGCTCGATGCAGGTGAAAGCTATCAATTAACGAATACTTCCCGCCCCGGCGATTTGTCTGGCAGCAGTATCACCTCCAATCATCCCATCGCGGTATTCGGCGGGAACGGTTCGTCCATCGTCCCCAATGACACGCCGTCGGCGAACACCCTGCTGGAACAACTCCCGTCGGTCGAGACTTGGGGCCGCCGGTTTATGACGGTGCCCTTCGCCACGCGATTAGCAGGTGACGTGTTTCGTATTATGGCGGGACACGATGACACCGAGGTCTCAATTGATGGAGTTGTCGTCGCCACCCTGAATCGAGGACAAATCTTTGATACGGTGCTGACGGCGGCATCGGAGATCACAGCCACTAACGGAGTCCTGGTCGCTCAAATCTCAAAAAGCACGACGGCCGACTTTGTCTTCAACGCCGATCCATTCTACACGCTCGTCCCGGCAGTGGATCAGTTCCATACGCAACATGTCTTCACGACACCAGCGATCGGCTATCTCGATCATTATATGAATCTGGTTGTTCCCGCTGCGGCGGTCGGACAAGTTCTGCTGGACGGGCTGCCAATCGCGAGTGGCAGTTTCACCGCGATTGGCGTAACGGGATTTTCTCAAGCCCAACTATTGCTCTCGCCGGGCCAGCACGAAGTCACCTCGACATACGGCACCGGCGTCACCGCGTACGGCTATGGCGTCCAAGACGGTTACGGCTATATCGCCGGAGCCAGCATGGCTCCGCTGTCAGAGGTGACGACGCTGGAATTAACTCCGGGCACCAGCACCGTGGCCTTCGGCTCTCCTCATAGTGTCACGGCGACGGTACTAGATAATCTGGGGAATCCCATTGCCGGGGTGCTCGTCAACTTTACGGTGACCGGCGGTACGCCGGCTGGCGGTTCGGCAATTACGAATGCTCTCGGACAAGCCGTATTCACGTTTACGGGTACCGCACTAGGCACCAGTAACATCACGGCGACAGTCAGCGACATCTCGGACAATGCCAGTGTCACATGGTCAGACTCCGCCCCTGTCATCACAGTGGAGTCGCCAGCCCCAGGTAGCGAACTAGTCGTCGGGGATTCTTATCTGCTCACGGGGCAAGCACTGCCCGGAACCCCGTTGGGATCAATCGTCGATGTCACCGTGAACGGGCTTAGCGTCGAAGCTCTTGATCAAGCTGGGCGATTCTTCATTCGTGTTCCGATTGCATTAGGAGTCAATAGTTTTACGATCTCAGCCACGCGTGCCGATGGGACAACCGGGACAACAGCGGTCAGTTACGATGGCATCGCCGCTCCCAGTCCAGGCATTGATTTGAACGTGTTGAACGACTCAACCGGCGTGGCCAACTTGACGTCGCAAGGGACTTTCTATAATCGGTACACACACCAGCTTCATTCTGCAGTTCGAATCACCAACCAAGGCGACGATCCGCTACGAGGACCGGTTGTAGCGCTTGTCGATCGCCTGCGACCAGGCTCCGTCCAGTTACTCGCAACGCCCGATGGCCTGGCCAGTGACGGTCGGCAACAAGTGATATTCGATACGGAATTCTCTGGAACGCTGGCTCCCGGAGCTTCCACAAGCGGTGTGTGGGTCACGTTTGATGTTCCCGCAGAAGAGCGTTTCACTCTTGATGTGACCCTCCTCAGCCCGCGAAATCGTGCTCCTACCGTTGAATCCGTACCGCAATTAGAAGCGGTTGTAGGCGTGGGGTATTCGCACGTTGTGGCGGGCGCAGATACTGACGGCGACACGCTCGCCTATCGACTGATCGCTGCCCCGGAAGGGATGGTCATCAACAGCACGACTGGCTTAATCGAATGGACGCCACTGCTGGCACAAGCTGGCAGCCAGCAGGTTGAAGTCGAAGTGACGGATTCACGCGGTGGCAGCATTCGTCAGCGGTTCACCATTCAGGCTCGTAACAACCCTGACAACCGGGCTCCCATCTTCCAAAGCGCACCGCTGACCCAGGTGAGCTCATCCGCAAGCTATGAGTATCAGCCTGCCGCATTCGATCTCGACGGAGACAATCTGACATGGAGCCTCGATCAAAGTCCTGGCTCAATGTCGATTAATACGGCCACGGGTGCAGTGACCTGGGCGAGCGCGACAACAGGCAACCATCCGATCACGATTAAAGCCGACGATGGGAATGGTGGCATTGCCTATCAGTCATTCGTGCTTTCAGTCGGAAGTGTATCGACCAACCTCGGGGCACCGATACTCCGTTCGACGCCTCCCATAACTGCCGCCGTAGATGTGCTATATGCCTATCAAGTCTGGGCCGATGATCCAGAGGGGGGAGCACTCACTTACTCGTTGGCCCAAAAGCCCACGGGGATGAACATCGACGTCAATGGTCGGATCACCTGGACGCCGACCAGCGGCCAAACTGGATCGCACGTCATCGAAGTCGTTGTTGATGACGGAGCAGGTGGCCTAGCCTCCGCAATCTACACGATTGTTGTGACAGATCCCTTATCGAATCGCATCCCGCTCTTTACGTCGCAACCAACGCTATTTGCGACACAGAATGCCGCGTATCAATACCATGTGACGGCTGCAGATCCGGAAGGTCAGACGGTAACATTAACGCTGATTTCTGGTACCCCGGGAATGAACTTCGATTCCGCAACCGGGATTCTGACTTGGACTCCGAGCATCACCGGAACGCAACTGGTCCGGTTCCGAGCTCAGGACAGCACCGGCGGCACGGCCTGGCAAACCTTCTTGGTTGATGTCCGCGAACCCAATGTCGCTCCCTGGATCAGCAGCACGCCAGTCACTTCGGTAACGGCAGGAACCGTCTATCGCTACGACGTGGAAGCAACCGACGCGGCTGATGGTTTTAGCTTCTCGCTAGTAGGTCCGCCAACGGGGATGCAAATTGATAGCCACACTGGATTGATTTGGTGGCTACCAACAACCGGCGATCTTGGTGCCCATACAATGCTCGTCCGGGTGACTGACGACCGCGGCGCCGTTCGTGAGCAATCCTTCACCCTCACGGTGACAAATGATGTCACCGCTCCGACTGTCAACCTGGTTCGCTCGGCCGAAGCGGTCAATGTTTCTGAACCGGTCGAGTTGAAAATCTTCGCGACAGATAACCGGGGTGTCTCATCGGTAACGCTGACCATGAACGGTGTGCCCATCACGCTCAATCCACAAAACGAAGCCACCTTTACACCGACTGCAACGGGTTTTTATACCATCCTGGCCACGGCGACTGATGCCGCCAGCAATGTGGGGACGACCAGCTTCCGCTTGCGGGTGATTGATCCGGCCGACGTCACTGCACCGACCATCAGCTTGACGTCTCCGTCCGCCAACACCTTGGTCAGTTATTTGACCGACCTGGTCGGAACGATCAACGATGCGCATTTGGATTACTGGCGAGTCGAATATGCATTGCTCGATACCGACGAGTTCTATCCCCTCGCTGAGGGGACCAGCAATGTGGCTGCCAACACGATCGCCACATTCGACCCGACCGTGCTGCAGAACGACCAGTACATCGTTCGCATCACCGCCAGTGATCTGTCTGGCAATACCTCGACTCTGGAGCGGGCACTTGAGGTGACGGGCGAGGCCAAGCTGGGACATTTCCGACAGGAATTTACCGACTTAACCATTCCCTTAGCCGGGATCCCCATCACCATTTCCCGCATCTATGACACGCTGGCGGCCAACGAGTCGGGAGACTTTGGTTATGGTTGGTCGCTGGGCATGCGGGAGGCGAACATTCGTGAAACTGTCCGTCAGAACCCGCTGGAACCTCTCGCTGGATTGTTCGCCACGACAGCTTTCCGCGAAGGAACTCGAGTCTACCTGAATGCTCCCGACGGTCGCCGGATTGGGTTTACGTTTACCCCCACGGTTCAGAGTGGAATGCTAGGAGATCTTTATACTCCGAAATTCACTGCCGACCCGGGCGTTTTTGAAACACTGACCGTCGATGATATGGCGTTGTCCAAGTTTCCCGACGGCACATTCCACCTGTATTTCTCGGCCTTTAATTACAACCCCAGTCAATACACGCTCACCGCTCGCGATCAGACGGTCTATCGCTATGACCAGTTCGAGGGTCTGCAGGACGTCACCGATCGCAATGGCAATCAGCTTGTCTACACAGATGCGGGCATCTTCCATTCATCTGGCGAAAGCATCCAATTCATTCGCGACGAGCAGGGGCGAATCAAAGAAATCGTCGACCCCGCCGGCAACAGTCTCTACTACACCTACGATGGCCGTGGCGATCTCGTCGAATTTCGTAACCAGGAGAATCTAGGGACGAACTTCGATTACTACGACGAACCAGCACACTATCTAAAAGAAGTCACCTCGGACTGCGGTTGCACCAGCTATTTCCGCACCGAGTACGACGACGACGGCCGTATCATCGCGATTTACGATGCCAACGGAGTTCCCGCGGCCATGTCGTACGACCTGGAAAACAACACCGAAATCGTCGGCGACCGCGAAGGCAACGAGTCCATTCTCACCTACGACGATCGCGGCAACATCATCAGCGTCACCGATCCAATGGGCGCCACGACGTCATATACTTTCGACGCCAGCAATAATCAAACGTCAATCACCGACGGACGCGGTTTCACGACAACTCATACGTTCGATAGCCGTGGCAACGTGACGAGCCTAACCGATCCGAACAACAATACTTGGACATTCTCATACAACACGTCCAATGATATTACCCAGATCATTGATTCGCTTGGCCGGTCCGAAACGTACGTCTATGACACCAACGGCAATCTGATAAATTATACTGATAAAAACAACAAATCGATCGTGATTACAGTTGATAGCTTGGGGCGAACAACGGGATACATGGATCGCACAGGTAAAACGACAACATTCACCTACAACGGTGATGGCGGACAGCCAGTACGAATCACAAATGACGACAGCAGCTACCGCGAGCTCGTATACAACCTGCTGGGACTTCCGTTGGTCACCACGGATGAAGAGGGACGTGAAACCACCTTTTCTTATGATGCAACTGGTAGACCACTCACGATACGTGATGCAAAAAATGGTTTGATAACGTTCGCGTACTCCGACAAGAATGTTGACCACGTGGTTGACGAACTGGGACGCATCACACGATATGAATACGACGATGCCGGCCAACGCACTAAGATTATTGACGCGCTGGGTGGAGTCACTTCTTTCCAATACGACGCCAACGGCGCGATTCTTTCAACGACGGATCCCTTAGGCGAGACGACAACTTACGTGTACCGTAGTGATGGCTTGTTGGAGTTGGTGACCGATAGTCTCGGAGGCAGCACCCGATTCCAATACGATGCGGCCAAGAATCAGACGGGAGTCATTGACGCCAATGGTCACGCGACGACATTCGAATACGACAACCGGAACCTGTTGACGAAGGCAACCAACGCATTAGGTGGCACAAGGGTCTATACCTATGACGCCGTGGGAAATCTGAAATCCCAACGTGACGAGAATGGAAATCTAACGCGTTACAACTACAACGCACTTGACCAACTCGTCGAACAAATCAATGCCCTCAATTACTCTGCGCTCTGGACATATGACGCCGAGGGCAATGTAACGACCTATACGGACGAGACAAATCATACAACCAGCTTGGTTTACAATTCTCGCTACTGGGTCACCAGCATCACTGATCCGGCAGGCAAAGTCAGATCCTTCGATTATGACCTGGTTGGTAACCAGACAAGCACGACCGATGAGATGCTCCGCACGACATCCTATGCGTTTGATGATCTGAATCGGCTTGTCTCAGTCACTGAGCCGCTCAATGCAGTCACAACGTACGAGTACGATGCGGTCGGGAACATCCTGTCTTACACCGACCCGCTATTGCAAACAACCACCAGCAACTACGACGATCTGAACCGGTTGATCGACACAACCGATCCACGCGGTGCCGTGACGACCTACACGTATGATGCCGACAGCAACCTCAGATCGTTGACCGACTCGATCGGTAACAAAACCCGATTTAATTACGATGCACTCGATCGACTGGTGGAAGAAGTCGATCCGCTCGGTCGATCTCGAACATACAACTATGATGCGGTCGGAAACTTAACGCGCCGCGTCGATCGCAACGGGCGAGTCATCGAATACTCTTTCGACAACTTGGACCGAGTTTCAGCAGAACGTTGGCTGACAGGAGGTGACGTGGTTCGGACATTTGAGTTCGTCTATGACGCCGCCAGCAACCTGATGGACGCCTCCGATCTCGATTCGTCCTACAGCTATACTTATGACGCACTCAACCGGATCGTCACGTCAAACAATTCCGGAACTCCAGGTGCTCCATCAGTCACGTTGACCTCATCGTATGACGCAGCAGGACGTCGCACTGGAGTAATCGACAATTCGGGAGTTGCGGTGAATTCGACATATAACACTCGAGGCTTGCTCGAGCGTCGAACATGGCACGGCGGTGGTATTGACGCCGCGATGCTCGACTTCACCTACAACAATGCGGGTGAGCGCGTCGAGATCAATCGCTACTCCGATATCACTGGAACCACCAGTATCGGACGCACCACCTTCGACTATGACGATCAAGGCCGATTGAATGACATCGTTCATCTCGATGCCCTGGACTCTGTCATGGCGGACTATGATTTCTTGTACGACTTGGCAGATCAACTCACCAGCAGTGCCCATCACGGCGAAACGACAACCTACGTCCACGATGATTCAGGGCAGTTGACCGGTGCGAATCACTCGGTCCAGTCTGATGAGACATATTCCTACGATCTGAACGGCAACAGAACGACCGTCGGCATGGTAACGGGGCCCAACAATCAGGTGCTGTCCGATGGAACGTACGCCTATGCTTACGACGGCGAAGGCAACTTGTTGACCAAGACTGAGACCTCGACCGGCAATGTGATTTCATACATCTACGATCATCGCAATCGACTCACATCCGTCGTGACAACGAATTCCAGCAATGTTGTCATCCTGCAGACGACGTTTACCTACGATGTATTTGATCGTCGCATTTCCAAGAGCGTGGACCTCGACGGCGCGGGTCCAACGACCGCCGAAGAGACTCACTTTGTCTATGATGGAGAACATATCTGGGCCGACTACGATGAGAGTGGCACAGTCCTGACTCGCTACCTCTTCGGCGACAACGTTGATGAAGTCTTGGCCCGTTATGATTCCACCGATGGCACCGCCTGGTACCTGACCGACAATCTGGGCACTGTTCGGGATATTGTTGATGCTGATGGCGACCTGTTGAACCATATCGACTACGACAGCTTCGGTCAGATCATTGCACAGAGCAACGCCGCAGCCGGTGACCGCTTCACTTACACCGGCCGCGAGTGGGACTCCGAGATCGGTCTCTATTACTACCGAGCCCGATACTACGACCCGCAGCTTGGCAAGTTTATCTCTGTCGATCCCATCGGATTTGCCGCTGGCGATGCAAGTCGGCAGCGGTCCAGTAGGAGTCCTCATCGGCTCGGCCAGATTCCAGTGCATGATGGGAGCGGTCTTCGGGTGGGCAGTAACCGACATGGCGGTTGGTAACGGCAGTTCCAACAAACGCGAACTCGTCTCACTCGCCATTGAAGTCACCAGCTGCGCAATGTTTCCTGCCGCCATCCGAGCCCAATAGGGCTTTGTGATGGTTGCCGAAGCCTT
>JAZKFE010000137.1:0-5768 GCA_040386595.1 Planctomycetota bacterium | reverse complement strand
CCCAACATCCCGCTGAAGACTGCTAAACCGAGGGCTCGACGCATTTCGGCGCCTGCCCCGTAGGCTCGTACTAAGGGGACGACGCCCAGGATGAAGGCGAACGATGTCATCAAGATGGGCCGCAATCGCAGGCGGCTGGCTTCTAGAACAGCTTCGCGCGGGGCTTTGCCTTGTTCTTCCTGTTGCTTGGCAAATTCGACGATCAGAATGGCGTTCTTGCTGGCCAGGCCGACCAACACCACGAAGCCAATCTGCGTGAAAATGTTGACTTCCATGTGGGCCAGCATCACTCCCGCGATGGAACATAGCAGGCACATTGGTACTACTAGAATCACGGCAAGCGGCAGCGACCAGCTTTCGTATTGGGCGGCTAAGACCAGAAACACGAAGACCACGGCCAGGGCAAAAACATAGATGGCCGTGTTGCCGGCCTGCAGCTGCAAGTAGGTCAATTCGGTCCAATCGTAGGCCATCGATTGTGGCAATTGCTGGCCGGCGATTTGCTGCATCAGATCGATGGCCTGCCCCGAACTGATGTCTGGCGTGGTATCCCCCGTGACGGCCGTGGCCGAGTAAAGATTGTAGCGCATGACCATGACCGGGCCGCTGGTATCACGGACATCCATCAGCGTCCCCAGCTTGATCATCTGCCCCTGATTATTGCGGACTTGCAGTTGCCGGATGTCACTGACCTGGCTTCGAGACCGCTGATCGGCTTGAATGTTTACCTGCCAGGTGCGGCCAAACTCGTTGAAGTTGTTGACGTAGTACGAACCGAAGTAGACTTGCAGCGTGTTGAACACATCGCTGACCAGGACACCCAGCGTCATGCATTTGGTGCGGTCAATTTCTAGGTAAAGCCACGGCGTGTTGGCTCGCGAACTGTTGAACAAACCGCGGAGACCGGGGGTGTTATTGCCGGCGGCGACGACGCGGTCGCTGACTTGTTGTAGTTCCCCTTGCCCCAGATTTCCACGGTCTTCGATGATGAGCTTGAAGCCGCCGGTTGTTCCCAGTCCGTCAATGGGGGGAGCTCCAAAGGTGGTGACGGTGGCTCCCCGGACTTCGCGACGGCAACTTGCCTCGATTGCCGCGGCGATGGCATCTGCGGTCAGGTTGTCGCCTCGTCGCTCGTTGAAATCCTTGAATAGCACATACATCGAGCCGAAGTTGGCGGCGCTCGCATTCAAGATCAACGACTGTCCCGAAATACCGACTGTATGCGCCACTCCAGGAGTTTTCCTGGCCAGTGTTTCGATGCGGTTCATGACCTTTTGCGTGCGTTCCACCGACGCGGAATCGGGCAGTTGGACATTCAGTAAGAGATAACCTTTATCTTGTTGTGGCACGAATCCGGTGGGGGCTCGGTTGAATTGCCAGTAGGTCAAATACAACATTCCGCTATAGACCAGTAAGACGATCCAACTGACGCGGAGCAGATTTTCCACCAGACGGATATAGATGGCTGAACTGGCTCCGAAAGTGATATTAAACAGGCGGAAGAACCAGCCGAGTGTCAGATTCAACAGCCAATTCAATGTGTCCGTTTGGGCGCCTCGTGGTTTGAGCAGGATGGCTGCCAGGGCCGGGCTGAGGGTCATCGAGTTGAACGCGGAGATGACCGTAGAGACGGCAATGGTCACCGCGAACTGGCGAAAGAACTGGCCGGTGATGCCTCCCAAAAACATACAAGGGATGAAGACGGCACACAGGACGAGAGCCACCGCGACGACCGGGCCGGTGACTTCGTCCATGGCTTTGCGGGCGGCTTCTCGCGGTTCGACGCCTTGGTCCAACCAACGTTCCACGTTTTCGACCACGACGATGGCGTCATCGACCACAATGCCGATGGCCAGGACGAGTCCGAACAGCGACAGGTTGTTGAGCGAGAAGCCGAAGGCTGCCATGACTGAAAAAGTTCCGACAATGGCGACCGGCACGGCAATCAGTGGAATCACCGCGGCTCGCCAATTTTGCAGGAAGGCGAGAACCACCAGGGCGACCAGGATGACGGCATCGCGCAACGTGACGAAGACTTCGTTCACCGATTCCCGGATGAACGGGGTTGTGTCATACACGATCTGATATTCGAGACCGTCAGGGAAACGGGATTTGAGTTCCTTCATCTTGGCGTACACGCCATCGGCCGTGCTGAGAGCGTTGGACCCCGGGAGCTGATAGATCGACAGGGCCACCGACGGCTGACCGTCGAGTGTGCACGACTGGTTGTACTGCTGCGAGCCGAGCATCACGCTGGCGACATCACGCAGCCTGACAATACCCGTAGACTGAGGCGTTGTGCCTCCAGAAGAGCTGGCCCCTCCGGAGCTCCCCGAGGCGTTGTTCGAGTTCCCCGTTGTCCCTGACCCGTTGGATGTGCTCTGCCCGCCGCTAGTGGAATCTGATGTGGGAGAGGGAGTGGTTCCTGCTCCGGCCTTCAGAATGATGTCGGCGAATTGTTCGGGATCTGTCAGGCGTCCCAGGGTGTTAATGGTCAATTGAAACTGCTGCCCGTGCGGGACCGGCTGCTGGCCGATTTGTCCGGCGGCGACTTGCAGATTTTGTTGACCAATCGCGGCGACGACATCCATCGCGGTCAGATTGAGCGACGCCAGTTTGTCGGGATCGAGCCAGGCCCGCAGGCTGTAGTCGCGTTGACCGAGATAGGTGATGCCGGCGACCCCCGGCAGGCGGCCGAGTTCATCTTTGAGATAAATTGTGGCGTAATTGCTAAGAAAAATGCTGTCGAAGCGTTTGTCGGGCGAGGTCAGGTTGACGATCATCAACGTGTTCGGGGACATCTTTTTGACATTGATGCCCTCGTTTTGCACGAGTGGTGGAATGACGGGCAGGGCCAGAGAGACACGGTTCTGGACCAGAACCTGAGCCATGTCTGAATCCATCCCCATGCGGAACGTCACGGTCAGCGTGTAAGCACCGTCGTTGGTCGATTGCGATGTCATGTACAACATCTGCTCGACACCGCTGACTTGCTCTTCAATGGGAGCGGCGACCGTGTCGCGGACCGTCAACGCATTGGCCCCGGGATAGAGGGCCGTGACCACGACGGTCGGAGGTGTCACATCAGGATACTGCGCCACGGGAAGCGTGAAGACCGACACCGCCCCGGCGAGGACAAAGACGATCGACAGCACAGAGGCGAAGATCGGGCGGTCGATAAAAAAGTGGGAAATCACGTCTGCTTCTCCTTCGACTCTGGAGCAGCCTGCGGGGGAGGCGCTGCGGCTTGTTGCCGGCGCAGAGTGCGCACCAGCATGACCGCCGGAATTCCCAGGACCGCGATGATCAACGCCGCCAATTGCATGCGTTTGGAGATTCCCAGAGCGGGAATACCCATAATGGAAATGGTCAGCAAGATCACAACACAAAGCCCCAACCGCTGCACGAGCGGGGATGAGAACAGTCGTTTTTCGCCCAGACCTTGAATCACATAAAAGAACACGGGCGTTAAAAAGATGCCGAATATCGTGACACCGACCATGCCGCTGAAGACCGCCGTTCCCAGTGATCGGCGCATTTCTGCCCCAGCTCCTTCGGCGATCACGAGAGGGACGACACCCAGGATAAACGCAAACGACGTCATCAGAATGGGCCGCAATCGCCGTTGAGATGCTTCTTGAGTGGCCTCGAACCGTGGCTGACCTTCTTGATGGAGTTGCTTGGCGAACTCGACGATGAGAATGGCGTTCTTACACGCCAAGCCGACAAGGACCACCAAGCCGATTTGCACGAAAATATTGACCGATGAGCCAGTGAGCAGGACGCCGGTGACTGAACATAGCAAGCACAGTGGCACCACCAGAATGACGGCCAGCGGCAATGACCAACTTTCATAGAGGGCCGATAGGGCGAGAAAGACGCACAGGATCGCCAGCATGAAAACGTACAACGACGTATTGCCGGCCCGAATCTGCATGAACATTAACTCGGTCCATTCGGTCTTCATGGACAGGGGCAAGGTCTCTGCTGCCAGCCGTTCGGTTGCCGCGATGGCCTCGCCGGTGCTGATTCCGGGGCGTAAACTGCCGGTGACCGGTGCGGCGACGGACAGGTTGTAACGTGTCACAAACACCGGGCCGCCGATTTCACGCAGCTGGATTAACGTTCCCAGCGGGACCATCTGCCCCTGTTTGTTGCGCACTTTCAGCAAATTGAGACCTTCGATCCGAGACCGATACTGCCCGTCGGCCTGGATCGTGACTTGCCAGTGACGACCGAACGAATTGAAGCTGTTGACATACAGCGATCCCATATACATGCCCAGAGTTTGGTTCACGTCATCGACGGATAAACCCAGGGATTCGATCTTTTCGCGATCGATGTCCATAAACAGTTGAGGCGTATTGGAACGGAACTGAGTCGAGACGCCTGTCAGCCCGGGATCCGCTTGCAGTTTGCGAATCAAACCATCGGTCTGCCGCTGCAACGACTTCAGCCCCAGACCTCCCGCATCTTCCACGAGGAGTTTGAACCCGCCTGCGACACTGAGGCCCGGGATGGGAGGCGCCCCGAAGACCATCACCTGAGCATCTTTGATCTCTTTGGCCCATTCCTGCCGCATTCGGGCCATGATGGCCGTGTCGTGCAGGTCCGGACTTTTGCGCTTCTCGAAAGGATCCAAGACGATGAACATCGACGCAAAGTTGGAACTCGTCGCCCCCAGCACGAATGACATTCCGGAGATCGTAACGGTATGAGCCACGCCCGGTGTGGCACGGGCGATTTTGTCGATCTTCGCCACCATCTCCTGGGTCCGTTCCAAGGACGCCGAATCGGGCAATTGGACGTTGGCGATGACGCGGCCTTGATCCTGGTCAGGAACAAACCCGGTGGGAGCGACTTGAAAGACCCAATAGGTCAGGACGAGCAGCCCACCATACCCGAACAACACGAGCAGGCTGGCGCGGAGCAGCTTGCCGACCAGCCAGCCGTAGGCCGAGGTACTCGATTGGAAGGCATTGTTGAACAGCCGGAAGAACCAGCCGAGCGATTTGTCTAACAGCCAGGTCAAGCGGTCTGGTTGGCTTTCCCGTGGTCGTAACAAGATGGCAGCCAACGCGGGGCTGAGCGTCAATGAGTTGATTGCTGAAAAGATTGTTGAGACGGAAATCGTGACCGCAAATTGCAGGAAGAAGCGGCCGGTAATGCCGCTGATGAAGGCACAGGGGACGAACACGGCGCACAACACCAACGCCACCGCGACCACGGGGCCGGTGACTTCGTCCATGGCTTTTCGTGTGGCTTCGCGTGGGGGCAGACCTTGATCCAGCCAGCGTTCGACATTTTCCACCACGACGATAGCGTCATCCACCACGATGCCGATCGCCAGGACGAGGCCGAACAAGGAGATATTGTTCAAACTGAAATGGAAGACGGCCATGACGGCAAACGTCCCGATAATCGCCACGGGCACGGCGATCAAGGGAATGATGACGGCTCGCCAGTTTTGGAGAAACACCAGCACGACCAACCCCACCAGCACGATGGCTTCCAGGAGCGTGCGAACCACATCGGCGACCGACTCCCGCACGAAGGGGGTGATGTCATAGGCAATGGTGTAATCCACGCCATCGGGAAATCGCGCCTTGAGCTCCAGCATCTTTTGCTTGACTTGATCCGCAACATCCAGGGCGTTGGTTCCCGGCAATTGAAACACCGCCAAGCCCACAGACGGTTCGCCGTCGAATGTGCAGACCTGATTGTAATTTTGAGCCCCCAGTTCGACGCGGGCTACGTCGCTGAGCCGC
>JAZKFE010000136.1:0-17967 GCA_040386595.1 Planctomycetota bacterium | reverse complement strand
TTCGACGCTGAATCCACTCGTGCTGTCCCTTGTTCAAGTCCACTTTCCTCAAGGTCACATCGATCAACATTATGCGTCTCCAAATCGGTAAGGTACTTTGAGAGAACACACTGCAGTGGGGCAGTCAGAAGTGACGTCCCTAGGCGACCTAGGCCTCTACTCACTCAGCGTTTCTCTCGTGTTTCTCACTTCAATCAATTCTATACCTGGACCAGGTGTTCGACTAATTGAAATCGTGTGATTGATCTATCGATTTAATCAAAGTATTCTAAAGGCATGGACTGGCTCAATTATCACCATCTTCTGTACTTCTGGACGGTCGCCCGCGAAGGCAGCATTGTCCGCGCCAGCGAGAAGCTGCACGTGGGGCAGCCTGCGCTCAGTACGCAGCTGCGGCAGTTAGAGAAATCCCTGGGAATCAAGCTGCTGCAGAAGTCGGGACGCAATCTGGAGCTGACCGAGACCGGCCGTCTGGTCTATCGCTATGCCGACGAGATTTTTACTCTCGGTCGCGAAATGGTCGACGCGGTGAAAGGCCACCCCACCGGCAAACCAGCTCGTTTCGTTGTGGGGATCGTCGATGTTATCCCCAAGCTGATCGCCAAACGGTTGCTCGAACCGGCCCTGCAACTCCCCGATCCGGTACGGCTAATCTGTATTGAAGATACGCTCGAACGGCTGCTAAGCGAACTGGCCGTGCACAACGTCGATATCGTGCTCTCGGACACGCCGGTCAGCGGCACCATGAAGGTCCGAGCCTTCAATCATTTACTGGGCGAATCGACCGTTGCGGTTTTTGGCACCAAGAAGCTCGCCAGCCAATTCCGTGAGGGTTTTCCACGGTCTCTGGATGGAGCCCCGTTTTTGTTGCCGCACCGCGCCTCGGCACTGCGGCGATCACTTGAAACATGGTTCGATGCGCACGGTATCCATCCGCTGGTGCGAGCAGAGTTTGACGACAGTGCCTTGCTGAAAGTTTTCGGCCAGGCGGGCGAAGGACTGTTCGCGGTCTCTTTCGCCATGAAAGACGAGATCTTCCGCCAGCATGATTTGGAGGTGGTCGGTGAGATCCCCTCAATCCGGGAACAGTTCTACGCAATCTCGGCCGAACGTCGCCTGCGACATCCTGCAGTTCTGGCCATTTCCGCATCGGCCCGAGAAGACCTATTTGCCAATGAGCGCGGTCGCGACACCTGATTCGCGAGCTTCATAAATACGGTCGCTGATCGAAACAAAAAACGCCCGGTCTCCCAAGGGAAGCCAGGCGTCTTGTTTACAAAAATGTTGGAAACGAGACCTGCTAACAACGTCGTCGTTCGCCGCAGGTTCTGGTTACCCTTTTAGTCTTTGAGAACGGGATCTTCATCCTGGCCGTCTTGCTTACTTTCGCCTTCACTTCGGCGATCGCTCTTCTCGCGCCGCGTGTTTCCATCACTGCCAGCCGCTTCAGGGTGGCGTTCGCGGTAATTGGAATGCTGCTCGCGATCTAACTTGCTCTTCAGATCGCGAACATCAGCTCGCAGCAGAGTGATTTCGTGATGGAGTTCTCGCAGCAAGTGGTAAACTTCGGCCGAAGGTGGAGCTGCTCGACGGGGCGCGTCGAGATCGCCGGGATCGCGGTGCTCACCGTCACGGGGACTACGCCGGAGAGAATCATCCGAAAGTCGAGGCCCTGGCTCGGCGTCGCGCAACACTTCACGCGGACGGTCCCGTTTATTGGGATCACGAGGCCGCGAGTCACTACCATAGGAATTTTGATCACGGTCTGCAGGTGCTGCGTCACGTTCACGTTCGGCTTGCACATGCGCTTTGAATTGAACTGTCGTTTCTATTTCCCGAGCTTGGCTCTGTAGCCGTTCAGAATGCTCCCGGATAGCACGAGCCTGGTCCTTGTGGCCTTCTCGCTCTAAGTTCTTAGCGACTTTTTGCAATTCCTGAATCACGAGGGGAGAAACACCATTCACCCCACGAACGATAATACGCTGCTGCCGTTCATTTGGTCCAACCACACTCGGATCACCACCAGTAATCGTATAGGACTCAGACTTCACCTGAGCGTTTGCTCGCTTTGCAAGTTCCTTCTGTAGTTCCCGGATGACCTCCAATTGGTTTTTGGTGGCAGCATCTTGGGCATGCTCCAAACTTTCCCGTGGTTGAGGGACTTGGTTTTGAACCACTTCGAGAGTCGCCGAAGGCGTAGCAGCAATCGCCCCTGTTGTCGTACCGGCGACACCGATAACAATATTGCGACTCGAAATCACTCCATTCTTGTCAGAGGCCATGACTTGGAAACCGCGTAAGGTCTCACGCACACGATGTGCCAGATTTCGTTTGGCCGCGGCAGCATCCTTCTGCCCTTTTTCTTCGAGTTGTTGTGCTTCTTGCTCTAGTTCTTTGGCGAGTTGCTCAACTTTTGGAAAGGCTGCTGCTGTAAACTGAAAGTTTTGATGAATCGGACCACGGACATCGATTCCCAATTGTGACACGTTCGGATCGGCAAGATACGTGACCACCGGAGCGAGTGGCGGCGGCTGATGCAGTAGCAGAAAGGGGGAATTCACCTTCCCCGGTTTCGCTTCACTCTTTATTTCCCCGGTGGGAACAGTCTGAATTAATAATAAGTCATTCGATTCGCCGGGGGGAGAATTCGTCGGGACGACTGGATCAGCGAGCGTGGCTTTCGGCACTTTTGTTTCAACATCTGCATCAGCCGCCCACCAGCCAAACGTCGTACCGACGCCCAGAGTGGCACCTGCCAAAGCGACGGCAGAGAGGGTCACAAGTTTCTTCATCAAACAGACTCCTTGAGGCCAGGGGTGTTCTTAGAGGTGCGGCAAGTCATCCATGAACGCACCGGTTGCACGTGAAGAATTCGCGTCGCAAATCGAACTATCGGGGCCGCGGTGGCCCGACGAGGCACGCCAGCAATTGAACCAACTGATGATCGCTACATCGGCTGTAGTATGGCATCTCGCAGACGCTGCATGTTGCCCACTCGTTGCCGAAACTGCTGCAGCTGAACTTCCCACCGCGGACGTTGTGCCGTCGGTGGCATTTGAGAAATGGCCGTATCCAGATCCCGTAACTCCTCCGTCAACCGACTCATGTCGACGGAAATTTTTTGCTGAACGGCCCGCATCAACTCGATTCGGACCAGCAGATCGGCACCGCCTGGGGCGGAAGGATCGGTGTTATACGCGGGAAGAATTTCCATGTACTCCGCCGGATCTGAATCCGCGACGAGCTCGCTAACCACTTCTGCGCGACCGGGAACATCTCCCGACGCCAGCAAGGTTTCATCCCGCTGCACGGTAGGATCGACTTGTTGGACCACCTGTTTTGCAGCCGTCTCGGATCTTGGAGCAGACAACGTTGCGGCGGGAGCATAGGCCACCATTCCCACCGCGACAAAACTCCCCACGGCTGACAACAGATGACGCCGACTATAGCGCTGCCAGGGGTCCGTCAACGAGCCATCATCGATCAACCGCTCAACACGGCCAGTCAAATTCGAGGGATTTCCGCTCCCCAAGCCGGCGATGGTCGCCATTCCCACCAGCCGCCACTCGGCAACGGTGGTTAAACATCGTGCCAGAGAAATCCGCTCCACATCAAACTGAATCGCCCAGGCGTCACACAGATACTCCGAAGCGCGTTGCCATTCCCGCAGTGCCACCCGATTGAACGGTTGCCAGCCAAAGCAGACCACCAGCAAACGCCCCAGCAGCAGCCACCATTGGTCTCCGCGAACGAGGTGTGCCAGCTCGTGAGCTAACAGGGCACGCAACTCCTGCGGCGAAAGATCATCGACAGCACGGGCCGGCAGGACAATCTGCCATCGCCGCCAACCGCAGGCGCCGGGCTCTAGATCATCACCTGCAACCAGCAACGTGACGTGACGACGCACACGTGCCTGATGTAGCAGGTCGTTCAGAATCTGACGTGACAATCCAGTCGAGACGACTCGGCAACCGGCCAGTCGCTGGCGAAATTCTGTGTGCTCAGCGAACAGACGAAACAATCCCCAGCCACTCAACGCCACCAGTGCTCCACCAATCGCCGCCAGCACACCTGTCATGGACGCGGCGAATTTCGAAGAAACCCGCGAGATCGCACTTTCCACTTGCGAAGCGTTCGACACCGCGGAGGCCTTCACAGCAGTGATGTTCGCCCCCCCAGCCATGTAGTCCGCAGATTGCTCCGCAGCAGGGAGCGTGACGGAACCGGCTTCATCCGGAAGATAAAGCAGAAATTGTGCGGGAGCCATCGCATCGGAGTCGGACTCTGCTCGTGCGATTGTGAGATGCTCCGGCTGCGAAACCGTTATGGGTCCCTGTAGCGGTTGGCTCAGCAGTAAACGAGCAGGCTTCCGGGATGTTTCAACGACAGCAGTCGCGGCAGCCGGCGGAGTGGTCCAAGCCATCCGCAACGCCGTATTAACGGGGCTCTCAATGCTCAAACCCAACTGCAGCGAAGCCGTAACAAAGCCTCCCGCGGCAGCCAGTTTCCAGACGGTTTCGCGAAAGGCGTGGCTAGAGGGTTCTTTCCATTTGAACCAACACCAGACGCCCCCCAGCAGCAGGCTGGAATGGAGAAAGTAAGTCGCGGCCCAGATCATCACGGGTGTCAGATTAGACATCATCGTGGACCTCCTTCTCCTTCCGCGAGATCAACGCTTTCAACCGCGACAGTTCTTCGCGGGAGACATCGCTTTCATCGAGCAAATGGGTCACCATGGCCGTCAGATTACCGCCAAACAGACGCTCAACAAGATCCGTGACCATCGTGGATTTCACCTGTTGCGGTTCAATCAACGCTCGATAAATATAGGCTCGGCCCTCCGCCCGGTGGTCAACGACTCCCTTGCGTTCGAGCTTTACAAGCATCGTCGCAATGGTGGTATGGGCCAGATCGCGATCGCCCGCCAGCGATTCACGGACCTCCGCAACGGTGGCTTCTTTCAGCCGCCACAAAACCTGCATGATGGCGAGTTGCAACGTCGCCAATTGATGAGTGCCAGCCATGTCGGTTGATCCCTCACATTTCCGCCGCAGCAGGCGAACCCGATGGTCAGATCGCTGCGGCATTCGGGCCGTTCATTCAAGACGTCCCATAAAAATCGATCACCAGTCTCTACGATAATTATCTCTACTACCGCGATAGAAGTTAATTCTACTACTGCTATAGAAGGTGTCAATACAAGTCGCTCAGATTGCGGATTTTTCTCGTTCGTCAACACCAACACCGGGCGCAGACTTCGATCAATTTCCCGCGGACAATCTGTCCGCGCAGCGGTCGCCAGAGAGGCTGCAACTGGTTTATTTCCGATGCGGGAGACACAATCACCGTAAGGTCGATAGATTCGGCCAATCGACCGCATCCATCCTGCAAACCGGCGAGTCGCGAGGAGGACTCTGGAGTGCTGTTCCTGTACCTATCTGACTTCTATCTGCTGGGGATGGGCACTTGGTTGCTCGCTCTGGCGTTGGGGCTGATTATCTGTGCCAATCGGTACCGCAATTGGAAGGGCCAGCCGCGGAAGGTGCGCTGGGTGCAGTGGGGGCTCGCCCTGTGGACAACGGTCGCCATGCTGACCGGTGTCGAACTGTTTTATGCGTTGTTCTACGACCAAACCGATTCGTTCAGCATGACCAACGTCTCCCAGCGCTGGTACGACCTGCACGTGGTTCGAAACCGCCAAGGATATCGCGACGATCACCCGTTCTTGCAACGTGCCGCGGATGACCGCAAACGGATCGTTTTCCTGGGAGACAGCTTTACGTTTGGGCATGGTGTAGCACATGTTGCCGATCGTTTCAGCGACCGGATTGCGGCGAGTCTCGAGAAGGTCCATCCGCGCCAGTACGAAGTAGCCAATCTGGGAAGCCCAGGGCATGGGACACCCGAAGCCGTGAAGATCCTGAGAGATCAAATCCTGGCCGAGGACTATCAAGTCGATGTTCTTGTCTATGCCATCTGCTTGAACGACATCGAATCATTTCACGCTGAGAAATCGCAGCGCGACGTGCAACGTGGCAGCAGGAAGCCCTCGTTTTTCCTGTTCCGCGACACATACTTCTTTAATTTGATGTATTTCCGTTCGCAGCAATTTACACAGCCAGAAGTTCGCGACTACTTCTCATATCTGCGAAGTTATTACACAGGGGAGCCCTGGCAACAGATGCAGTTGGCTCTGGACGAATTTCTGGACTTGGCCAAAGATCATCAGATCGACACCCGCGTGGTCCTGTTTCCGTTCTTACAGAACCTGGGGCCCAATTATCCCTTTAAAGCAGCACACCACCAATTGGTCGAGTATTTTCGCCAGCGTGGGATCCGCGTGTTGGACCTCGAGCCGATTCTCGCCTCGCACGCGCAAGAAACCCTGACCGTGAATCGCTTCGATGCCCATCCCAACGCCAAGGCCCATCAACTGGCTGCGGAGGCCATTCAAATGCACCTTTTGGATGATGTGTTTCAGAAGTCGAACTAACCCCGTGGCAAATCAACCTTAACAAACACCATACCGGCAGGATGCGGTCAGCAGGGTGCTGGAGCTGAGATTGAAAGACAACGGAGAGACCGTGAAACGACTGCTGCACAGCGGATGCTGGCTCTTATTGCTGATCCCGTTGATACTGCAATTCGTCACGGTTCACTCTCGGGGGATCGACCCTGATGAGTTCGAACATCTGCACGCCGCCTTCTCCGTCTGGAACGGGTTGTTGCCCTATCGGGACTTTTTTGAGCATCACAGTCCGGCCTTGTACTACTTGCTGCAGCCCGCCTTTTGGATCTACGGCCCCGAGCTAAACGTCCTGTGGTTGGGCAGGGCCATCATGTGCGTCATGTCGTGTGCCACGGTCGCCATGACGTGGCGGTTAGCCAGGCATTGGAAAGGCGAATTCGTCGCCTGGACCGGCAGTCTCTTGTTGGCCTGGAGCAGTGTCTTCGTGCTGAAGGGCAGCGAACTGCGCCCCGATGTCCCGGCCTGCCTGTGCCTGACGTGGATGACCTATCTCACCGTGCGAGCATTCGACTCCCCGCGATTCCGGGACTGGCTGGGTATCGGCCTGCTGGGGGGAGTGGCCACACTGTTCACCCAGAAAAGTATTGTGCCCGTCGTGGCATTGGCAGTCTCTGTGGTCGTCGCTCGCGGGATGTATTGCCGACCAGCCGCGAGAGATCTCCCGCAAACTTTTCCAGCTTCAGAGCACAGGGCCGGCAGTTGGATCTCTTTAAAGCACATGTTGCCGTTCATGGGCATTGGCCTGGGAGGGAGTCTCATCTGGGGTCTGTTGCTACTCACGTTCGCACGCTACGGGGCGTTGAACGACCTGTTGGCGGGAGCCGTACTGCAACTCGTACGAATGCCGATCCAAAGTGAACGTTGGGAGCATCTCCGCCCGACCATTGCGGCAGATTTTACTCTGTGGCTGGCGGGAGGATTTCTTCTTGTTCTGGCGTTCCGTGAGGCGATCTCTCGCAAGGGCGACGCACGGTCAATCGTGGTCGCCGGGACACTCGCGGGTAGCTTGGTATCCCTCACTTGGGTCAAGGCCGTCTATCCGCAATACGTACTTCTCTGGCTGCCCGTATTAGCCATCGCCGCGGCCCGTTGCCTGGAGATCGTCAAATCTCACACGAACAGTCGAGTGCGCTACGTGATCCTGGGGCTGGGAATCGTCGTCTGCGTACTGGAGTGTAAATTGCTGTTCGACGGGCTCCGCGGTACTCACCCCACAGCCTTATCGCATGTGCGAGAACTCTGGAATTCCTGGCAGATCCCCGCAGCAGCTGTCGTCGTGCTGCCGGTGAGCCTGATCGTGTGGTGTGTGTGTCTTTCTCGCTCTACAACCAGATCGCAGTGGATGATCTTGCCGCTCGCGATTCTCGGAATGAGCTATGCCGTGGCACGTGACGCTAATAGTTGGCTGTGGCCAAATCGCACTCAAGTGGCCCTCATTGAACGAGTGAATTCACTCGTGAGCCTAGATGACACGGTCCTCGATGGCTTCGCCGGCTACGGCGCATTGCGACCGCACGCCAGCTACTTCTGGTGGATCAATCGTTATTCATTGGCGCTGATGACAGAGCAGGACAAAACAAAACTGCGGGAGACTCTGCAACAGCATCCACCAACCGTCATCCTATATGACCATGAACTCCAATCTTGGCCCCCGATTGAAGCCCCCATCAAAGCCGCCTATCAACCCACGGCCAACCCGCCGATTTGGATCCGTCAAACCAAACAGAACACGGACCACGTGGATTAGCGAAACGTATTCGCTCCAGACGTTTCGGGTAGGAAGAATTGCACCACGGAGTCACGGAGAAAACAATTCATATGAAGAAGAGTTTTTAGCCACGGATTGACACAGATCAAACACGGATTGGGTCAACGTCTGCCGACATTGTTCGGCAATTCCAGCCAGTCTTGAAGTATTCGGTTAGCGTCCTGAGACGACACAAACACAGGATGATCTATTCCGTGTTCAATCCGTGTGAATCCGTGGCTAAAAACTCTTCTTAAATGAAAACATCCAGTGAATCCGCGACGCCCCTACGACATCGTTTCAATCTGTTAGATTGCCGCTCTGTTGGACTTCAGTATCGGTTTCAATCACGTGTTCGCTCCCTCTGCCCAGTCGGCAAGAAGCAATCAGACAACGAACCGGCTGTTTCAAATGAATGGCTGACCGCATCAGTTTCTTCTCGCGATTATCGAGCACCGTGCAGCCGGTAATAATGGTGTCGGTACAGTTTTCGAGATAGATCCCATGCGGTGCGGCATCAAAAATCTGCGACCCGCTAATATTGAATCGGCGGCAGTTGAAGAGTTCTAGTAGCCCTTGCCGTTCAATGGGTACAACGTTCGGAACGGTATGTTTTCCCGCTTGACTGTCCTGCAGAATCATCCCTGTAATATTGCAATCATCGCAATTCTTAAAGGTGACCCCGGTGCAGAGTTCATTCTGCTGATAGTCGGGATTGTGCTCAAAACAATTTGCACCCAACGTCACATGCTTCGAGTCTTCAATTAAGACGTTGCGATGGTGTCCGCTATAAACAAAGTTGCCAGTGATCGACATGCCTCTCACGGAGGTCAGATGAATGTTAGTCTCTTGGCTGCCAATCAGATTTCCTGTAATGCACCACATTCCGGCCTTATGATTCTTGTCTCCCCCAGCACCAATAAAGCGGATATTGGAGCCGTTCTTACTATAAGTCGCCTGAATCGTATTGCTGGAGATTGTCCCTTCGCGAATCGAACCCTCACCGACATCGATATAGATTTCCGCCGTCGCGATGTCATCGGCCCCCGGGACTTTAATCGCTCTATTATTGTTGTATTCAATGTCGTTACCGGTGATTTGGAAATTGCGAATCTCGCAGTTCTCGGTACGAATTCCCCCCAGCCGGTTATAGCTGATGTGACAACCGATAATATTAATTTGATGCAGGTTCAGCTTGTTTAGATAAATGCCAATGCCGGTGTTGTGATAGATGTGGCAATGACTAATCAGTACGTTACGGGCGCGGCGCGTGATCTCGATGGCGTTTCGCACGCGGCGAATCAGAACGCCCGTCAGAGTCGGCTGCATGACACCGCTGATCAGGATCCCGTCGGCTTCGGGGTGCCGCCCTTCGATTTCAATTTCGCTGACCGTCGGCATACGCTCATTCAGCCATTCTTCAGGCCGAAACGTTCCTGGATCCGCCGATCCGGTGTGCCCGGCGTGCAACGCCAGAGCAGGGCCGGCGCCAGTCATAATCAGCTTGGCAGTACCGCCGGTTCCTTTGAGAGCCACGCGACTGCGCTGGGTGAGATCGATCACCAGCGTCTGCGAGATCAGGTAATCTCCGCGGGGAAATTCGACGAGTCCATTCCCATCCTTCAGGCAATGTTGCAGAGCGGCCGTATCATCTGTCTTACCGTCGCCCTTGGCACCGAAATCACGCACATTGCTCATGCTGAGTCTCGCTCTGGTGAGTGGAAGAACTACTGAAACATCGGAGTTCAGTAGTTAAATCACAGCAGGGAGCGAAGTGCAATGATGTCGCGTTTTTATCCAGTCATCGTCTGAGAATTGCAGAAAACCTCACGCAAAGGCGCCAAGGCGCAAAAAGCCCAGAACTCAACGAAACAAAACGTTCTTCATCTTCGCGCCTTTGCGTGAGATAATTCCTTCTTACTTCTCGTTTCCCGTCCAATTCCAACGACACGTTCAAAACGTGCGTTTCGGGCGAGATTGGTGGGCCACTACCAGTGCATCACATAGCCGCCGTCGACATTGATAGTCTGGCCGGTCACTTCGGACGCGCGGGGGGACGAGAGAAACACGATCATGTCGGCAATGTTTTCCGGTGTCTGCCAGCGCCCCAGCGGGACAATCTGGCGGACTTTATCTCCGGCCCAGGCTTCGTAGCTACGTTTTTTCTCGGGTGGCTGATCGGCATTCCACGACTCCCACACAGCGCGATTTAACGGCGTCTGAACCATTCCCGGGCAGACGGAATTCACACGGATTCCACTGGAGGCCAGATCCTTCGCCAGGCACTGCGCGAAATTGATATTGGCTGCTTTCGACGCACTGTAGGGGGGATCAGTTTGAGATCCGATCTGACCGGCGACCGAGGAGACAAACACCAGCGTTCCGCGAGTTTCTTCCAGCATCGCAGGCACCACCGCGTGGGCCACATGCACCATCCCCAACACATTCACATCCAGAACCCGCCGCCAGTCGACAGGCTGTAGCTTATTGAAGGGGAAGCCGAACTTCCCCGAACCAATCGCCGCCGAATGAACCAGATGTTCGGCCGTGCCCAGGTTTTCAATGGTATGCTGCTGGGCATGGTTGACCGACACTTCATCGGCGACATCAACTACCAGCCCGATCGTACGGACAGCAAATTCTGCGGCGAGCATCCCGGCCTGATCGGTGACTTGCGGCGAACGATCCCATAGAGCGACGTGGCAGCCCTCAGCCGCAAAACCGCGGGCAATGGCCCAGCCGATACCGCTCGCGCCGCCGGTGACAATCGCCACGTGATCTTTAAGTTGCAAATCCATTGAGAAAACCAATTCTAGGCGGGCTCGCACAGCGGCCAACATCCGCTTACGATAACCAGAAAGGCAACGAAATCGCTCGATCAAAGAGCGCTTTGAGGAAGTTTAGGAATCGGAGACTCGTGTTCCATGCAATGTAACCCGTGGGTATGCGACTTTCCACGATGTCTGGCGAGCCCGCTTCCGGTTACGAAAGATTCATTCGGAGTCAGAGTCGCCGAGCCGAATCTCACCTCAGGCTCGCCACGTTCGAATCGGTCACATGAACCAAGATTACGTGCCGGACCGGCCTTTGCGGTACTTGGCACTGGCACGCTCTAAGATCCGCTTCTCGCTGGAGGTGAGGGCCGCCATGCCCCCCTCGTGCAGTTTGGCCAGGATGGCATCTAGCTGTGCTTCGGCCTCTTGTTCCTGCTCGGATTCTTTGCGGCGACGTTCATCTTCACGCTGGCGTTTCCAACGTTGCCAGATGCTGACGCGGGGTTCTTGTGTTGTCGGCGAGGAGCGTTCCAAGCTGGTGTAGCCTTGAGAAAAGTCGTAACCAAACTCGGAATCGTCGACCATCTCACCGTACTGGATCCGCTGGAGCTCCTGCATCGTCATGACGACCAGGAAGAGCGCCAGTCCGAACAGCCACATAAGTTCTTTATCGAAGACACCGACCAGCCCCAGGCAAATCGCCGCGACGAAGCCGATCTTTGCGGCCCATTCCGCGCCAGCCAGTGGTCCCATGCGGGAACTGAGAATGGCTCGTAGCATCTGGCCGCCGTCCAGCGGGTGGGCGGGGATCAGGTTGATCACCAACGACATCCAGTTCAACGAAAACGTAATGACCGTCAGATCCGACAGGAGATGCTTGCCAAACGCATCCATGGGAATCGGCAGAATGAACGGATTCCAGCAATGAGGCCCGTAGATGGTCGACAGGACATGGGGCAAAGTGACCGCGCAAATCGCGAAATTCACCAGCGGCCCCGCTGCTGTCGTCAGGAACTGTGAGCGGAAATTTCGCGCCGGTTGCACGAACGCCAAACCGCCCAGCGGCCAGATCAGAATCTCATCGGCCTGACCGCCAGTCCAGCGCGCGCCAAAAACGTGGCCGAACTCGTGCAACAAGACCGAAACGAGCAAGACACATTCGATCGCAGTCCCATAAGCCAGACCGAATTTGAGTACAAATACGATCCACAACAGCGGGAAATACCAACTGACTCGCACGTCAGTGGAAAACCAGCGGCCGAGGCTGACCGACCAAAACAGAGGATTTTCACGTTGATTCATGGATGCCTGACCATTGGTCACGCGTCGTACCGCACGCAGACAATCGCGAGCCGGCAAACGCAGTCCCGACGAACCGCGATCTTAACTCATTCATTCTATTCCAGTACGTCAATTCTCGCAATTTGAAGAGATGGACATAGTTGAGTGAAACGCCCCTAAAGTCTTCCACCGTCGTTGCCCACTTCGCAAGCATCACACAACCGCAGTCGCGACGTTGAATAAGAGTCAGGCCTGAACATGCCGCCACATGGCGATTGCAGATGCGTCATGTTCGCGGAACGAACAACGACGATGGAACGCCAGCAAGAACAGTAAAGCTGTCAGAATCGTTACCCCAAAATCGTGTTTTCTGCCGAGCTTCAGTTCGTTCCTAACTCTCTGCCGGAATTCCAAACCTATGAATACCTGACAGGAATGCGCCCTCGTTGGAGTCTGCAGCGGCATCGGGCCAATTGGATGCTGCGGCCAGGACGCACGTAACTCGCCCCGAAACACTTCGGGGAATAGTTGCGGGAAATGCCTCGTCGGAATTGATATTGATGCAGTCCTTTAAATTTTCCATCAGTGGCAAGCTGATTCTGCTCGCAGTGACAACCAGCCTATTAACGCTGGTCTGCACGAGTGCAGCTCTGTTCGTGATTGATCAGCAACGGCTGCAATCCTCGCTCATCGCTACGTATGCGACGCTCGCCGACACCATGGGCGATAACTGCAGCGAAGCGATTGTGAATTATGATTCACGGGCAGCACAGCGAATCCTGGCGGCGTTGAAGCAAGATAGCGAAATCGAAATCGCTGGTGTGCTCGACAATTCCGGACAGTGGGTGGCAAAGTATCGTCGCGACGCACAGCCATTTCCTGACAACAAATTCATCCTGGCACATAACCTCGGGTTTGGTCCCGATGGTAATCTGCACATCCTGCGACAAGTCGCGATTAACGGTCGCCAAGTAGGCCAGATCTATCTTCAAGTCCGTCAGCAACGACTGGAAAGTCAGCGGCGAGAACAGCAATTTGTCATGTCCTTAGTCCTTATCGGCAGCGTGATGGTGTCGACGGTTCTGGCGTGGCGGCTGCAGTCGTTGATTTCGCGTCCCGTGCTGCAATTACTGGCCGCCGTTAAACGGGTTTCGGCCAGCGGCGATTATTCCGTGCGAGTCGAACACGATTCCGATGATGAACTCGGTCTGCTATCCGACAGCTTCAATTCCATGCTGGCCCAGATCGCCTGTCGTGACGCGGAGCTCGATGAACACCGCCAGCACCTGGAAGATTTGGTGCTAAAACGCACGAAAGAACTGGAAAAGAAGACCTACGAGGCCCTGGCGGCGTCCAAAGCGAAGTCGCAATTTCTGGCAAACATGAGCCATGAAATCCGCACGCCGATGAACGCCATCCTGGGATACACGGAACAACTCCGCAGAGAACGGCACAAATTTGGGCCGGACGAGCGAGAGTTCGTCGACACGGTCTACAGCAGCGGACAGCATCTGCTGCGATTGATCAATGATGTGCTTGATCTCTCGAAGATCGAATCGGGCCGCATGGATGTCCAGCCTGAAGAATGCTCACCGCATCAAATCATTACCCAGGTGATGGTTCTGATGCGGGTTCCGGCTCTCGAGAAGGGGCTGACGCTCGATCACCATTGGATCGGTCCAGTACCGGTCACCATTCATACCGATGGCGAAAAACTGCGGCAGGTCCTGATCAATGTGATCGGGAATGCCATCAAGTTCACCGAGCAGGGCGGAGTTCGCATTCTGACTCGTTTGAACCGTGCAGCCGGATTATTGGAAATGGAAGTCATCGACACGGGGATTGGCATTCCTCGCGATCAGTTGGAACGAATCTTCCGGCCGTTTACCCAAGCCGATTACTCGATGACCCGACGCTACAGCGGAACAGGCCTGGGGCTGACCATCAGTCGCCGCATCGCCGAACTATTGGGGGGATCATTGACGGCCGAAAGCGAGATGGGAACGGGAAGTATCTTCAAGCTGACCATCGATGCCGGTTCGATGGAAAACGTATCGATGCTGGCATCGCCCCCCGCGGTCAATATCGTCCCCGCTGCGGGAGCCGACGATGGCCAGTCGAAAACAGAACTGCACCCGTTGCGGGTGTTGCTGGTCGAAGATGGCGACCTGAATCGACGCCTGATTCATTTGGTCTTGCGGCGACATCAGTGCGAAGTGGTCGATGCCGAAAATGGACAGGTCGGCGTCGAGCTAGCCTTGAGCGGCAACTTTGATGTCATCTTGATGGATATGCAGATGCCGGTAAAAGACGGCTATACAGCGACTTCAGAACTCAGAACGTGTGGCGTGAACATTCCGATTTTAGCCCTGACTGCCCATGCCTTGAGCGGCGACGAAGATCGTTGCCTGAAGGCGGGATGCACCGGTTACTTAACCAAGCCGGTCGATGAAAACCGACTCATCCAAAAGCTGGCTGAAATTACTCCGCTGACGGCGAGTGAACCGCTGCCAACTCCTCAGGCGGTTCCGTCCACGACAACTCCAGCGACCACCGATGCCGCTTCTCTGCACTGCGATCTTCCCCTGGATGATCCAGAATTTCGCAGCATTATCGAGGAATTTGCGGTGCGACTCGAACAACGTCTGGTGGAGGCGCGTGAGTATGCCCGGCACAAGGACTGGGATGCACTCTCACAATTTGCCCACTGGTTGAAAGGGAGCGGTGGAACGGTTGGTTTTCATCAGCTCACGGCGCCGGCGTCCCATTTGGAACGCCTGGCCAAAGCCGAAGCGGGAGACCAGATCGAATCCAACTTTCAAGAGCTCGAACAGTTGTTACAGAGGATCTTTGCCACCCTGAAACAACCAGAAAATGCGGCCATCTGAACGCTCCATCGCAGCCCTACGATGGCGTCAGTTCCAGCTCAATGATGTCACTTCACTTACCACAAATACGCCCCTTGGCCCAGCACGGGACCAAGTCCAGTTCATGAATCAAGATTCACGAACTTAGAACGGGGCGACTCCAGCGGCACAGCTGCTACAGCCAGGTGATGCCGGTACGGCATAAGCGGTCGAATAGGCCGGGGCGTAGGCGGTCGGATAAGCCGGGCTGTAGTTGTAAGAGGTCAATCCACGACCTCCACAAGGTGAACAGCATCCGGTGGCGAGGGACAGCAAACCGAGGGCGATGGTGGCGAGGGCGAGGCGCGACATGGGGGAGGGTCCTTTCGAAGTCACTTTGCCTGAACAGGCGGGGCCGCTGCCGAGATGGGATTGGGATTCGAACACGAACTTCCTGAAGCTGTGTCTCGTCCCGCTAACCGGCAGATTGGCTTGGCGGATTGAGGAAGCGGATTAGTACCGGATCCCGAAAAACGTCACAAGAGAATTTCTTACAAAAACGACTTCCTTCGGCGTTTTCTGCTGAAGTTCTGCCTCATAGCAGACGACAGGTCACCGCCTACCGACCAGCTCGCCGCTCCTAGCAGTTCATAACACGCCATAAAATAACGACTTACAGCTTACATCCTCTTACGGAACAGGGGTAATACGGGGTCGCCGGCCGCCGAAGATCACGTGGCAGCCACTCGCTGGTACCGTGAGTCGTTAGGCAGAGAAGATGCCTCATCGTATTGTTTCGGTGAACCGCTACAGGCGGACCGGCGGTGAATCTCTGGGGGCCGGCAACCGATGAGCTAAGGAGGGCAATGGAGTGTCGTTCCGTAAGGGTGATGACGAACGTGGTTAACGCGATCAGGCAAACTTGTTGGTTTGAGTCGGCTTGATCGCCTGCAATGAACTGAGAACTGGGAAGTCTCAGCAACTGCGGTTCCTCGTCACCCGCGTGAAATATCGCCTGCGTGAAAACACTCCTGCTCACTGGAATTTCGGCCCACACCCGCCATGTCGTCACAGCCTATAATCCCACCACCGGCGGCGTGGCGACATCGTTTGTTGATCGGCAGCTTCGCGCTGCTGGGACTGGCGATTTCGGGGCGACTGATCCAACTCCAGGGTTTCAAGCACACCCAGTTCGCGGCGAAGGTCACGCGTCAAAGTCTGGTCCGTGAGGACGTCATCGCGAGACCTGGCGACATCTTCGATCGCCATGGACGCCTGCTGGCCACCAGCATCAACACGCGCAGCCTGTTTCTCATCCCCAAACAGATCGAGAACCCGTGGGACATTGCCAACAAGCTGGCCAAAGCCCTGGACCTGAATGCCGACCAGCTATTCGAACGGATTGGCCTCAATCAAGCGAAGCATTTTCTGTGGGTGAAACGCCGACTCTCCGCCACCGAGGTCGAAAAAGTCAAAGAGCTGCACCTTCCGGCGCAGATCTTTGGGTTTCGCGATGAATACCTACGACGTTATCCGCAAGGAGCGATGGCGGCTCAGGTGATCGGTCTGCGCGATATCGATGGCCAAGGGCGCGGCGGAATCGAGCAATCTTTGAACGCCAACATTGCGGGCCGCAAGGGCTGGCGCGAGCTGATTCGTGATGCGCAGGGGCGGATCATTGATGTACAGCCAGCGGCCGAAGAAGCCCCTCAAGCCGGCCAGTCGGTGACCCTGACTCTCGACGCAGTCATCCAGCTGTTTACCGAGCGGGCGCTGGACGAAGTCGTCGAGCAATTTCGTCCGAAGGCCTGTTGTGCCGTGGTACTGGCGGCGGAAACGGGTCAAGTACTGGCCATGGCATCTCGCCCCACGTTCGATCCGAACACACCAGAAACGGCGGCCCCCGAGGCGTGGAAGAACCGAGTCATCACCGACATCTATGAGCCGGGCTCAACGTTTAAACCCTGCATCGTCGCCTGGGCTCTGCAGAAGCAAGTCTTGCGGCAAGATGATGTGTTCAACTGCGAGCAGGGGGCCTACCACATGGGTCGCCGAATTCTGCACGATCATCACCCCTATGGGAACCTGAGCGTCACCGACATTCTGGTCAAATCTAGCAACATCGGCATGGCCAAGATTGGTGAGCGTCTCACCAATCAGGGGCTCTACGCGGCGGCAATGAGTTTCGGCTTTGGCCGTCCCACGGGGATTGAACTGCCAACCGAAGAAGCGGGCTTGGTACGCCCCTTCAAGGAATGGACCAGCTATTCCACGGGTTCGGTACCGATGGGACAGGAAATCTCGGCGACACCACTGCAAATCATCTCGGCTTACAGTGCGTTAGCGAATCGCGGCCGGTTGATCTCCCCGCATCTTGTGCTGCGGATGGGCGAAGAACAATCGCGTCCGTCACCGATCATCGTCTCGGAGGTGGTCCGGGCAGAGATTGCCGAATGGCTTACCGGAAGTGTTCTGACCGAAGTCATCAAACGGGGCACGGGGCGTAAAGCCCAAGGCAAGGCCTATGAGATCTTTGGTAAGACCGGAACTGCTCAGGCGATTGATCCGAAGACGGGGCTCTACTCCAAGACATTGAACATCAGCTCGTTCATTTGCGGCGGACCGTCCGAACATCCGCAAGCCCTGGTGCTGGTCACGGTCGACCAGCCGACACGCGGCGGAGACGGTTTCGGTGGCACGGTGGCCGCGCCGGCCGCGGCGAAGATCTTGGAGAAAACACTCCAGCAGCAACGGGTTCCCACCAACACCACAATTCGCTCGGTAATCCAA
>JAZKFE010000135.1:0-3603 GCA_040386595.1 Planctomycetota bacterium | reverse complement strand
GTTTCCAAGCATTGATAGTTTAAAAAGGTGTCCAAAGTAGGGTAATCCCAAGGCACTCTTGCCCGTCTGTATTGGCTTTTCGTTACGAAGAGACGGGCAGGAGTGCCCATCCTACAGATCGAATCACTTCGCCCCCAATCAGCCTGCGATGTCTCCCGATTCCGACCAGTTCTACGACCAACCGGCGAATTCCTAAGCTCATCACGAGATTTTGTCGATGCTAGCCCCGTCCTGATCGTAGAGATAATGCGCGCACTGCGCGATTCAAACGCGATCATCCGACACTCACGCCGAATTCTGAGATTGGGCGTAACAACTTGCTGCGAAACAGCTTGACGTGTCAGAAAAGCGTGGTCTAATTTCAAGAAGCAAAAGCCGCCGTTCACGGCCAGGCCTCTGATCAAGGCCACGTGGTCGATAATTTCTCTGGAGAGTTCGCATGACCGAGATGCCACGCCGCGAATTTTTGAAGTCATCGCTGGTGGCTTCGACGGCCGTCTGGTTACCCACCGTTGGCTTTGGCGCTCCGGCGCCGGGTGTCGAGCGGCGTGCCCTGGCATTGGCGACCGCCGAAGAACGCCTACGGCAGCCTGATATCTGGGTCATGGAAGTGGTGTTGCGACCGTTACGCCAAATTCGGGTCAATCTTCCCGACCCAAAAACCGGCACAACCTCGGAACGACTCGTCTGGTATCTCTGCTATCGTGCCATCAACCGTTCGATCACCGTTAAAACGTCGCCCAACGAACTGCCGCCGGCAGATAAGGTTCTGGCAGCGAGAACGCAAGTCTTCGTCCCCGAATTTACTTTGGTTACGGATGACAACGGCAAACAAAACCGTTACATTGATCGGGTCATGCCTGCTGCACAACCTTTGATTAATAAACGGGAGCGCGGCGAGTACAAGAATTCGATTGAGATTGTGGGCCCATTGCCCCCCGCCGTTCCCGAAGGCAAACCGGGTACGGAAATCATGGGTGTGGCAACATGGCGTGGAGTGGATCCGAAAGCGGATCGATTCCGGATCTTCATGACCGGTTTTTCCAACGGTTATGAAGTGACCAAAGGGCCCAACGGCGAAGAAATTGTGCTCCGGAAAACGCTGGTACAAGAGTATTGGCGTCCGGGAGATGAATTATTACAGGACGAACGGGAGATTCGGTCAGAAGGCGATCCGAAGTGGATTTATCGCTAACCGACGGTTTCCGTTGAATTCGAAAACTCAGCAAGCTTAGTGTGAGAAGGAAGTAGCAGCGATGGCTCATAAGAAGGGACAAGGGTCCAGCCGTAACGGTCGCGATTCAAACGGTCAGCGACGCGGCGTCAAGCGCTTTGGCGGCGAGTCCGTCATTGCTGGCAACATTTTGATTCGTCAATGTGGCACGAAGTGGCACGCTGGCAAGAACGTTGGCTGCGGTCGCGATTACACTCTGTTCGCCCTGACGGACGGCAAAGTGATGTTCGACCAGGAAGGCCGCCGCGTCAACGTCGTGGCTCCCGTTGCTGTTGCAGTTGACGCCAGCGCCAACTAATAATTGCCAACGCAAAACATCGCGAAATACTCAGCCCGACTGCCCTTGGCAGCCGGGCTGCTTTGCTGCGCAGACTGATCACACGCGAAATTCGCGACAGGAATCATTCATGGCGGACGGTGCTGTTAAGCCTGCGTCGGGATGGCCTTTCTTCGCCAGTCGCTGCATTGCGCTGCTGGTCGTCATATTCCATGTCGCTGCAATTCCCGCCGAATACTCGCTACGAAACCTTATCCCTATCGATCCCACGATCGTCGTGCTTGCCGGGCTGGTTGCGATCTTGTGCCTGGACAATCACAATTCGGAATTGCTCGGATTCAGACTGCAGCCCGCACAAGGCTGGGGCTTCTGGTTCCGAATGGGAATCTATTTCGGGGCGGCCATCGGCCTGCTGATCGCAGTATTACTGATTCTCGCCTGCCTAATAGGCCTAACGGTCCCCATTGAGGCTAGGGCACCGAGCGTCAGGGCTCTACTCTCGATGTGCCTTAACGCACCGGTGGAAGAAGAACTGGTTTATCGCGCCTTGCTGATTTTTGCGATTGCCCCCACCGGTGGAGACCTGGGCTCGATTCTCATCAGCGGGATCGTGTTTGCCGCGATTCATGTCCTGGGCGGAAATCCCGGTCCGGACAACCAAATCGCGGGATTCATGTTAGCTTGGGCGTTTATCAAAAGCCGTACGATCCTGGTCCCCATGGCCCTGCATTCCGCGGGAAATCTGATCGCGTTTGCCAACTTCACTGCGGGGTGGTGGTACCTGCACACAGCCTGAATGATCCGCAGATCGATTTAGTTGCCGCGGCGATTGTCTTTCGCCACAAGCCCCCTGTGACCACCACCGAGCCAGCCTTTACGATAAAAGAATGCCAGCAGGCCGAGCGTCACAACCAGCATCAAGCCCAGCGCAAAGGGATAGCCCCAAAACCAGCGGAGTTCGGGCATGTTCCAGGGTGATGTGTCGGGATCAAAATTCATTCCGTACACACCGGCGATAAATGTCAACGGAATGAAAATCGTGGCGATGACCGTCAGCACTCGCATCACTTCGTTGATCTTGTAACTGATGCTCGACAGCTGAAACTCAAGCAAGTCGGAAGACAGGTCGCGATAGGCCTCCAGCAGGTCAATGATCCGCATAATGTGGTCATAGCAGTCACGCAAATAAATGCGTGTGGAATCGGCGACCTCGGGAACAGGATCGCGGACCAGCGTGTTCAACGCATCGCGTAAGGGCCAGATTTTGCGACGCAGTTCCAGCAGCTCTCGCTTGATGTCGTGGATACTGGACATCGTCGTGCTTTCGGGGGACTGGATGATTTGCGTTTCCAGATCATCCAACCGTTCACCATACGATTCCAGCAGCGGAAAATAGTGATCGACGATCGAGTCCAACAGGCTGTAGGCCAGGTAGTCCGGGCCCGACTTGCGTAGCAGCCCCACATGCTGTCGCATCCGCTCGCGCAGGGGCTCGAAACAGTCTCCCGCTTCTTCTTGAAAAGTCAGTACAAAGTTCGACCCCAAAAACAGACTGATCTGCTCCGATTGGATCCGCTCGCCGGCGTCAACTTGGTGGAAGACCAGAAACTGATGGCCCGAGTAATGTTCGAGCTTGGCTCGCTGATGAACATTGATGACATCTTCCAGGGCCAGCGGATGGATGCGAAAGATCTCGCCAAGTTCACTGAGAACCTTGGCATCTCCCAGCCCATCGACATTGATCCAGGTAACGGGAAACCGCCCCAAAAACGCCTTCAGCTCACTCGGCTGCTGGATATCCTGTTCGACAAATTCCTGATCCGAATAGGCGATGACTTTGATCTGCGGACGAGGGGCATCGGGATCTGCCTTCAAGGTCCCAGGCGGGGCACCAGGAGCCGTACGTCGACGTTGGCGAGCCGCGGCGTCACGCTTGATCCGGTTATGGTGTTTGGACATGGATGTCTTCAGTTGCTATCGGTTGCTATGTGAGAAGGCTGGCAGCGAGCTCGTGAAGTATACAGGTTCCCTGTAGAAGCCCCGATACTAAAACGCCTCTGCGTCGATGGGCGCCTGGATTCTGGGTGAGCGG
>JAZKFE010000134.1:0-20454 GCA_040386595.1 Planctomycetota bacterium | reverse complement strand
GCCCCGTTCTACGGGGCAAGCCAAAGCCACGGCTTCTAGCCGTGGTCGTTTACTCCAGTCTTGGTACGTTCTGATTTAAGTCACACAACCGGGAGAACAAAATGCGCCATGCGGTGAGTTGTCTGGTCGTCGTACTGTCTACACAACTGTCGGCGTTTGCGGAGCTACCCAAGCCGACCGGCGAGTCCATTGTGGCTCCGGATGCGAAGCTGGAGTTGCTGTTTACGCGTTCGGCCAAGATCAAGGGGGGACTGACCGAAGGGCCGACTGTGGCTCCGGATGGTTCGATCTATTTTTCTGATATTCCCGTGGGCGAAGACAAGGGAATGATTCTGCGGTTTGATCCCAAGTCGAAGGAAACGACCGTCTTCAAAACGGATAGCCAGAAATCCAATGGTTTGAAGTTTGATTCACAGGGGCGGCTGAATGCCTGCGAAGGCGCCGATTTTGGCGGCCGCAGCATCGTGCGGTACGACATCAAAACCGGCACGCGGACCGTGCTGGCAGACAAGTTCGAAGGCAAGAAATTCAACTCGCCTAACGATCTGGTGATTGATCGTCACGATCGCGTTTATTTCTCGGATCCCAAATACCTGGGGCCGGAGAAACGGGAACTGGAACATCGCGCGGTGTACCGCGTGGACCCCAATGGCAGCGTGACCGAGATCACTCATGAAGTAGAGAAACCCAACGGTGTGGCCTTGAGCCCCGATGGCCGCACCTTGTACGTGGCCGATCACAACAACGGGACCGATGAGATTGGTGTTGGTGAGCCTCCGAAGAAAGGGGCGATGAAGGTCTATGTCTTCCCGTTGGGAGCTGACGGTAAGGTCAACGGGCCGCGGAAGGTGCTGTATGACTTTGGAACGCAGAACGGTTGCGACGGGATGACGATCGATGCCTTGGGGCATGTGTATCTCACGTCGCGTGGATTGAAACGCCCCGGAGTGCTGGTGCTGAATGCCGAAGGGAAAGAAGTCGCCTTCATCCCGACTGGTGCGCCTCAGCCGGAAGACACAGCGGAACCGGTGGGACTGCCGAGCAATGTGACCTTCGGGATCGGTGCCGAGGGTAAGACTCTGTATATCACCGTGGATAAGAGTCTATACAAGATTGCTTTGAAGACGGAAGGTTTTCGTCCCTTAGCGGCGAAATGATGTCTTCAGGACGTCGCTTTTTTCTGTGCTTGTTGTTGCCGTAAGGAATTATAGATGAATGCCTTACGCCCCGGGATTGGTTTCTTACGGGTATTTAATCGAGGAAAGAGTGAGAGCTGCGCATCTTGATGGATATAGTACAGGTGGGTCACATACTTGGCTGATTTTTCATCTCTGATCAGTCGAGTTGACCCTAAGGGGCGCAGACATGAAGTCTTCGGAGTTGTGGGTGTATGGGTTGGTGGCCGTGTTCGTGTTGGCCAACGTGTCGGCAGCTCAGGCTCAGCGTCGCGGCAATTCGGGACTGATCCGCCGCTATCAGCAGATGCAACAGCAGCAGGCCAAGCAAGCTCAGGCAATGCAGAAGGCCTACATGGAATGGTCCGCTAAGGCGCAGGCCGAAGCGGCTCAGAAAATGGCCGAGCATCGGGCTGACTTGGCGCGTAAGAAGGCCAAGGCGGCGGAAGAGCGCGAGGCTCGCGTCGAAAAGAACCGGAAGCACAACGCCGAGATGGCGAACAAGTCGAGCACCAAGCCACATACCACGACGAAGACGGCAGACGCCGACAAGTCTGCATCCAAAAATGAGAATGCCTCGACGAAGTCGGGCGACGCATCGGATAAGGTCGATGCTGATAAGGAAGATCCCGAATCGGGAGAGAAGGAAACCACCGGGAAAGAACCCGTGGGCAAGAAGGAGCTGACTGCGGACACAGGCAAGTCGTCCAAGCCGAATACTACGGTGAAGAAATGAGCCCGTGACCGTCGTTGACGCATTCACAATCGCGAGATTTTGACAGGCCCGGCATTCTCCAATCAGGGGATGCCGGGCTTGTTGATTTACGTCTTGGTTCCCATTTGTGACCTGTGGGAAATCCTTTTTGTGTTCACCAAATGTGGCCCTAAACGCTCGCAAGGTCCATCGCTGCTAAGACTTTCGCCGGCTGCCGGACACCCTGGACTTGATCTTAATGTCTCAATCCGCTTCAATCCGCGGCAGGCGCGCCTATAATTCCGACGACTCGGGTTCAACACCGAGAACATTGGGCGACGGAGCTGTCAGCTCACGTGAGACGCTCTTTTAAGAATCTCGTACACGCGTTTGATCGCTGGTGGGAAGGGAATTCAGCATGTTCGACCCGCTGATGACAGGACAGTATTCGCCTCAGTTGCAACGCCCCCGAGATTACTCGCGGCAACGGCAGATGGGGATTGGCGATCTTCTCCTTGAGAATCGCATCATTTTCCTCGATGGTCCGATCCATGACGGCAGCGCCAATCTGATCGTCATGAAGCTGTTGTTCCTGCAGTCGGAAAACCGGCATCAGGACATTCATATGTATGTCAATTCGCCCGGTGGTTCGGTGACCGCCACGATGGCGATTTATGACACGATGCAGTTCATGGAATGCAACGTCGCCACGTACTGTGTCGGCTTGGCGGCTAGCGGCGGAGCCATTGTGCTGGCCGGTGGCACGAAGGGCAAACGCTACGCCTTGCCGCATTCCAAGATGATGATTCACCAGCCCTATGGGCAAGTGGGTGGTCAGGTCTCCGACATTGAGATCCAAGCCAAAGACATCCTGGAAACGCGTGAGATCCTCAACCAGATCCTGTCCCATCACACGGGGCAACCTCTGGAAGTGATTGCGAAGGACACGGATCGCGATCGCTACCTGACTGCCGAACAAGCCAAGGCTTATGGCCTGGTCGACGAAGTTCTCGCTGCGGCTCCCAAGAAAACCGAAATTGTGACTCCGATTGCGTAGTGATTTTCCAAGCGGCCAGGAGTGCGAGATTTACCACTCATTCCTGGCTGTGAACGAGATTTACGGCGGCGATTCCTTTGAAACTGCGATTGAAGAGTTTTCGGAGATCTGGTATTGACCCCACGGTCAGTGGCGCGTGTTGTTGTTGATCCGCCGGCGAGGCATTTGCCTCGCACAGAAAATGCCTGGTTCAACCGCTTCGCCATCACTGCCGGACAACACAAATGAGCACATTATGACGACCCTCGTCCCTTATGTTATTGAGAAAAATGGCCGCGAAGAGCGGGCCATGGACATCTACAGCCGGCTGCTCAAGGACCGTATTGTGTTCATGGGCACGCAGGTGAACGATGTCGTGTCGAACAGCATCGTCGCTCAACTGCTGTACTTGCAGTTTGAAGACCCCAAGGCTGACATCCACTTTTACATTAATTCGCCCGGTGGCTCGATCACGGCCGGCATGGCGATTTATGACACGATGCAGATCATTTCCTGCGACGTGGCGACCTACTGTATTGGCCAGGCCGCCAGTATGGGCGCGATGTTGCTGACTGCCGGAGCGAAAGGAAAACGATACGGGCTACCGAATGCTCGCATCATGATCCATCAGCCCCTGGCAGGTATGGAAGGCACCGCGACCGAGTTGGAAATTCACGCCAAGGAAGTCATCCGCATCAAGCGCAGTATGAACGAGTTGATGGTGAAGCATACCGGTCGCACCTTGGACGAAATCGAACGCGATACCGATCGCGACAATTTCATGTCCTCGGAAGAAGCTCGGGCTTACGGATTGATCGACAATGTTCTGGACAAGCTGCCCAGCTTGCCCGGCAGCGTCGGCTAGTTTCACCGCAGTGTTATTTTGCAGACAAGCATGGCGTGGCCAGCGAAAGTTTTTCAACGCTTTCGCTGGCTGTTCGCCGGCTTTACTTAACAACCTTTTCCAACAGCTCGGCAGCCGGCTGATTTGTAGTCGGAATTCCCATGCGATTGGTTCACCAGACATGGATGTCGGTGATCATGGCACTGGCCATGATGGGGGGGTGCGCGTCTCGCGGTGGGCTGGAAGTTCTCGAATCCGAGCTGCGCCAGCAAGAAGACCGACTCACCGGCTTGCAGCAGCAACTGGCCGCGACTCAAAGCGAGCTGCAGATTTCTCAAAATGAAGTGGCTCAGCTACGAGCTCAACTGGCGACCAGCGGTCAACAGGCTCATTCGCCGGAGCACTTTGAGAACGAATACAAAGCCATTGGGCTGCGTTTCAATACGTATCTGACCAGCGGCGTCGATCGCGATGGCCGACCGGGCGATGAGATGCTCAGCGTGCTGTTGTATCCGCATGATGAGCAGGGTGGGCTGGTCAAATTACCGGGCACGATTGAACTACGTGCCGTTGATTTGACCGCTCCCGAAGGTTCTCAAGAAGTGGGCAGTTGGACGTTCACGCCGGCTCAGACCAAAGACGCCTGGCATAGTGGTTTTCTCGCTGCCGGATTTCTGTTCGAAGAATCCTGGTCACGGTTACCACAAGGTTCTAATCTGACGTTACACGCACGTTTCAAGACGATTGACGGTCGGCAGTTTGATGCCGTGCAGCCGTTGAAAGTCAGTGCTCCGCCAGCCGAGTCGCTCTCGCAGGAAACTCAACTGCAGCAGCGGCAGACCTCTGTCCGTACGGGGAAACCGACGATTCAGCAGGTGGGCCTCGAAGTCCCGGAACCGGTTGACATCGAAGAAATTGAAGACATCGAAGTGGACGACGGCATGAAGGCGGAATTCATCGCAGACGAGGAACCTGACTCCGAAGCGAAGGATCGGCCTGCCGAGATTGAGACTTCCGATCGCTATCGCGAATGGGACCGTCCGGTTATTCGTTGATTTTTGCCGCGAATGCCAGGTGATTCGTATGGTCGGGAGGGTGAGGCTCCTGCCGAACCGCTTGGTCATTCGAATCCCAGTAGACTTAGCGGTTCGGCAGGAGCCTCGCCCTCCCATGATCATTCATTGCGGCGTTCTGCCGTTTCCCGCGTCGAGTTAATCCGCGGTCGAGGTTCGAAAGATTCTCGCGAGGCGATGCACCAGATGAAAGAGTGCCAGGCCGGTACAGCCGCCGATCATGTCAGCGACCCAGTCCTGAAAATCGCAGTGGCGACCCACCGGGATCTGCAACAGTTCGTCGGCTGCTCCATAGGCCGCAATGATCAGCAGCACCAGGAGTCCGTGCCTGTTCCATCCTCGAACACGGTCCTGTAAGACCCAGCTCAACAGGCCGCCCAGAATGGTGAAGGCGGCACTGTGAAGTGTCTTGTCAGAGACTTGATTGATGGCCTGCGGCACTTGGGGCAAATGTGTCCCGATGAAAGCCGTCAGCCAGAAGCTGATGAGCGCGATGTCTTTCCAGAGTAGTCCACGTCGCACAGTCACGGCCCAATCCCCGAACTTCGCTTAACGGTTAACAGATCTTGGTGCTGGCCCGGATGCCGACCGGCGTGGTGCCGGAGCACGGGCGGGAATCGGGGGAGACGCGGCCAGGATTGGCGGTTCGTGCTCGGTTCCGCCGGGCAACCGCGTGGAGATCACACCGGGCAAACCACGAGAACTCCGAATGCCTTCAAAGTCCTGTTGAATGGTGGAGTCACGCGGTTGCAGAGTGAAAGCACCGACGAAGGCAAATCCTCCCTGAGTGATCCCCTCTAACGCGATATCCGAACTGTCCCCCGGAATGAATTCGTCATTCGTGGGAGATGAGCGTACCATAATCTCTGTCTGTTCGGAGGCGAGGCAGATGTCGCCGACAAACTTGATTCGCTTGGCCCAGTCGGCGACATGTTTTTGCCCGACAAATTCCAACAGTCCACCTTGTGTCGGCAGAATCTCAAACACGCAGTCGCGAGCGTCGATTTTGATTTGTTCTTTCGCGGGTTTCTGGTCCAGGACCACCCAGCGTACGAGCGATCCCGACTGCCGGCAGGTGACATGTTCCAGTTGCAGTTCCAAGTCCAACGGGCTCGTGCGCGGCCCGCCCAGATGCAGCAAGGGGCCGGCTCCCAGACGCAGCACATTTCGCAGCGTGATCTTCCTGGCCGGACTGCGCAAATCGAGCGCAGAGCTGGTTCCCAATACGACAACGTTCTCCAGCACAGCCATCCCTGTGCGAGGCCCGGCCGCGTCGGGGACGCGCCAGCAGATTGCGGACGGGGTGGCTTGCCGCGTTTGAAATTCTAAGGCTTCGACGACCGGCGCGGCTGTGTCGGAGTGAGTCAAAAAGGAGGTGTCGCGGACTTCTAATTCCAGGGCTTCCACCAGCAACTGAGCCGGAGGGGCCGGTGATTCACCGTTGGCTTCCAGAGTGTTGGCGCGACGGAACACGAGCCCCTGAAGTTGGATTTTTTCCGCGAGTAGGACCAACGGGGTTTCGTCCAGGACGATCTCGGCGCGAATTCCCTGACGGCTACGGATGACTAGCGGGCCAATTTGTGTGATATCGCGCGGAGCGTACGGGCCGTTCGTGGCCAGTTCGATGATGCCCTGGGCGTTCGGTTCGGGGATTTTTTGTAATGGTGTTTCTGGTGTTGTGGTGATGTGTGCGGCTTGGTGCTCGACGGTCGCTGAATCGCTGTTCGTCGCGACGGTTGCCGGACTGGGGGCTTGTACGACATGTGGAATCGCGGCCCAAATGCGGAGCAAGTTGGCTCGAGTTCCCTCGTGGACAAAGCCGGCCGTAATCCCGGTGATCGCGAACAATAGAGTCAAGGTCCAGACAAGCGGCGAGTTGACCACACTGGCCAGCTTGAGGCCTTCCCCGACAGGGCGTTCAAAGCTGCTGACGAAACGCTTCAGCAACCGTCGGCCCGAACGGCGCGGAGCTCCCCACGTCTGCAGGACGGCACCAGCATTTGCCGGCCGATCGGCGACGTTGGGGGAGGTCAGTTTCAGAATCATTTCGGCCAGCGGGGCCGGCGTGTCGGGTGCGAAGTCACGGACATCGCGGATCCGTCGCGTCTGATGCGAGGCGAGCTTGACCAGCGGATCACCGCCGGGGAAGGGGGGGCGTCCTGCTAACAGTTGCCACAACAGGCAGCCTAGTGCGTACAGGTCCGAGGCCGGGTTGCAGGTGATCCCCGTGCCGATCAATTCCGGGGCAATACAGTCGTAACACTCCGGAACGAGCTGCGAATGGGGCGTGAGCTCCGGCTCGAGAACGCCTTGAATTCCAGTATCAATCAGGACTGCCGTGCCCTCGGAAAGCAACCGCACCTGGGACGGTCGGATTTCACCGTGAGCCAGCCCGATGGCATGTAGTCTTGCCAGGCCATCTGCTAGTTGCCGACCGATTTGCCAGACTACCCGTGCCGGATAGCGTCCGCGGCGGATCAGCAATTCGGTTAAGGTGCGACCGGGGATGTGCCGGCTGACAAACACCAGTTGTTGTTCGATTCGCTCGCAGGCCTGAGGGATCACGATTGACGGATGGGCCAGCTTGCGGCCGGTCGTCATCAGCTTCTGGCTGCGGTTCATGATCTCGGGGACGAGATCTTCTTCCACTGTCACTAGCTTTAAGATTCGCGCCTGGCGAGTCCCAATTGCCCGGGCGAGGTACGTCGCTCCTGAGAAACCGACCGCCAGGCGTTCCACCAGCACGCACGGACCCACGCGCAAACGTTCCGGATGCGGAGATTCCAGGATCTGAGCTTGGAACGGGGTCAGCCGCCGCAGTTGCACCAAAGCATCGATCCAGACGGAGTCGAAGGCGGGCAGGTCGGTTGCCATGCGGCGCACGCGGGCCCGGCACCGACGTAGATCGGCGGGGGTACAAAGCCGCAGCTCACGCAGCAGCTTCAGCAATGGCGCTGAGGGCGGTTCCAACACGAGGCAGGCATCCCTTCCTGCGGCGATTCCTATGGCGTCCGAAATCTTGATTCAGAGACACGTTGCATCATCGCCAGCAGCAGCGGGTTATGCCATATTTCGGGAAATCTCGCAAGATGAAGCGTAGAATATGGATGTTGTAGGGATGTGCTGGGGCAGGATCGTGGAAGGGAATGACGAATGTCGAAGTTCGAATGACGAAAGAATGACCAAATCCGAATGACTAATTGAAATACTGACGGCTTCTGAAAGTCACCTCTGCGAGGTTCCGACCCTTTTAAAACATCACCCTTTGCTGTTCTATTTGTAATGTCGAAACGCCACCTACAGGCGTGTCAAACATAAACGGCGTCCCCAGTTGGGGCATTCGACATTCGTCATTCTTTCGACATTCGGATTTCGACATTCGTCATTTCCCCCTCGCCTCCAACGTCTCTTTCAGCACTCCCGGCTTCTCTGCTAACCTGCTGTGACGGATTAAGAACTCAGCCGTCTTGGTGTGACCTCATAACTTGCGAAGGATAGGCAATGAGTAGTCTCGAAAGCGCTCAACGTTATTTCAATTTGGCCGCCGATCAGATGGGGCTCTCTGCAAATATGCGGAAGCTGCTCCTGACTCCGGAACGTGAGGTCAAAGTCCAGGTCGCCATTGAACGCGACAATGGTGAGATCGCGACGTTCATCGGATATCGCGTCCAGCACGACAATCACCGCGGAGCATTTAAGGGGGGCTTGCGCTATCACCATGAAGTTGATGCGGATGAAGTCCAGGCTCTGGCGACGTTGATGACGTGGAAAACGGCCGTCGTCGACATTCCGTTCGGTGGGGCCAAGGGAGGCATTCAGGTCAATCCGAAGGAGCTCAGTGCGGGGGAACTCGAACGGCTGACTCGCAAATTTATCGATCAAATCCATGAAATCCTGGGGCCGGATAAAGATATTCCCGCTCCCGACATGGGGACCGACGCCCAGATCATGGCGTGGATCTACCGGCAATATTCTAAGTATCACGGCGACTGTCCCGGCGTCGTCACCGGCAAGCCGCTGGAGCTACACGGCTCGGTGGGGCGTGAAGAAGCCACCGGGCGCGGGGTGTCGATCATCACCGCGGAAACCATGCGTCGCCTGGGGCGTGAGCTCAAGGGGACGACCGTCGCCATGCAAGGCTTCGGAAATGTCGGCAGCTTTGCTAGCAAGGCCTTGTATGACCACGGGGCGAAAGTTCTGGGGGTCAGCGACGCGTTTGGCGGAGTTTGGAATAAGGATGGGTTGGATATCCCTGCGTTGTTGGCGTATGCCAACAAGAATCGCGGAGTCCAGGGATTTCCTGGTGGTGATTCGATCTCGAATCACGAACTGATGGTCTCCAAGGTTGACGTCTTCATCCCCGCGGCGTTAGGCGGGGTGCTCACGAAGGATATCGCTGAGCAGGTTCAAGCGAAGGTGATCGTGGAAGCGGCGAACGGCCCCACGACTCCTGATGCGGATGAAGTCTTCGAACGTCGCGATATCTTGGTCGTGCCTGACATTCTCGCGAATGCGGGTGGTGTGACTGTGAGTTACTTTGAATGGGTGCAGAACTGCCAGCACTTCCAGTGGGATTTGGATCGCGTGCGGGCCGAGCTCCACAAAATCATGGTGGCCAGCTTTGATAAAGTCTGGACGCAGGCCGAGCAGAAGAAGATTCCGATGCGCACGGCCGCTTACATTGTGGGGATCGGCCGTGTGGGCCGGGCCACCCAGTTGAGCGGGATTTCGTAACGCTCCAAAAGGGAACGCGATGGGAGGGTGAGGCTCCTGCCGAACCGCTAAGTCTATCGGGAGTCGAAAGACCAAGCGGTTCGGCAGGAGCCTCACCCTCCCAAAATTCTTTGGGGCTTGGGATTCGTGAGCACGCGGCCGTGATCAAACTACTCTGTGCTGCCCCAGGCGACTTGTTCGAGCTCTTTCGTGTTTCGCTCGACCGACAGGATGATGGTTCGCTGTCCGGAACCGTCGGGTCTGGCGACCACCGTTTGAATCAAATGTCGGCCGTCTTCCAAGGCCAGTCGCACTTGAAATGATCCGTCCGGTTTGATGTGGGCGGGTTCGTCGACCACCGTGACCTTTGCTTCCGGCGAGGTGATCCCGTGCAGGATCAGCTCGGCATGGAACGTCAGGGGTAAGTGTCCGTGCGATTTTGAATTGCCTGACGAATCTGAATCGTCGGGGTTGGATTGGCCGTTCCAGCCATCGATACCATGGCCGATCCGCTCTTCCAGCAAGTCGCGGAGTGGCGACTGGGTTGAGGATTCGGAATAGCCACCGGAGAGGGCGAAGATGCGTTGGTATTCGCCATTCAAGTCGTCCCAGCCGCCGCTGATGGTGCCGGGGGTACCGGGCCGCGGTGGGGTGACCACGTTGGAGCGGGCCAAGACCTGAAAACGCCCCGCGGGGGTCAGGTAGCCAATCTGCAAGCGGTAAGTGCGAGGCTGGCCGTCAATCGGCACGTACCAGAAGTTGACACCGCCATGGATCGGGATGTCCATCAGCCGGGCTTCGCTGCGGCTGGTGGCATCGTGGCCGGAGACGTCAAAGACTCGCAGCGTGGGGACGGAGCGATGCCAGTCTGTTCCCAGGGCGACTTCTGCACGCTGGATGGTGGCTCGGGAAAAATCCCAGACGGCTTGCAGCCAGTGCGGGTCGCGGACTAGCACGACGAACCGGTCGTGACCCTCCTTCTCAGCACTGGTGGCCTGCGCCAAGTCCCGTTTGAGAACGGCTTCGGCATTCGGAGTGATGGTCGAGTTGCGTTTGCCGCGAGATTTGGCCGTCAGGGTGCTGCTGGCCTTCTTCGGGGTGGTGCCGCTGGAGGGGGCTGCCTTAGCGACCGTTGCCGGCTTGGTGGCTGTCGCCTTGGCGGCGACTGGGGTCGCCGATTTCACGCGTCGCGGTGGCGATGTCACCTTCTCGGGCTTCGCGGCAGCCGGTTTGGCCTTCGAAGTTCCCTTCGCAGCGGGGGCAGCTTTGGACGCCTTCGCTAGTTTGACGGCTTCTAAAGCTGCGATCAGCTCGTCCTTCTTCAGGGATTTCCAGCCGGTGACCCCGCGGCGCTGAGCCATTGCTGCCAGCTCAGTTCGAGTGTGGTCGCTCAATTGTTTAGCTGCCATAACGAAATATCTTTATTGGCCGGCGTGGTTTCCGAAGGTCGTTACGTTCGAGATTGTCAGAAAGAAGCTCGCGATCTCAGAACGGACGGAAAATCTCGATAGACACCTTTGTCGCAATCTTGACCGCCGTAAACTCGGCTGTCTCAAATTCGGGAATGCATGCTGCTTGAAGACTTGAAGTCATTATGTTTCGGTCGTCTTGGCGCGGGCCAAACGTCCAGCGTCTCTGATCGACAAGTCTTGATGTACATAGAGTTGTAGCAGATTGGCCCGCGGAATTTCAATGTGACGCGGTTTTTCGTCAGAGTGGGGAAGTTTCGGCCGCGTTCGTGGTCGGAATTCAGTCACGAATCTTGTTCAGATGGCCGATAAGTTCACGCATTCCAACCATTTCGGTACAGACATGGTTCCCAATTGGGTCAATCGACTCGGGCCAAGTTTCCTGCCGCCGCGGTCAATCTTCGTTCTACTATTCCCATTGCTATTGCTAGTCGGTCAGATTCAGCTCCCGGGTCCGGGTTGGACTTTCCGGGATTTGTTGATTTTTAGGGTGCGGTAAAACTCGCATCGTTTATATTCATTTGTTCATTTTGTTGCGTGGTCGCTACATTGGAAAAAGCCTTCTCAAATTGAAGCAAATTCCCACCTTTGGATCAGGGCTGGGAAATAAAAGAATCAATCCTGAGAAAAAATGTCCGCCGAACATTGCGACTTTGACAGTCTGTAAGTGGACCGCTAGACTGCCTACACCTTCGGGAAAAATCTGCTACCCACGGATTCAGCGAAGCGGTGATTCACGACTTCTTGTCGGTATTTATCATCCGCAATGCGAGGACTCTGTTGGTGGCCGGGAGTGAATGCCGTGCCGATCCAATCTCCCGACCGGCGACCACCAATGGCAACCGCAATGCGGTGGGTGTCCGAAATTACGAGCGGAGGGGTGATGCTGGCCTTGCCAAGTTTGGCGGGCTGGTGGCTGGACGGCCAGCTGAAAAGTGCTCCGTGGTGTCTGATTGTTGGTGGGGCGGTGGGGTTGGTTTCGTCCTTCCTGCATCTCTTACGCATCACGGGCGCCATGAAAACTGAAACGAAAAAGAAATAGCGACAGGCGGTAAAGTTGCCGCAGTCGTGAGTGGTTTAGGGACATGAATACTGCCTCGCCGTTACTACAATGCGGCAGGTTGCTGGCGATAGCGTTGGCGGCTGCGATAGTTTTGTCGCCGATCGCGATGTTGGTTGCCGGTGTGCCGGGGTTGCAGGGGTTGGCGGTTTCTGCAGGTTTGTGTCTGCTTCCGGGGTTAGTGACAGTCTGGTTGGCGTCGTCGGTGAAAGATCCGATGGTGAAAGTCTGGCTGACAGTCGGTGGAATGCTGGTCAGGATGTTTGTTGTCCTGATGGCAGCCTTAGTGTTTTACACGCTGTGTCCCGAATGGGGGATGGCCGAGTTTTACACCTGGCTGATCGTGTTCTACAACGTGCTGTTGTTTGCGGAAACATGGTTGCTGTTGCCACGTGGCAATTCAGCGGCTTAAGCATAGAGTGGCGATGCGCGGGCGGATCTCGCGTTGTTGCCTGATAGTTGTTCAAAAAATGCGGGTCTGCTAGTCGGAGAAGCGGTACACAGACATGGCCGAGCACGGTTCCGACGTCTTTCATCATATTCGAGATGCCACCCATTTCGAATTGCCGGGTTTCTTAGGCGGCAACTCAGCCGAGTTGCCTGCGTTTGATATCCTGGGGTATCACTTTCAAGTGACCAAGTTCATGGTCCTGCAGGTGGTTGCTGGTCTCTTGACGTTGATTATTTTCTGGGGTTTGTCGCGGCATGTGCGCTCTGGGCGCCCGGCTCGTGGTCGGTTCTGGAATTTTTGGGAAATGTTGGCGGTTGCCATTCGTGATGACGTTGCGCGGCCTGCCATTGGCACCGGGCACCATCATGAAGAAGTGAGTCTCGGTGATGGTCACGTTGATCATCATGATCACGGTGACTACGAGCCACACGGACATGGGCACGGGCTGGCTGATACGGGTGGGCATCCTGCCGACCAATACCTGCCTTACATCTGGTCGTGTTTCTTCTATGTTCTGTTCTGTAACCTGCTCGGTGCATTGCCGTGGTTGGGTTCGGCCACAGGTCATTTGGCGGTGACGGTCGCTTTGGCGGTGTCGACATTGATCTATGTGATCAAGTCGGGTTCGCAAAAGTTGGGTGTTCTCGGCTACTGGAAGGCACTCATTCCGACAATGGATTTGCCCGGTACGATGGCTTTGTTTCTGAAGCCGATGATCTGGGTGATTGAGCTTGTCGGGTTGTTGATTAAGCACGGTGTGTTGGCTGTGCGTTTGTTTGCCAATATCATGGCGGGTCACACCGTCATTGCAGTGATTCTGGGCTATATCGCGTTGGCTGCCGGCCACGACTTCCCGTACCCGGTTTTGTACTGGCTGATTATGCCTGCCAGTATCTTCGGGCAGTTGGGGATCGGGATGCTGGAGTTGTTCGTGGCGTTCCTGCAAGCCTATGTGTTTGCGTTCCTGGCGGCGTTGTTTATCGGTGCCGCAGTCCATCCGCACTAATTTTCAAGAGTGATGCCGGTGTCGTCTTTATCGCGATACCGGGTGTCGCAACCTTGAGTTGAGTTGACTTGTTCGTGCTTGTGACGCAAGCCCCGGTGGTTTGCGAAATGTGTATCCGACCGCAAAGTTTGTCTTGCTTACAGTTAACAGGAGAGTAGAAGTGAAGCTGACCCTTCGGACCGCGTCGTTGGCCTTGATGGCCTTTTTTGTGTTCGCTTCTCAGGTTTCCGCCGCGGAAGGTCAACCCTTCGGTTTCGGGATTTACCTGTCGGGTGCGATCGGTGCTGCCCTGACGATCATCGGTGCTGGCTTCAGCATCGGTAAGATCGGCACTGCCGCTGTTGAGAGCATGGCTCGTCAGCCTGAAGTCGCTGGTCAAATCCAGACCGCGATGATCATTGCTGCCGCTCTGATCGAAGGTGTTACGTTCTTCGCCTTGATCGTCTGTATCATTCACGGTCAAGCCTGGCCGGCCTAGTTTTCCGTGCGGTGATTGTCGTTTCCATTGTTTTTCCTGGTGTGTTAGAGGCAAGAGAGAGTCCAACATGTTCAATCCTGCACTGAGCTGGTTTGGCCGGAGCCTGATTGTCATTCTGTCTGGCCTGCTATGGGTTGGTTCAGTTACGACCAATGCCAATGCGGCTGAAGAGAAGGCCGCAGCCCAGGCGAAAGATGGAAAACCGGAGGCTGTAAAACCGGCTGCTGGTGCTCATGGTCATCATGACAAACCAGCCACCTTGGAAGACTTGGCCTCTGGCGAAGTCGACAAGAATGGTCATGAGACGCTCGCCGGTCCTCCGAATCCGATCGAATGGAAGAGCGATTTGGCGCTCTTCTCATTGATCGTGTTTGGACTGTTTGTGGTGATTCTCGGGAAGTTCGCGTGGAAGCCATTGAGCGCTGCGTTGGATGCTCGTGAAGCACGCATTAAGAATGACATCGTTCATGCCGAAGAGGCACGAATGAAGGCCGAGAAGATGTTGGCAGAGTATCAGGCCAAGCTGGCAGTCGCTCAGGACGAAATCCTGAAGACGTTGGCGGAAGCTCGACGCGACGCTGAGCATACTCGGCAAGAGATCCTGGCAGCGACTGAAAAAGAAGTCTCTGCGTCGAAGGATCGGGCATTGCAAGAAATCGAACGCACCAAGGATCAGGCGTTGAGTGAACTGTTCAACCACATGGCGGGAACTGTTGCGAATGCAACGGAACGCGTTCTGGGTCGGGCGTTGACTGATGCCGATCAGGATCGTTTGATTGGTGATGCTCTGGCGGAGTTCTCTCGCAACTAAGTCCTTGTGGCTTGGTAGTGAGGACGACGTCGCAGTAGACGAGTGGGATGCTCAAGGTTTCGAGTAGCTTTTGACTTTTGGTCGGTGCTGGAACGGGGATGATGGCTATGGGTGCGACAGGCAACACAAGCGAACTGCAAGTAGATCCGCAGACGCAGGCGGTAGCCCGTATCTATGCCAATGCTTTTCTGGATTCGGCACCGGCGGGACAAGTTGAAGGTTTGCTGGAAGAGTTTACATCGTTCGTGAGCGATATCCTGGATAAGCAGCCCGAGTTTCGGACGCTGCTGGTCTCGGCAATGGTGTCATGTGACGAGAAGTTGGCGGTTATCAGCCGAGTGGTCGCGCCGGTGGCCAGCCCGACGTTTGCGAATTTTTTGAGTGTTATTGCCAAGCACGAGCGGCTCAGTTTGTTGACGCAGATTCTCCATGAGACTCAGCGGCAGCATGAGATTCGCACGGGTCGCGGGCGCGTTCAAGTAGTGAGTGCGAAGGCCCTGTCCGCCGCCTCAGAAGAAAAAATCCAGCGGCAGTTGGCTCAGACCCTGCCGTTCCAACCGGTTCTCGAGACCAGTGTCGATCCCAGCTTGTTGGGCGGTCTGGTTATTCGCGTCGGTGATACCGTTTACGATGGTTCGCTACGATCACGCCTGAAGCAGTTGCGGGATCGTTTGCGTCAGAGGAGCATCCATGAAATTCAAAGCGGACGAGATCGCTTCAGTCATTCAGAAAGAGATTGAAACGTATCGCGGCCAGATCGAAACCAGCCAGGTTGGACGGGTTCTGGAAGTGGGCGACGGTATCGCTCGCGTCTATGGTCTGTCAGGGGCCATGTCTGGTGAGATGGTCGAGTTCCCCAACGGAGTTCGTGGCCAGGTGTTTAACCTGGAAGAAAACTCCGTGGGCGTCATCATCCTCGGCGATCACTTGTCGATCGCCGAAGGGGATGAAGTACGTACAACAGGTGCGTTGCTCTCCGTGCCAGTCGGGCAGGCTCTGATCGGTCGCGTCGTCGATCCTCTGGGCAACCCGTTGGACGGTAAGGGCCCGGTCCTAGCGACCGAAACGCGCCCCCTGGAGACGATCGCTCCTGGTATCGCTGGACGGCAGCCGGTGAAAGAACCGCTGCAGACCGGTATCAAGGCGGTCGACGCCATGACGCCGATCGGCCGTGGACAGCGCGAATTGATCATCGGTGACCGCAAGACCGGTAAAACGGCTGTGGCAATCGATGCCATTTTGAACCAGAAGGGGACAGGCGTTATTTGCGTCTACGTCGCCTGTGGTCAACGTGCCAGTTCGGTGGCCAGCGTGGTGGAAGTGCTCCGCAAGCATGGCGCGATGGATTACACCATCGTGGTCAGTTCCCCCGCGAGCGATCCCGCTCCGTTGCAATACATCGCTCCGTACTCCGGTGCGTCGATGGCCGAGTACTTCATGTACCGCGGTCAGCACACGCTGGTTGTGTATGATGACTTGACCCGTCAGGCTCAGGCGTATCGCCAGCTGTCATTGCTGGTGCGTCGTCCTCCCGGACGTGAAGCTTATCCCGGTGACGTGTTCTTCTGCCATAGCCGCTTGCTGGAGCGGTCGGCGAAGTTGAGCAACGAACTGGGCGGCGGATCGATGACGGCCTTGCCGATCATTGAAACCCTCGAAGGTGAAGTTTCGGCGTACATTCCGACGAACGTGATCTCGATCACCGACGGTCAGATTTACCTCGAACCGAACTTGTTCTTCGCTGGTATTCGCCCCGCTATTAACGTCGGTATTTCGGTGTCTCGCGTCGGTGGTAACGCCCAGACGAAGGCGATGAAGAAGGTTGCTGGCGGTCTTCGCCTCGACTTGGCTTCATTCCGCGAATTGGAAGCGTTCGCTCAGCTCGGTACGGAACTCGATAAGGCAACTCAAGGTCGTCTGGACCGCGGTTACCGCATGGTCGAGTTGCTGAAGCAAGCTCAGTACGAACCGCTGAATTTCGCCGATCAGGTCGTCAGCATTTATGCTGGTACCAAGGGCTACTTCGACACGATTCCGGTCAGCCAGGTGTTGCAGGCTGAGAAGGAATTGCTCCAATTCATGCGTGAGCAGAAGTCTGAGATTCGGGACACGATCGTCAAGACTAAGACTCTGGACGATGCGACCGAAGCCGGACTGAAGCAAGCGTTGGTGGACTTCCTGGCTCAATGGGCCGAAGCACACAAGACTGCAGCTAAGTAATGTAGTAACAAAGGCTGGACTTGCCTGATGGCCGGTCCAGCCCGATGTTACTGTTTTCGATCATTTTGGAACGAGCGACTTGCTTGATCCTGTCAGGTGGCAACGCCTGGCCTACGGTGCAATAACGCGGACGGGAAGAGGTTTCGACGGAACATGGCGAAAGCTCGTGCGATAGTCAAACGTCTGAAGGCAGTCAAGAACATCCGCAAGATCACGCGGACGATGGAATTGATTGCGACCGCGCGCTTCAAGAAAGCGATGGACCGCGCGACCGAGGCCGCTGCATACACAAAGAAGATTGCGGAACTGGTGGCCGACTTGTCGCAAACTGCGATGACCGGTTTCACGCATCCGTTGTTGCAGCCGCACCCGACCGAAAAGAACGCGATTCTCTTGGTATTGACCTCGAATCGTGGTCTCTGTGGTGGGTTCAACTCGAGCGTGCTGCGTCTCGTTCAACGGCGAATTATTGAAGCTCGCGACAACGGACAGAATCAGCAGTTGGAAGTTTCCGGCAAGCGTGGATTGAACTTCATGCGTTTTCAGCAACGGACCGTTGCGGAAAGCTATACGCAGTTCGAAGACAAGCCGCTGTTTGAAGAGGTCGAAGCCTTGGCTGACCGCTTCGCACAGTTGTATGTGTCCGGGAAGTTGGATCGTCTGGACGTGGCCTATGTCCGCTTCCAGTCGATTGCTCGTCAGTCGGCTGTGGTGGAAACACTGTTGCCGGTGGGACAGTTGAACGCGGCGACGCGTGAGCAGACCGCGGCTCAGTCCGTGGACGCAGCGACTGGCCCGGCAATTGACTACGAATTTCTGCCGTCAGCTCGTGAGATCCTGGAAGAGATCGTGCCCGCCTCGTTTAAGGCCCGGCTCTTTAAGTGCTTCCTCGACTCGGCTGTGAGTGAGCAAATCGCCCGTATGGTGGCGATGAAGGGAGCCACGGAAAACGCGGGCTCCATGATCGGTGACCTCAGCCGTACCTACAACCGGGCACGTCAGAGCCAGATCACGAGTGAATTGAGCGAAATTATCGGCGGTGCCGCCGCCCTGGAATAATTTTTGTAACGGGTTCATACCTGAGACGCCTACCAATGAGACATGTTGGTCGCGGGATGATTGTGGGCGACGTCTCATTCGTGGCCGTATAGAGAACACACACCAGGCTGTGAATAAGTTTGGACTAATCAGTAGAAAGCACGAGACTTTATGAGCACCACAGCCACGGCCGGTAATATCGGCCGCGTTACTCAGGTGATCGGCTCGACGTTCGACGTAGAATTTGCCGAGCACAAGTTGCCCGCGCTGTACAACGCCCTGGTCGTGGACCAGGAAGTCAAAGGCGTGAAGGTGAAGCTGACAGGCGAAGTGCAACAGCACTTGGGTGGCGGTCGCGTCCGCTGCATCGCCTTGGGTACAACCGACGGTATGACCCGCGGAATGGAAGTGACCGATACCGGCGCTCCCGTTTCGGTCCCCGTCGGCAAGGGAACCCTGGGCCGCGTGTTCAACCTGCTGGGCGAGCCGATCGATGGTCGGGGCGAAGTGCCACACGAAGAACGCTGGCCCATTCACCGTCATCCCCCGGCATTTGATACCCTGACGTCCAAGACGGAAGTCTTCGAAACGGGTATCAAGGTCGTCGACTTGCTGACCCCGTTCGTTCGCGGTGGTAAGGCCGGTCTGTTCGGTGGTGCTGGTCTCGGTAAGACCGTTATTTTGCAAGAGCTGATCGCTCGTATCGCCAGTGCCCACGGTGGTTACTCGGTGTTCGCGGGTGTCGGTGAGCGTACCCGTGAAGGGAACGATCTCTGGCTCGAAATGGAAGAGACCAAGATCGGTACGACCGATCGGGCCGTGTTGGAACAAACCTGCATGGTGTTCGGTCAGATGAATGAGCCGCCCGGTGCTCGTCTCCGCGTTGCCCTGTCGGCCTTGACCATGGCCGAATGGTTCCGCGATACGACTGGTACTGACACGCTGTTGTTCGTCGACAACATCTTCCGCTTCTCGCAAGCCGGTTCTGAAGTGTCCGCGTTGTTGGGCCGTATGCCCAGTGCCGTGGGTTACCAACCGACGCTCGGTACGGAATTGGGTGAGTTGCAAGAACGTATTACGTCGACGAATCGCGGAGCTATTACATCGGTGCAAGCTGTGTACGTTCCGGCTGACGATCCGACCGACCCCGCTCCCGCGACCGCCTTCACCCACTTGGACGCGTTCATTTACCTCGAACGCCGCATCTCGGAAAAGGGTATTTACCCCGCTATCGATCCGCTGGCTTCGTCGAGCCGTATTCTCGATCCGCAGATTGTCGGTGAGCGGCACTACACCGTGGCCCGCCGAGTCCAGAAGACTCTGCAACGCTACCGTGAATTGCAGGACATCATCGCGATTCTGGGTGTCGACGAATTGAGCGAAGACGACAAGCTGGTCGTGCACCGTGCTCGTCGTATCGAACGCTTCCTGTCGCAGCCGTTCCTCGTGGCCGAAGTCTTCACCGGCAAGAAGGGTAAGATTACCCCGTTGGCCGAGACGATCCAGAGCTTCGAAGAAATTTGCGACGGCAAGTGGGATCATCTGTCCGAACCCGCCTTCATGTATGTCGGTGGTGTGGAAGAAGCGGCAGAACAAGAGAAGATGCTGCAGAAGAATGCCTAGTTCGATGAGGGTTGCTCGGCTGGCTTGGGCTGGCCGAGTGATCGGGGACTCTCGAACTGTTGCGATAAGAATAGTGCAGCCCGACTGTGATTGCAGTCGGGCTGCCATCCAGATCTGAAGCGTGAGATTTTCGAATATGGCTGGCAATAAACAACTGCGACTCGTGCTCGTCACGCCCGAGAAGACGCTGCTCGATCAGCCGATTGTGGATCTGCGGTTTCCGTTGTACGACGGTCAGATGGGCGTGCTCCCGGGGCGTGCTCCGCTGGTCGGGCGTCTCGGCGCGGGTGAGCTGCGTTTCACCGATGAAGCTGGTGTGCATCACAGCTACTTCATCGATGGCGGGTTCGTGCAGATTAAGGGTGAAGTGGTCACCATTCTGACCAACCGAGCCATTCCGGCCGCGAGCCTCAGCCGACAGAATGCGGAAGAGCAGCTACGGCTGGTGACCGCTCGTCCGGCTCATACCGATCTGGAACTGGAAGCGAAAGCCCGCGATTTGCGACGTGCGATGCAAATGGTATCGTTGGCACGCAAGACAACCGGTGCCTAAGTTCGCCGAGTGAATTTGAATTATTTTAAAAAGCCTGCCGTGATCAGTTCACGGCAGGCTTTTTTTCGTTTCTAAGGCGAGCGTCCGGCGTGAGCCGGATGGTTGTTAGACGTTTCCGGCAATGACGAAGTTGCGGCACCACGGCACCACGGCACCACGGAGACACGGAGACACGGAGACACGGAGACACGGAGACACGGAGACACGGAG
>JAZKFE010000133.1:0-43914 GCA_040386595.1 Planctomycetota bacterium | reverse complement strand
AGACACGGAGTAAGACCGCAGCATTCACAGTTCTTAATCAATCAAAACAATCCAAAACGGACTCGGTGTTACTTGAGAACACCAACAAACGCTGACCCAATCCGTGTTATTCTGTGTTAATCCGTGGCTAAAAAACTCTTCTTTATCCCTCTTAAAACTCCGTGTGCTCCGTGTCTCCGTGGTGCCCAATCTTCTTCAGTATCGACGGTCGCAAACCACCATCCGGCTCACGCCGGACGCTCGCCTACGAAGAAGCCACGGGGCGGGTCACTTACAGTTCTTCAGGAAGGCAATGAGGTCGGCCAGTTGCTGGCGGGTTAATTGCTGATCCAGGCCAGCGGGCATGATGGAGAGCGTGCTGGGACGCAACTCTTCGACGTCGGCTCGAGGAATGCGGACCTCTTCTTTCGGGCCGGTGGCCAACGTGATTTCGTCGGTCGTTTCTTGACGGATCAGGCCGTTGTGGACCTTGCCTTCTGTCGTGACGATCGTCACCGGTTCGTAGCTGCGGACAAAGCTGACGCTGGGGAAGACGATCGATTCCAACAGATCGCGCTCGGTGCGAATGCCGCCGACGCGGGTCAGGTCGGGGCCCGTATTGCCCCCCAGATACCCGATGGCATGACAGGCCACACACGATGCCTTCTGGCTGTAAAAAACGGCCTGGCCGCGGCGAATATCGCCGTCTTTTAAGCCGACGAGCAATTCTTCCAGTCGCTCTTTTTGTTTCCCGGCTTCCGAATTGAGGATGTCGAACAGCGGCTGAGCGGCCTGCTGCACCTCGGGACTAAACTTCGCCAACCGCAGCTTCAGGGCGTCGGGGCGGAGCGATTTCAAAGCAGCCGCTTCCTTCAAGCCGGCGATCAGCTTCAAGCCTACCGCTTGGTCTCCGCCTTGTTCGTAGGCGGATAGCAAACGATCCACTTCCAGCGGACCAACAATCTTGAACAGGTCAGCCAAGGCTAATAACTGCGGAGGCGTCAGCTGTGATTTGGAGATGACTTCCGCCGCAACCGACCGCACGGTGATCGATTTTTCTTGGTCGAGATTTTCTGTGAGCAACGCAAACTGTGCGTCATCACAAGCCCGTGGCGGGGTGGCCAAGACGGCCAGGGCCTCCAGGCGAATTTCCGGAAGGAGTTGCGCATCGCCCGAAACCGTCTGTAAGCGGGCGACGATCTCCGGTGCCAGCTGAGCTTCCTTCGCGGGCGGGAAGACTCGCAGGACAGCCAGAGTACGTTGCAATTGGGGCTGATCGGCATCGGCTAAAGAAGCCACCAAGGCCGCCGACCAGGCAGCCGGCAGTTCCTTCAAGCCCGAGGCTCGCATGGCCTGCAGGGCACTCAGACGAGCGATTTTTGAGGTCGACGGATTCGCGACCACATCGGCCAGCAACTTCTGAACGGAGGCGGCTGTCGCAAACTGAGCCAGTTGACGTTCCAGCTCCTGGCGGTCGGCAGCCAGCAGCGTCTCATCGGCCAAACGGGTCTGGAAGAAACCGACCAGAGCCTCGCTCCATTCGGGATGCCGCCCAATCACCCAGGCGGCTGCTTCTTTCAAACCCACATCAGACGACGCCAACAACTTGGCCACGTTTTGCGGTTCGAGTTTCCCGTCTTCCAATTGGTCCAGAACGTACAATGCCGTTCGCTGGACTGCCGGATTCGGGTCCTGCAAACCGGCAACGGTCGCTGGAGCGTTCTGCAATTCCAGCAGCGCATAGGTAATCGCATGATCGCGGCCCCGGTCGCTCGGTGCTGCCGCCGCGGCCAACAATGTGGCCGCCTGTTGCGGATCACCGATGCGTCCGAGTGCCTCGGCAGCCAAACGCTGATTCATCGGCGATCCCGTGCGGAGTGTCACCAGCAACTGGGACTGAGCCCCGGCATCACGCCACAAGCTGATCGAATTCAACGCCGCTTGCCGGACTTCGAAATCACGGTCGCTTAAGGCAGATCGAATCGCCACTCGGGCCGCTTCGTGATCGATGCGGGTTAGAGCCCACACCGCGTTGCACCGGGCCTGTGACGAGGCCGCTTGCTGGATGACTTCCGCCAGTGAAGCGACGACCGATGGGCCACGTCGGGCGAGTTCTTTCGTCGCTCGTTCTTGAACCACGGGGCGTTCATCCGCCAGCAGTTTTACTAGTTCGGCAACGGTCAATTTCGCGAATGCGAGTTTCGTACCACGCGGATCGGCGATTTGCGGCACACCTTTGCGACGCACGCGGTAGATGGCCCCCAGCACGTCGGGTTTCGAGAGTTGCGAGGTCGGGCAGCACAGTTTGTACCAACCCCCCGTGTCCAAAATCAGCAAGCTGCCGTCGGCATCTTCCAGGATATCAGTGGGGTGAAAGTCAACATTGTCCGAGACCACGAAGTCCGAATCTTGCGATTGATACATGGCTTGCTCGCCATTCAGCACGTGTCGCATGATGCGATGCTGATTGAAGCAGCAGGCAAACAGATTGTTCCGGTACTCGGTGCCAAACGCAGTCGAAGCATAACGCGTCAAACCAGAAGGAGCCGCAGGCCCGAGATGACTCATGACGGGCATGAGGTCGCCGGTTCGCGGATGACCATCCAGAACGCCATTCACCTTGCCATACACGCCGCCATAGACCGCATGAATGACGCCATCCCGCTTACCGCCACCGGGACGTTGCAGGAAGGTTGTCGTAAAGAAACGTTCGCCCCCCGGAGTAAACACCACATCAACCGGGTTATCCATCCCCCCCGTCATCACATGCTCGAGCCCCGAGCCATCGGGACGGCTGCGGAAGATGTGTGCGGCTTTCGTGACGAACGGCTTCTGGCCGGGACGCTCGTAGGTTTGTTCGGCAAACGCGCCTTTGCACCAATAAATCCAGCCATCAGGTCCGGCGTACGGTCCGTGCAGATCGTTCGCACAACCCGTTAATGTCTTGCCCTGGAACCACTCGCTTCGTTCGTCGGCGACCCCGTCCCCATTGGTATCGGTCAGTTTCCAAATGCTGGGAGGAGCGGCCACATACAGCGAGCCGTCCAACCACATCGTCCCTTCCGGGAACATCATCTTGTCGGCAAACACGAGGGTCTTATCAAACCGCCCGTCGCCATCCGTGTCGCTCAGACGAACAATGCGATGGGGTTTCTCGGCCAGCTGTTTGTCGACCTTATCGTTCGAGCCGGACGAATCGGCCACGTACAGATTCCCGGCCTCGTCGAAGGCGGCGGTGATGGGGCGGTCGACCAGTGGAGAACCGGCAACGGCTTCGATTTCAAAGCCCGGCGGCAGCGTGAACGTCTGCCCGTTCAACGGAAATTCGTCCGCCCGAGCCGAGGAAAATACCGTCCCACCCAGAACGACAACTGCCGCCACCAACATCCGCATCATGATCGGTGCTCTTCTGTGGAAGTCCAACCTCGAAACATCACCCGGTTCAGATTGAAGATTTTTCAACCAAACCCAACACAGCAAATCAACCGGGGGACACTGCCGCACTGAGCTCGTATTGTGGACTCCTGTTGAGGGATTCGCAACGGAACGCATGGATGCGTTCTGTTGAGTCGTTGTCCATAGTCGTTGTTCGCTCCGCGAACTGAACGCGTTCTCAGTGGCGAGGTGGAATTGGCATTGAAGTTGAATGCTAATTCCAGCCGGCTACTGCGAGCGCGTTCAGTTCGCGGAGCGAACAACGACTATGAACAACGACAGCTGTCTGGTTGACACCCAACGTTCACAAACAAAGAATCCAGTGAGACACATCGCTCAAATCACCTTGAACTTCACGAGGAGAATTTTTCATGTCGATCGCCACCGATCTCCTGCACCAACATTTCGAGACCTTCGTTGCAGACAACGTGCACTGGCAATCGCTGATCGCGGATGACATCGTGTGGGAATTACCCTATGCCCCCGCGTTGGGCCATCCGACACGGTTGGTCGGGCGACAGGCAGTCGTGAATCACGTGACGTGGTTTGTGGGAGCCGTAGAAAATTTCCGCTTCTTCGATCTGCGAGTCTCCGCATTTGCCGATCCCGAAAGGGCCGTGGCCGAAGTCCGGGCCGAAGGGCTGATCATGCCCACGGGAAGAATTTATCGCCAGGAATATGTCCTGTTCCTACGAGCGGCCAACGGCAAGATTGCCTTCCTGCGGGAATATTTCGACCCCACACGAGCCGCCCACGCACTCGACACGCCGATTCTGGATTTGGATTCTTGAGGCGTCTATCGTCAAACGTCAAAGAACGGCGACGAGCGGTGGCACCTGAATTGCAACATCCCCCGAGATCCCTGTTGCCGCGTGCTTTGACCTCCCGATACAATTCATGGGTTGTTTCGTTACGCAGCTGGGCGTGAGGCTTTCCCTGAGATGACGACCGCGATCAAACCGTCTTCTGTTTGGCCGCGTCAGGTATCGTGCTCATCGTTCTAGTCCTGCGAGATTGTGAGATTTTTGATGCGACGTGCCCTATTGCTGGTCGGACTGTGTGGTGTGATCTGGGCCAGTGCTCGCCCGGTTGCCGCGAAGAACAACGATCCCAAGATCAAACAATCGATCACACGGGCCCTCGACTGGCTGGCTGCCGAACAAAAACCGCAGGGCTTCTGGGAAGCTCAAGGGAGCCAATACCGCGTCGCCATGACCGCGCTGGCCGGGAATGCGCTGTTGTGCGAGGGGTCAACCACCACACGGGGCAAGTACGCCAAACACATCCGCAATGCGGTCAGCTATCTGCTGGAGATGAGCCATCCGAATGGTCTCATTGGATTTGAAAACGACTATCACTACACCTACGGGCACGGTTTCTCGATGCTCTTCCTGTCCCAGGTTTTCGGGGAAGAGGAAGATGCCGCACGGCGTGAAGAGCTGCGACAGAAGCTAACCAAGGCGGTTGAGTTCTGTGCGAGTGCCCAGACGACAGCCGGTGGCTGGGGCTATGTGTCGGCGAAGGACGGCAACGATTTCGACGAAGGCTCGACGTGCGTCACGCAGGTGCAAGGGCTGCGAGCCTGCCGCAACGCGGGGATTCCCGTCGCGAAGGAAATCATTGACCGGGCCACGACCTATATCAAGAAATGCACCACGGCCGAAGGGGGCGTGCAATACAGCATCAAGGGGGGCGGGGCTCGGCCGCCGATTACCGCCGCCGCTGTCGCGTGCATGTTCAATTCCGGGGATTACGACTCAGAATACGTCAAAAAGCTGATGAACTATTGCCGCCAGAACCTCAGCGCCAGCGGTGATAATGGCCGCTCGTTCGGGCATTGGCATTACGCTCATTACTACTACGCCCAAGCCTTATTCCGCGTGGGCGGCGCCGAGTGGGACAAGTACTACGTCCAGATCAGCGACGGTTTGATTCGGCAACAGGCACCGACCGGAAGCTGGAAAGAAGGGCATGTGGGCCCGGTGTATGTGACTGCCATCAACGCCACGATTCTGCAACTGGAGAACGGTTACCTGCCCATTTATCAGCGATAAATGGGAGCGAGACTCAATCTAGGCGAGCCCGGCGGCGTCAGCCCCGGGATTCTTTCTCGTGGTGTTTCGAATCATTGGGAGGGTGAGGCTCCTGCCGAACCGCTTGGTCTTTCGGATCTCGGTCGACTTTGCGGTTCGGCAGGAGCCTCACCCTCCCAGAATCCTCACCGGCGTTGCCCTATGCCCCGTCTGCCTGATATCGGTGGGATTGTGCTCTGCGGCGGTCAGAGCTCGCGGATGGGCCAGCCGAAGGCATGGTTGCCATTTGGTGACGAAGTGTTGCTGCAACGCGTTGTACGTATTCTGAGCGAAGTGGTCTCGCCGATTGTCGTCGTGGCCGCTCCCGGGCAAGAGCTGCCGGCTCTGCCGCCGGAGATCCTGGTCGTGCGGGACGAACGCGACAATCAGGGCCCCGTGGGCGGTCTGGCGGTGGGATTCGCAGCGCTGCAGGGACTGGCGACGGCGGCGTATGTTTCGGCCTGTGATGTGCCGTTGCTCAAACCCGAGGTCGTGCGGCGAATTTGCGAGCAACTGGGGGATGCGGACATGGCGGTCCCCGTCGACACCCAGTACCCCCATCCCCTGGCAGCCATCTATCGTTTAAGCCTGCAGGCTCGCGCTCAGCAATTGCTGGTTGAAGGCCGGTTACGGGTCACGTACCTCTGGGAGCAGGCCACCGTTCGTCAGATTCCGATGACCGCTTTTCACGACATCGACCCGGAACTTGATTCGTTCCGTAACGCGAATACCCCAGAGGAGTTCGCGGCGATTCTGCAGAAAGTAAACCCGTAGTGCTGTGTCACAGCTGAGATTTGGGATCCACTCCCCAAGGTCTTGTCGTGCCACTGTTTCGCAACTGTACTCAGTTGTTAAGCAGTGCATTCAGCCGTCCGGGCACTGCTTAACGACCGAGTACGGTCGCAAAGCAGTGGCACGCAATCCGAATTCTTGGCTGTGACACCAGTCAGCAGCTAAAACGGCAGCACCAGCGCCGTTGCCCGAATTCACCGCGCGTTTTCCGGGCAAGCCGACAGACCGCGTAGACTGCGGCTGCTTGGTCGACTCCGCGGGCGCATCGATCCATTGATGCTCGATATTCGGCATTTCCCGCAGATCGTGCGTGCTCGCTGCGGCCCTTCACTTGTCAGAAAATCGAGGCTCAATACACCACGCCACCCGAGACAAATCAGTAGAGCCTACGTTGACGCAGTAAGCTTTCTGTAGCGGTTTGCGAATGTCGCCTGACTCTTTGAGTCCAGGATATTGCAGCCTTGATCGCCCCCAAATCACCAGACATTCGGGATGGTAAGAGGCAGTCCCAACACCACATTTGAGTCCGTCGCGTCCGGAGCAATTTAATCACGAATTGTCATTAGTTTGACTTTTCATCTTGCTCGGTGATGGGTTGGTGTCAAATGATGGATAAGGGACTTCAAATGGTGTTCAGTTCTCGCGACAAGTGCGGCCTTTTTGATACGTTATTTCCTGAACCAAACCCTAACAGGATGCGTCCTAACTCCAGACAGTGCAAATCAAGATTTTTTAAGTAAGCGGTCCGTGAATTGCATATGTAATCGTCAGCTGCTAAGAACCTGCTACTGACTGCTGCAGAACGATCGATTTGACTCACGCTTTGACGTCGCTGTAGACGTAATTGAAAATAGTTGGTAACTACCGCGACGTTGGATCAAAGCCCCCTTGGCAAAGCTTGGTACAAAGTTCCAAGACGAGTCAGGGAAAAGCGATTTTTCGAGCTGCTGAAAACACAGGGACTGTCGACCCATTAATTCACACGGGACGGGGGTTCGAGATCATGGTCAAAAACTTGCGAGTCCGACGCGATAAATTGCTGAATGCGGCCGAAGGCTATTTGATGCTGGAAATGCCGCAGCACGCCTTGGAATGTCTCGACGCGATTATTGACCCCGAACGGGCACAGTTCGCATCGAATTACCTGCGTGGTATGGTATTACGCCAGATGGGCGACCATCAGGCCGCGCTCGACGCATTTGATGTTGCTCTCGAAGAGCAACCCGAGCACATGTCGTTGCTGCTGGCCATGGCGTGGTGCTACAAGCGGACCGATCGGCTGGAGCGAGCCATCACGGCGATGGAACAAGCTTACGCTGCCGACCCGACTGAACCCATTGTGCTCTATAACCTTGCATGCTACTGGTCCCTCGCTGGCAACAAGTCTCAAGCCTTGTCCTGGTTGGGGCGAGCCTTGCGGATGGATGGCGACTTAAAGCGTTTGATTTCCGACGAACAGGATTTCGACCGCTTGCGAAGCGATCCCGACTTCGAATTGCTGGTCGGCATGGCCGGTGCCGGCGATACTCCGACTGCAGCCTAAGCGAGCATTGTCTCGCATCAAATAATCGAATTTCGTTAACGCGAATGCTTCACAACTTCAGTGACATTCGCGTTTTTCTTTTTCCCCCTGCTGTTGCCTTCTCGCATCAATCACGGCTGATTCTCCCAGCCCCGGCTGAGTTGCGTGGCCGATGCCACCTGGTTAATCAGCTGCCTGCGTAAAGATCAGGCAGCTGGCCGGAGAGAATCCACCACGGAGTGCCTCATACCAAAGTGCTGCGCAATGATCGCAACCTAGGGAAAACTCCGCCGAGCGGTTTTCAATTCGGCTCAGGCACCGAAAATCGGGCTGATTGATTGAGGAATGCGGACAGAAATTGATACTGATCAGCTGGGTGATATCAGCCGTCGGATTTCTTCGCAGGAAGCAGCGTCTCGACCTCAGAAGCTGCTGGTCGCTCACGACGAGGCGTCTTCTTTTTCTGCTCTTCGCAGAGCGATATTGACCCGGGAATATATCTGGCAGCCGGGCGGACCAAATTCTTTTCAGGTTTGACAAAAATCAGACCACACCCTGGTTCTCAATATTCGCTGTGCCATCTCAGGCACCTGATCAGCAAAGATTGCGTGAACATCCTCCCGCCGGCATCGAACGCCGCCTGCACGGTTTCCTAAAACAGTGCAGGCCGGACGAGATGGTGCCATCTCGTCCGGCCTGATTTATTTCCGCAACACGTTCAGTCGTGCTGTGTATCGTAAGTTGTAGTCGCGTCGTCTAATTACTCAGGCAAATCAACAGGGGTGGGAACCACACCAGGAGCAGACTCGGTCTGAACCATCGGCTGTTCCGGCTTCTGCGTCACGCGGGTCTGACGTTGCTCGAGAATGGTCCGAGCGGCATCACGCAAATCACCGTCATTCAGGCGGCGAATGTTACCCAATTGAGTCATCGGCTCGAGAGCTCGTGTGACACGGGTGATGGTCGTTTCCAGCAGGACGATTTCCATCAAGCTTTGTCGCAGTTGCCCCAGGGAAGCAATTCGACTTTCGAACTCTTCGCTGAAATCCGACAGGATTTCGAGCGTCTGGATGGCAGCAGCCACGTCATCGGACTGACCGACGACTTTGTCCTTCATCGCAATCAGATTGGTCAAGTTGGCATCAGCAGTCGTGAGCGAGTCCGCGGGGACCAGCAACTTGTCGCGTAGAGCCAACAGTTCGTTCGTGCGAGCCTGAGCCTGCACCGCAGCTTCACCCTGACCAACGACTTGGTCCTTGAGGGCCAGCAGTCCACCAACCGCTTCACCGGCCTGAGTCAGGTCGGATGTGTAGTCGATGACGCGAGCCTTCAGATCCACCAACCCTTGCAGACTGGTCTTGGAAGCGGCCAGCGTATCAAACTGAGCGAACGCTTGGTCCTTCAACGAAATCAACTCTTTCAGGCTGCTTTGAGCGGTGGAGATTTCTCCCGCTTGAGTCCAAGCCTGATCCTTCAACGCGATCAATTCCTTCAACGTCGTCACTGCCTGCGGCAATTCGGGAGCCTGGGCCTGGGCCAAGTCCTTCACCGCAATCAACTGCTGCAACGATTCTTGAGCGGCAGGAGTCGAATCCTTCTGCGCGACCAACTTCGCTTGCGTGGCGACGATGTCCTGCAGCATTTCGGCTGCGGGAACCACAGCGTTCTGCTGAGCCAGCACGGAATTCTGCAAGGCGATCAAGCCTTCCAGAGACTGTGAGGCCGCCGCCGTTTGGGCGGATTCCGTCATGAACTCCTGGCGGAATTCACGCATCTCCTTCAAGGCCGCATTGGCATCGGCGACTTGCTGTCGCTGAGCCTTTAGGCTGTTGAGCAGATTGCTGGTTTGCCAGACTTCATTCCGCACACCAACCAGGTCCTGCATGCCTTCTTCAACAGTCGACAGTTCCACTTCCAACTTCGCAATCCGAGCGGTCAACGGTCGGGTTACGAACAGGTTCATTCCCAGAAAACCGACGGCCAGCCCAACTCCCAACAAACCCCACTTCGTCTTGGGGTTTTCGGTTGAACGAGGTTGAGGACTTCCGTCGAATCCCAGTTCTCGATCATTCATGGCGTTCAAGATAATTCCTCCAACAAACAACTACAGAGGGAAAGTGATCAGCAGAAAGGACAGCCCGACGTTGGGGTCGCTTTCTGATTGCATGACCGCCAGAGGCGGTCGGTCCGGGCTGGTGAGCCAGCCATGTTGAGTCATTTGCGTGACATCGCTACAAAGCCCGCCAACCCCGCTTCCAGAGTCTCAGCTTTGCTTTACCTAGAATCGCCATTTACCCCATTTAACTTTTTCCAGAAGCAGGCTGATTTGCGTAGTATCTGGAGAATCACCGCAAGACATTCCGGTCGTACGGTTCGTACGCGGAAATTCGAGGTGCTTTGTACAGGTTCTCCATGGCAAACTCGCCAACCTGACAATCCCTTAATGAGCCGCAGAGATGCCGGGTGCTGGTTTGCAGGCTCCAGTGGCCCTGAGAGTCGACGCACCGCTCCGCAACGGGCGCAGCCGTTAAATGCTGCCCCTGGCGCGGCGATCCCCAAACGGAGTCCATGAACAATGTCTCCCCTCGCCCCAGTAATCTGGGGAGAGGGGCTGGGGGTGAGGGGTTTTCCTGGAGAGCCAACATCGATTGAGTTGGCGTTGGGAGATTCCTGACTGAAAAGTCGAAAAACACGGGGAATCGTGAGGTGTGTCAAGCCCCTCACCCCCAACCCCTCTCCCCGGAAATACCGGGGCGAGGGGAGATGAGTCGATGCTTCCTAGCCCAGCTCCAGCACGCAGTTCCGGAGGGAATTGGCGATTGAAACACGGCTCGAAACGGCAAATCCTGCCGGAGGTTTCCCTCCCGGTTTGGATTATTTTGAGAAAAAGCTGCAGGAATTGCCGCAAGAAAGGGGGGCGAAGGGACCTCAAGATTGCCGTAACTCTTGCGATGAGTGCGAACTGCGACACAGTCGCCCCAAAACTTTAGAGAAAGACAGGCGGGATTGACCGTTTTTTTGAATTCCGATACACCTCTCCCCACGCGACGGCAGCCGAGCAATCGTCCCTACAGTCAATTGGGACACCGCCAGCACATCCCTTCAACCCGGCCTGCGTTGCATCATCCCTTCCTCAAAATCTCCCATCTCACCCACTTTCGACAGGAATGGTTCCATGTCACGTTGGACGTTAAGAAGACTTGCCATATTGGGGGCGTTAAGCCTGGGGGGCATGTCCCAGACCGCTTCAGCCCAATGGATGCCGTTCGGAGGTGGCTGTAACACCTGCGAAATGCCGGTAGTCCCCACGACCATTTGCGGCCCGACCTGCGGAGTCGCCTGTGCCCCACCTCCGGTGGTGTGTGCTCCCCCGCCCCCGCAGTACGTCATGCAACCCTTCACCGAAACCCGGACCGTTGAACAAGTTGTGCAACGTCCCGTGTGTGAAACGAAGATGGTCAGTGTGCCGCAGACGGAATACCGTCAGCACATGGAAACCCACACTGCCCAGGTCCCCACGACGAATTACCAGACGGTCTGTGAAATGCAGACTCGCCAACGTGATTGCGGCCGCTGGGTCACCAATTACCGCTGCCGCCCGCAAGTGGCCCCCTGTGCCTACGACAATCGCCCCGGCCTGCTGGGAGCATTGAATCGGTTCGGGTACTCCGCTCGTATGGCCGTCACGCCAGCCGTTGTCGCAGAACGGACTTACGTTCCCAACGTGATCACCGAACAAATCCCCGTCACACGACAAGTCGCCGTCCCCGGCGTGCGTCAGGTGACCTACCAAGTTCCCCGCACTGTCGCCTACCATTCCACGCGTCAGGTCGCCGTACAGACCACCCGTTACGTGGCCGAACGTGTGCCGCAACAGGTCCAAGTTACGACGATGCGGATGGTTCCCTACAACGAATCTGCGATGGCCTTAGGTGGTGCCCCCGGTTACGGGACTGCGTTCCAGCCGGGATATCCGGGCTATGGGACGGCTTGGGGTTCTCCGTACGGTGGCTATGGTGGTTACGGAAGCACAGCCGTGGCCGATCCGCGATTTGGTGGAACCCGAACCGCCACACTCCCCAATGACAGCTCACCCCCAGTACCGATTCCTCCGCGTGGACCGAACGCGACTCGTCCTCGCGGCCTGCCCATGAATCCCGCTGGCGACACCCTGACTCCGGCCGCCACCGCGCCTCCTCAGCCGATGCCGCCAGCCACTTCAGAAGTCATCCCGGCACGTGCACCGGAAACCGAAGACGCTGTCGAAGAATTGGCTCAGACCAATGCCCCCGTCCGACACAGTGCCGGCTATCGTCCGGCTCCGCGAGTCGAAACGGTGACCAGCCTGCCGTCGATCGTCCGCGTTTCACAAATGAATTTCCGCAGCCCGGCTCCTCGCACTGCCGAGATGTCAGTGGCCTCTAACAGCAACAAGTAAGATTCTGTTTTCGAGTATCAGGCTCAACGTCGACGACAATTCAGAACCGCGCAGCCCGGCCGAGGATCCCCTGATCCTTCGCCGGGCTGCGGTGCTTTTTACCCCAGGAAAACAGGGCACAAAACAACTCAAAATCAGCTCAGCATTGTCTGAAAACGCCAACAAACGCTGACCCAATCCGTGTTCTCCGTGTTCTCCGTGTCTCCGTGGTGCAACTGCATTCGTAGCGTTTGACGAGGGAGCCGCGTGCGATCGTCGGAATTCTTCGAATTTGCGTCCACGAAGAGCTTCAGCTGCGCTCTGGAGATAACTAGGAAAGACTTGGTGGCACTCCTCGTAGGGAGTCCTAACCCAAGGCCTGGAGAGAAATAAAAATGCACCGAGAGGGAGTCGAACCCCCAACCTACGGTTCCGAAGACCGTAGATACGCCTGTGCATCAGTTGCGTCAGTTGTATCAGGCTGAATTCCCTGGGCTACAGCATGGTGTTTTGCTGTGTCCGATGCCTGGATGCACGATTCTTCTGACACTCTTTCTGACACTCCCTTAGACCCCGCGATTGTTCGCGGGGTCTTTTCATTTCCGGCTATTCAAATCCGATGGTCGAAACTGTCAGAACGAAAATTTTCTCAAAGTTTTTTACTCCGCTCTCAGCCGCTCACGGCCGCTCTCAGCGTCTCACAACATCTCTCAGCCTCCCGGGATTCTACGACCTACGGTTCCCGTGTCGCCGTCCGCGGGGAGCCTCTTTTCCATGCCTATAATCCGTTCCGTCAGCCAACCAGCTGCAACAAATCACCTGACTCGAACGAGGGAATCATGACAGTAGACACCGTGGCCGAGCGGCCGGCCAAGAAGACTCGGAAGCGGTCTAAGAAGGTGGCCGAGACTGCTGCCGCAACTCCACCCGTCCCCGCCTATTGGTCCGTGCAAGAGTTCGCTGCTCACTTCCGCGTCAGTGAATCCGGAGTCCTCAAAGCGATCAAGGTCGGAACGTTGTTTGCAATCCCCGCCCCTCCAATTGGCAACAACTCGCGGAAGCTGTGGAGAATCCCCGCCAGCGAAGTTGCCCGCGTTAAAGCCGGTAAGCCGCTGCCCAAAAAGAAGGCGGCCAAGGCCGCGTAATACCCCGGCTGAATAGCTGGTCTCGATATCTCTTCTGACCGCCCGCCAATGTCGGCTGGCGGTAACCCCTGTCCCATTTCTGCGTGGAAGGTACGTACATGAACAAAGTCAAAACGTCGAACCAACTCACGATCACTTCAGAAGACGATAGCAGTCTCCTGCTCATTCTGCACCTGACGCACAAGGATGTTCAAATCACGCTACCGACTGAGTTGGCCCGCGAGGTTGGAACATGCCTGATCGGGAGTGCTCGCCATCTCAGTTCATTCATTGTCGGGACGATGAAACCGATTCCGGATGACAACAATCCGAACCTTGTTGCGGCCCAAGCCAGTATTCAGCGAGCCCCCGAGACTCCGGCCGAGTTGATCGACTCGGTTGAGATCGACCCGGACCATCCGAGTTTAGTCCGCTTCAATGGCGTCCCGTTCAACCTGGGTGACTCCCGCCGGTTCTGCCGTGCGATCAACGCGTGTATCGACGCCCAGTGTGAGAGGCAATTCACCGACAGGCACAAAGCGGAACAGCCGGCCTCCCAAGACCCCGCGGCTGCTGACAGCGTGGCCAACGAAAACGCCGCTTGATCGGAGGCCTGGGCGATGAGCTTGCTTGATCGATTCCTCGAGAAGGTCCAGAAGTCAGCAGACCCCGCCGGCTGCTGGATGTGGATCGGCTCGAAACGAAATGAGTACGGCGGGATCAAGGTCAATGGAGTCGTCAAGCAGGCTCACCGTGTGGCCTACACGTTGTACCACGGTGAGATCCCGAATGGGCTCGTGCTGCTGCACTCCTGCGACAACCAGCTGTGCGTCAACCCCGACCACCTGACCCCAGGGAAACAACTCGACAACGTGCAGGACATGTTGGCCAAGGGACGAGCGACCCCGTTCGCTTCCCCTCGGTCGCCGATCCCGCCCCAGCAGGTTGCCGAAATGAGGCAGGCCAAGGCGGGAGGTAAATCGGTCCGGTGGATCGCTCGCGAATGGAATGTGCCCCGGTCCACGCTGCGTGGGCTGTTGGCCAAGTAACTGTTTTCCCAACCCTTTTGAGGTTTTTCGAATGACCAAGAAGCAACCGCCCGGGCCGAAGTTAACACCCGCACAGCGGGAGGTAAGTGAGTTCAATCAGCGCTTCGACCTGGGGGCCGCGGTTGTTCTCAATGAGCGGTCCAGCTCCCCCGGAGTTGAGTCGTTCATCGTCAGCAAGCCGTTCACCCGAACGATCGAAGTGGCCCTGGTTCGAATCGCTGGAGGTCGTGAGATCCCCCTCAACCAGATCAACGGCCGTTCCAATTCCATCGACCCTGACCGGGATGAATAACCCTCAATGAAACCGCCCCAAAAAAAAGAGCAGCCAATCATCATCGAACCGCTTCACATCCCCCGCCGGAGCTATCGCCCGGACCGCATGACCAGCGAGCAACGGGAATTCATGCGAGCCGCCGGGGAGGCCATCTTAGCCGCTTACAAGGTGCTGGAGGACGCGATGGTTGCTGCCCTTCAAGCCGAGAGTGAGCACTGCGGGAACATGTCCTATAGCTCGTGGATGCAGTTCGGTTGTGTTTACCGCCAAGCCCAACTTTTCGTTCGGGACATTTGCAAAGACGTCCCGTTTCCCCCGATCCCGTCGATTAAAACACTACCCGAAACGACTAAGGAGACAACTTGACAACTACCCAAACCGCCGGAGCAGGCTGGATGCAGACCTACTCCGGACTGCAATTCTGGCCTCTGGCCACCCGTTCCGAATCGCTCGGTGAAATCCGCTTTGTTGATATCGCTCAATCGTTATCAAACACATGTCGCTACGGTGGCCACACCAAAAAGTTTTACTCGGTCGCTCAGCACTGCGTTCTAGCCTCGCACATGATCCCGGCCGAGTTTGCCAAATGGGGACTCATGCACGACGCAGCAGAGGCCTACCTTGGCGATCACATCCGTCCACTGAAGACGGCCTTGCATGTTCGTCGCCCCGCGGCGTTGCCTCCGTGGATGTCGTTTTCGCGAGTGGAGTTCGAGTTGGTGAGACGTATCGGAATTCGCTTCGGCCTTGATGGTCCCCCGCCCTTGGGAGAGATCGAAGAGGTGGACTTGCGGCTGCTGATGTCGGAGCGGGATGCCTTGTTGCGGCCGTGCCCTGAGCCGTGGACGGCCTTCGACCATCTCACCCCCGAGAAGCGGGCCGAGCTCAAGCGAAAGACTGTTCCCATCCTGCCGGCGGAGCCGTCTGAAGCCCGCAACATGTTCTGCAATCGAGCCGTGCAGCTTGGCATCGTATCGTTCGAAGAGGCGTTCCCGATCGACGATCTTCCCATCCCCTATTAGCAAAGGGTTTGCCTTCCATGTTGAGCCAACTCGCTGAGCAAGAACTAGAGGCCGCGGTGATGGAGGTAATGGAGCGGCATCAGATCCCGGGGGTCGTGCTGCGGATGCACGGCGGGCAGCAGTCAGGGGGAAATCTTCGGCTGACCTTGGGAGTCAAGGACTTCATGCCAGCGTCCGTCAGCCTGAAGGTGTGCCCCCGTTGCTACCACGAAGAATACGAAAATGATTAGGGCCAAGCACGGATGAATACTAGAAAGTCACTGCCAGATCAAAAGAGTTTCGGCTTCGAATTCCGCGAAGCCGTCCGCTACCACACGTGGACCGTACGCGACAACCTCGTTTCGAAAGTAATGCTCTCCCCGACGCTTCGCCGGATGTTGATGGCGATTCACTCCTACTGCAAGCGAAACGAGAAGCGGCATTGCTGGCCGTCCATCGGGACGCTGACGGAGGATCTGGGGTATCAGTGGCCCCAGGCCCGCCGGACCGTTCAGCGTCAAATTGAGCGGCTCAAGGAGTACGGCTTGCTGTTGGTTGAACAGCGAAACCGGAAGGGGGCCGGAGAGCGGGGCCAGACCAGTTCTGTTTACGCCATCCGATACGGGGCACTTCGCCGGCTGCTGCCAGATGACTGTAAATATACACAGCCGCGGGGGGGCGGTTGTAGCACCGCGGGGGGGCGGCATAGCAACCGCGGGGGGGCGGTTACACAACCGCCCCATGAATTAATTGAATTAGAAATAGTTAATAGAAACGCCGACGACGACACGCGAGAGCAGACTCCAGCCCCAGAGAGGACGAACGGCGGCGGCGGATTGAGGACCATTCCAGCCACGCCTACGGCTGGCTTAGCAAGCCGCAAGTCGGGTTGGTGGATTGGCATCATCGGGGATCTAGCAAACCGCGATGAACGCTCCCGGGTGTTTGCTGCTGCTGTCGCGGCTGGACTGCTGACCGATTGCCCGATTGATCGAGTCCGCTTCGCAACCCTCGAACTGCAGTCTCGCCTGAGGCCTCCGGGAATGGCCCCAGGATTCATTGTGAGCCACGTTGAGGCGGGGGACTGGGATTGGCTCGACCCCGCGTCCATGAAAGACGCCCTGCGACGTCTGGGCTTTGTGTTGACCAAGGAAGAACTGTTACGCGTCCGGACCCGTGAACCGCGGTCCCAAACCATCAAGGAACCTTCGCTATGAAAGTCACTGTGAGTCGGACCCATTGCCTGGACGCCATGAAGGCCGTCGCGGGTCTCGTCTACGGCAAGCCTGCTGTAGGTGACAAGGGGGATAAGAAGGCCCCGCGGAAGAATGTCCGCCTGGACGTCTCGGCTGACGGCCTGAGGATCTTCGGGGGCGAGAAGGAAGGGTTTGCAATCGTGTCGCTGCCAGCCCGCAAAGGTGAGCCGTTCGAGGCGGGCTCTGCTCTGGCCCCGCCCTGGAAGCTGATCGAGATCCTGAGCGCGGCCAAGGGCGACGACATTCGATTGTTCCTCAATTGGAAAGAGGCACTCTCGGTCACAACCCGCGACGGAACATTCCAGATCGAATCGGGTGACGTCGACCTGTTCCCGCTACAGACTCCCAGTGACCTGCCGTGGGTGGTCTCGGCTTACGCGGCCCCCCTTCGCCTGGCTCTGCAACGGACAGTGTTTGCCGCGGACCGTGAAGAGAGTGACGCAGGGCAAGCGGCCTACGATCTCGTGTGCTTCGACATCGCGAATGAGCTGATGTTGTGTGCGTCTGACGGCGGGAATCTGTCCATCGCTCGTGTGCCCGACGCCAAGCGCCCCGAAGGCCGTCAGCCGAATCTGCAGCTTGCCATCCCCCGAGCCGCCGCGGCCGACCTGTTGGCCCTGATCCCAAGTGAACTGCAGCAGATCGAGATCTCCCATAGCCCGGGTTTGGCCTGTTTCGCCTTCCGTTCACATGGGATGCCGATTCGCTTTTTCACCTCGCTGATTCAACGCCGTCTGCCAAGTTATCTGAAGGTGGTCCCGCCTCCGACCGGTCCCAAATGGGCGATTGAATCGGCCGCGTTGGCCAGTGCCGGCAACTTGACCAAGGCCTTCGATTCGGGGCATGGGATCACGGTCAAAGTTAGTTCCGATACGTGGCGGTTTGAGGCGGAGAAAGCGGCCGTGGGCAATGCCTGGGTTGAGATCGCAGCCAACGGACCAGACGGCCGGACCGACCTCTTGAAGTTGCCGCCGCGGCTGTTGGCCAAAGTTGCCGAAGCGTGTGCCGCTCCCTCGCTCGAAGTCATGCTGGGTGGCCCGCGTGACCCCTTGGTGTTCCGCTGCGAGTGCTTCACGTTCGTTATGTCGCAGATGAGGGCGGTCGAGAACGTCCCCGCTGTCAAAGTCCCCGAGGCCAAACCCAAGGCCGCTAAGCCAGTCGCGGGGGCCGCATGAGACGCGGCCGAAAGACGATCCCCGGTCAGCTGTCGTTGCTGCCGGACGTTGCGTTCTGTCGGACTTGCGGCCGGCAGTTGGTTGGAGCGGTTTCCGTGGAGCGTTGTTATGGGCCGTCCTGCTGGAAGAAAAAAAGAGCCGTCGATAGTGGATCTCGACATCTGGGATGTGACCAAAAAGAAGTGCAACGTGTGCGGGGAACGACCGCCGAGCGTGTACGAATCGAGTCACCCAGCGTGTCCCGTGTGCGGATGCAACGAGTTCAGTCTCGTCGAGAAGAAATTCAAACAGCTGTGCTTTCAATTCTGACCTGGTTGGCAAGCTATGGCATCGAAGCGCGCGCCCCCGAGACGGCTGGAATCAATCGTGATCACCTTGGAGCGTCGGCACCTTGTGGCCTTGCTGGCCGCGGTGACCTGGGTGAGGGGGCGGACACTCGGCCGGGGTGACGAGGACGCCGAACGGGTTCGAGCTGGGGCGATCCCGTTCCTTCAAAAAATCACCCAGACCGAGACCCCAACAATCACCGTTCCCATGTCGTCAGTGGGGGCGGCCGTGCTGGCCCAGGACGCTTTGTCTCACGGCCTGACCGGCAACAGAGAATCGATCGAAGCGGGGCACGCCCTTGTCGTGGCGGCCTCGAGCAAATGGTTTCCGGCAGACTCCAAGGACTAACTATGTGGGAGTTGATTAAAGATTTTTGGTGGTTCGTTCGCGTCCGGGATTCGGATGCGGCCAGCTGACTGATGATCGATTTGGCTCAATGGACGACGAACAAGCATCTACTCGATATGGCAGAGTATTTCGAGAGTTTGGTGAAACTTAGAAAGGCCGATGCAGAGTGCCCCTCTATCACGTTCGAGACGCAGAACGGCAAGCGTGGGTTGTAGCGCGAGATGAATCAAATGCGATCTACAAATGGCGATGGGCCGTAGCCGTTGAAAAAGAGATCCAACTGGATGAAGTCAACGGCCCCGCCGGGGTGTCTGTCGTCTGTGACGATAGCGAATTAATGGTTGATCACAAATGGCTCAAGCCGCGGGGGGCGTCAAATGTTAGTCGAAGTCGATGTGACTGATCGAGAGATCGAACAAGGCCAGCCCGGGAAGTGCTATTTCTGCGCTGTGGCATTGGCCCTAGCGAAGTCCGCCCAGGCTCTCGACCCCACGGGCGGGGCAAGGGTCACCAGAGACGACATGGAAATGTTTGTCAAAGGAATCCGGTACGTGTCTCCTCTTCCCCGAATCGTCGAAGTGTTTATCGAAAACTACGACTGTGGCGGGCCAGTTGGCCCAATTAAGTTCACGGCGTCGTTTGTTCCGTCCACGCAATGAAAGGGTGTGTCTACCGTGAAACTTCCTTCCGCCGAAGTCCTCGTCTTTCAACCAGAGCTAAAGTGCAGCGTTTGGCAAGACGTGATGCACCGTTGTAGGTCACTCAAGGGGCTTGAGAGGTATCTCAAAAATGGCGTTCGGTCTGGTCAATGGGTCGGCTGGCGGCTGATCACAATCCATAGAGAGGTAATGGGAAACGTATGAAATTGACACCAGAGCTAGAAGCCCGGTTGCGTGAGCTGGCGGCCAAGTCGGCCGCTGAGCGAACCCAGGAAGGTCAACGGCAGATCTGCCTGGAGATGAATGACGCTACGAGAGGCTTGGAGATTCATCCGGATTGGTGGTGCAACTCGTGTTGCTGTGACGTCTGCCTTTCCTACGGCGATTACTGAGAGGTGTCACCCAGCTATGAAGATTTACAAGAAGACGCAGAGTGTCATTGCTGGCGAGTCAGCAGGATGGGTCGACACAGGAGATGGCAGTCGTCTATGGCAGTCGCCTGTGGTCCGTGCGTTTGTCGATGACGACGAGATTCAAGAAATAACCATCGTGTCAGCAACCTCGGGCGTTGTCATCACACTCAGGAAGTAGAGCGAATGTTGCATTACCACGGTACTCCCATTGGCGGCAAGAGAGAGGATGTGGCTCGATTCCTGTCGGGGCGCCATGCCCTGATTCCGTTTCCTCGTCCGGACGATATCGGTGTTGCTGCTGAGGTCTGCCAATCATTCGCGCTCGACAATGGAGCGTTCTCGGCGTGGCGAGCTGGAGAGCCCGTCACTGATTGGACTGGCTATTACGACTGGGTGAATGAATGGCGGACTCACCCTGGATTTGACTGGGCGATAGTCCCCGATGTGATCGATGGCGACGAGAAGGCAAATGACGACTTGCTCGCGGAATGGCCATTCGGTCGCTACGAGGGCATCGGAGTGCCTGTATGGCACCTCCACGAATCACTTCAGCGGCTGGAATTCCTGGTCGCCAGTTGGCCACGAGTCGCCTTGGGATCGTCTGGGGAGTGGCGAGACCCTGGTACACGGGCGTGGTGGCACCGGATTGGTGAAGTCATGGGGATTTGCACGGACGCAGACAATCGACCCCGAGCCAAGTTGCACGGGCTCCGAATGCTCGACCCAGCGATTTTCAGCCGTCTCCCGCTGGCGTCTGCCGACTCCACTAACGCAGCCGTTAACGGGAATCGAAAGGGCAAGCAGATCGGCAGTAACACCCTCACCGGCCAGACGATCATCGCCGACCGGATTGAGCAACATCAGTCCGCAGGTAGTTGGGTGACGTTGGATCGGCAGCGTGTGCTGTCGTTCGATTTATTCGAATTAGACCGGTGACAGTTAGCACTCAACACCTTTTTAAGATATCGAAAATATGACTGGATTGAGCATGAACAATGAGTTTCACCCACCGGATCGGGAGCCGACAAAACGGACCGTCACGCTGACCTGTGAGGACGGCGAGGAGGTCGACATTGGGGATACCGTGGTGCAAGTCAAATGGCCTGAAGGCCGATCACGAGGCCGGCGGGTGGTTCTCGAAATTGAGGCTCCGCGGGAAACCCCAGTGAACCGAAGGGGGCGAACGAAGAGGAAAAAGCCGGCCCCGGAGTGAACTCGTTCTAGCTGGCATTGACGCCGCGTGCGGATCGGTCGCATAATCCTATCCGTCTGCCGCCATGATGGGCTAGCAGCCGCAACGCTGTGTTGCGGTTCAACCCGGCGGCGCGTGTTTTCGATCAGTCGAAACCCGCGCCTCCGGGTTTTTGCATAGGGCCATCATGGATTGGATTCAAATCGGGTCTTTCTTGGACCGCTACGGATACCCTGTCGGTGTGTCCGTCGTCATTACGTGGCTCGTGGTGAGAGCTGTCAAAACGCTCTATCGTGACGTGATTCTGCCCGCTGGCAAATCACTCATTAGCCACATCGACAAGACCGCGGCAGCGAACGAAACGTTCGCCCAGGCCCAATTGATACAGGCCTCCGCGATGACCCGGCAGGCTGACGCGATGAGTCAACAATCGTCCACTCTTGGGGCGATGTCGGATGCGATTAAGCGAGTCGCCTGCCAACACCCCACCAATCCCCCGCCGCACGGTTAATTGCGTCCGGGGGTTCTTCCATTCGTCCCGTTTTTAAAGGGCAATTTATGCTTGCGCTGTTAGAAAAAATTATGTCGAACATGTTCACCTCTGGCAGTCTCGCGGACCGCTTGGAGGCGATCGCTCAAAAGGCACTCGTGAAGTTCTGCCAGTCGATTTCGGAGCAGGCAAAGGCGGGTACTCTCCCGGAGTCGTTGAAGCCCTTCTCGCCCATCTTGGAGTTTCTGGCGGAAGCGGCAGAGGACGCGTTTACCCCGACCCCCAACCCGTAATCGATCAGCCTGGGGAACGCTCGCCCCCGGTTGCTGGAGTCAATTTTATGCAGTGGCTGAAGAGTCATTTGAAAGCTGTGCTACTGACCGTCGCTGTCGTCCTATGCGGCGGCGGGGCGGTCAGTGCTCAGCAGATGGTGAGTTACGACAACTTCGAGCCGCGTAACTGGGCTGCTGTTTTGGCGTGGCTCGTCCCGGGTATTGGGGCTGCTGTTGCAGGGTTTAAAAATCGAGGATTGTCTGCGGACGGCTCGAACCCCACAGCGGACTTATCCGGGCGAGCCACGCTCTCCCAGGTGCGGACCTATCGAGAGCAAGCCGACGTGGCGAAGCGATCGGCCGAAGCCCTAAACGTCTCGGCCGTGAAGGCCATAGCGGCCCTGGAAGCCGAGTTGGCCGCGGCGAAGGCATTAATGGAGGAACCAAAGTGAAGTGGCTGTATATCGCGTTAGTGTTGATCGCGGGTTGCGTTCGGCCTGTGCCTGGGCCAGCCCCTCCGCCGGTCCCGCCAGTGCCAATCGTTGAGCCGATCACCCCGGCCCCCTTGACCGTGGTGGTGGTTAAGGACAACGCCAGTTTGGGGCAGCTGCCATCGTCACAAGTGGCGGCCCTCATGTCGGAAAACATCCGGGGATATTGCCAAACGCACTGCAAGTTCGGTTCGGATGGCAAGACCCCGGAATATCGGTCCTATCAATGGGCAACTGACGTCTCTCTGCAGTCAGAGGGCGTCAGAGCGGCGTTTAAAACGGCTGTCGACGACGCCAAGGGAAGCCGGGTTCCGTGGCTCGTCGTCAATAACGGCAAGACTGGCTTCAGTGGTCCTTATCCAGCCACTGAAGCCGAAGTGCTGACCATTCTTCAAAGGTACGGAGGTGCCTAGCCTTGATCATTATTGACGAAAGTAACTGGCGGGATCACGCGGGCGAAAACGGGGTGATCATCGACCCGAGCGGACAACGGCGGAAGGCCGGTTGCTTCGCGCGGCGAACTCCTGTTGGGGCCGTGAAATGTGCTGCCCCGGCGAACTACCCGTTGATCCCTCGCAACGAATGGGCCAGCCGTTCCCGCGACATTAAGGCCGCGAGGGCCGACACTCGATCACTGCTCAAGGCCAAGGGCATACCCGCTTTTGATCAGGAGCAAACTTCGACCTGTCATGCTCAGTCCGCGGCGTTGGCAGTGATGGTCAATCGAGCTCGTCAGGGTGAGGCGACCGTCATTTTGAGCCCGGGGAGCATTGCCGGGCCGGTGACTGGTTATCGAGACGAGGGAGCCTACATTGAAGACGATCTACAGCAGATCGTTGACCATGGAGCAGCCTCAATTGATTTCGTTCCGACGAATCAAATCTCACGACGTGGCTGGAAGGCTGGAGCAGAAGAAAACGCTCTACTGCACCGCGTCACGGGCTGGTACGACATGGGGCCGCGAGATTCCGAGATGTTTGCCCGGTGTGCCACGCGGGTGCTTCTCGGTGACCCCGTTTGCGTGGCCTACAACTGGTGGTCACATGCCGTGACCTTAACTTTCTTGGTCGAGATCGCCCCAGGTGTGTTCGCCTTTGAGTTCCGCAATTCGTGGGGCGCAAGTTACGGCGATGACGGATACGGGCTGCTCGTTGAGGGCAAGGGGACGCCAGACGCGGCCTACTCGCCGTTTCAATCCACCGCTTCCATGATGTGAGTTTTAGACCCATGTTTTCACGTGCCTTTCTATCGCTGTTGATTCTCGTACCGGCTGCGTTGTTCGCAGATCCGGCTATTACCTATGACCGCGTGCCGGCACCTACGGTTACGCCCCATGTTGTACCTGTGGCCCCCGTCGTGCCTGGGGCTCCGCAAGCGGTCCGGAGAATGTACGTTTTTGGCTACCATTCGTGTTCCCCGTGTAGGAGCAGCCGACCGAGTCTTGATGCGTGGTTGCAGTCGTCCGGATTACCCATCCAGAGACCCACCGCTAATTCCCAGTGCGTCTATATCGACATTGAGAACTTCCCTTTGCTCGCTGAGCAATGGGGAACGACCAGCTACCCCACGGTCATTGTCCACGACGACTATCGCAAGGTGGCAACGCACGTCGGAGCCTATTCGGTCGATGACCTGCAACGTCTCTGGGAAACTGGCCGGCCAGCTGCTCGCGGGGGGCAATTGACGGCCGCTTTTGCCGCGGCAGCGGGATCTGAAATTCAGCTGCCGCGGTTCTCGCTCAACACGACTAATAAGGCCGTCACGATCCTCGAAACCGTGGATATCCCCTATGGGCGATTCATCACGGCCAGCCTGTTTCAGGGGAGCGTGTTGACGATCGGAAATGACGGCCTCTGTACCTTTTCGCAGCCTTACCCTCGCATTCGCACGCGTCCCTTTGCTTGGGACGCTCATTTGCGAGGGATCAAGGTTGATACCACCTCTCGAACGGCCGTCCTGAAGATTGACGGCCTGCCGGATCAAACTATTCGCTTTTAGGGGGCAGGATGAGTGACGACTTACTGGTTTGCACGCGGATGTCTGATGAGCCTGACGTACCTCATCGGAAGCGGGTTCCGCACAAGGCCCGAGCCTCTATTGCTCGATCCGCGATGGATTTCGTCCAACTGCATGGGGCGGAGTATCCAGACAAGGCGTCGGCCCTTGAGGCATTCAAACGCCAGTATGCAGATGACCGGGCGTCGGCTTCGGCCGGAGAGAAACCGGGCCATACGAACGTAGTTGGCGTCGGAATATTCACCACGATCGTGGTCAGTTTGTGTTGTTTCTTTTTTGAGCGTTGGTGGGCGAGAACGTTCCCCAACGGGTGAGGCAAAGGCCATGCGGAGAGTGATCGAAACGGTTCAGTTGACCGAACAGACGTATGTGGATCGCGACGGGCAATCAATGGTCATGAGTGATGGTCGGTGGTTCTCGGCGAACATCTGGAGATCGTGGCAGGTGGTTGTGTTCGTGGATGGCCCCTTTCATTTCGTCATCGACGTTTACGCCAAGTGATCCATGCCATCAGCCCCGAAGCGATATCAATCCCCCATCGGTCAGGCCAAGGTTAAGCGGCTGAAGCAACCCGCCCCGAAGCGAGAAAGCCGGGCTGGGTTGTATGGCCGTCTGTGGGACAAGACAGCCAAAGGGTTCTTGCGTGCCTCCGAGAACGCTCTGTGCGTGATCTGCAGACGCAAGGGAAGGATCGAGCCCGCGAAGTGTGTCGACCATATCACCCCCCACAAGGGCGATCCTGTGTTGTTCTGGGAGGCAACCAACTGGCAAGGTCTCTGTCTCTCGTGTCACTCACGCAAGACAGCACAAGAGGATGGTGGATTCGGGAACCCCATTCGTCGTCCAAAGTGATCGATCAGCGACCACCCCCGCCCCCAGGTCCGGCCGAGTTGCGCCAGGATTTGGCCAAAAAAATGAAAAGGGGAGGGGGCATAAAAAGTTGGGTGTCTTAAAAATCGGAAACCACGCCCACAATCCGTTTGCGCGTGCCCGCGAAATGGTGAGGGGGGGGTAGTCAAGAGGTGTTAACGTGGCTGGCCGACCGCCAAAACCGACCAAGACCAAGAGGCTGGAGGGCAACCCCGGAAAGCGAAAACTCAATACCGCGGAGCCAACTCCACCGAACGTCGCTCCGCCTTGTCCGAAATTCCTGATTGGTGAATCGCTAAACGAGTGGAAGCGAATCATTCCGCTACTCGAAGAGATGGACCTGTTGGCGAAAGCGGACTTAGGAACGATCAGTACCTATTGCCAATCGTACGGACAGTTCTTTGATGCTCAGCAAAAACTGAACACCCAGGAACTGACCATCTTTTCATGCGGCCAGATCCTCCCGAACCCGCTGATCGCGATCGTTCGGAACGCTCAAAAATCCATGATGACCGCGGCTAACCAGTTGGGTCTAACCCCTTCCGCCCGGTCTCGAATCCATATCGAAAAAGTTGAACGCCCGTCAGATACCGCGAAAGACTTCGCCGCTAAACGCGGTGACTAACAATGGCCAAATCGAAAACACTTTTGAGCGCCCTCCGCAAAGCCAAGAATGAAGGCTGGCGGGAGTGGGTGCGCAGTGAAGCCGACGAACGGGCGGTCTTGAACGGCTGTTGGTTTTCGATGTCGCGGGCTGAACACGTCTGTGAATTTTTTCCAAAATTCTTGCGGCACTCCAAGGGGGAGCGGTTTGCGGGTGAGCCGTTCGAGTTGCTCGAATGGCAACAGACCCAGTTGATGAAACCGCTGTTCGGCTGGGTTCGAAAAAACGAGTACGGCAAAACGGTCCGCCGGTATCGCAAGGCTTACGTCGAAGTCCCGAAGAAGAACGGTAAGTCAACGCTCTCCGCCGGCGTCGGTCTCTACATGTTGTTTGCCGATGGCGAACCCGGTGCCGAAATCTATTCCGCCGGCTGTGACCGTGGCCAAGCTCGGATTGTGTTCGATGAAGCCTGCAACATGATCAAGGCTTCTCCCGCGTTGAGTGATCTGTTGAAGATCAACAACCATGTGCATCGAATCATCTATCCGGACAAGCTCAGTTACTGGGCTGCCCTGGCTGCGGATGCGGATTCCAACGAAGGCAAGAACGCTCACTGCATCATCGCGGACGAACTTCACGCATGGTACGGCAACGAGAATTACAACTCGCTGAAGTGGGCTTTTGCAACTCGAGCGCAGTCCCTTCTATTCCAGATCACCACGGCCGGCGATGACCCTCAAAGCGTTTGCCGCAAGCAGCACGATTACGCGGTCGAGGTCAACACGGGCAAGAAGATCGATGAACAATTCTTCGGTCTGATCTATGCCGCCGATCCAAAGGACGATCCTTGGGATGAGAAAACTTGGTTCAAGGCGAACCCTTCATTGGGAACTGCGATCCCGCTCGAGAACTATCGGAACGATGCGCTCGAGGCTCAGAACACGCCTTCATCAATCGACGCGTTCAAGCGTTACCGTCTCGACATCTGGTCGACTGGCGATAGCGCCCTATTCAATATGATCCAATGGGACAAGTGCGGTGGGCGGAAGTTCGACTGGAATTCACTCCGCGGCCGCAACTGCTTCGCGGGTCTCGATCTCTCCAAGACCCAGGATTCCACATCGCTACAGCTGTGGTTCCCTTTGGAAGAGGAAGAGGCCTACGCGGTCCTGTCGTTCTTCTGGTTGCCGGAGGCGACGGCCAATGAACAAGCCAAGCTGGCCGACTGGCTGGTGTGGGCTGACGGCGGATTGGTTGAACTGACCGAAGGGGAAGTCACTGACTACAACTGCGTCAAGCGGAAGTACTGTGAGCTGGCCGGGATCTACAGTATCCAAACCCTGTTGTACGACCCGTGGCAAGCCGAGCATTTGACCCAGGAACTAACCGACCTGACTTGTGTTCCGCGTGTCGCGTTCGGGCAGACGCTGAAGAACTTCGCCCCCGCGGTCACCACTCTCGAGCGCCTCATTAAGAAGAAAAAAATCTACCACCAAAGGCACCCGGTGATGGATTGGCAGATGGGAAACTGCCGGGGGTACACCGACCCCAACAACAATAAGCGGCCGACCAAACCCAAGCCTGAAGACTTCCGCAAGATCGACGGTCCGGTTGCCATGCTGGAAGCGCTCGCCGGCGGTGGTCAACCCATTGAAAACGGACCGTCCCCCTATGACTTACCTGACGAGGAAAGAGTGGTTTTCTTATGAGCAAGCCGAACCGTAATTGGCTCCATGTTGTCGCTGATGCTGCTGATCCCTACTTCGCTCAAATGAGCCGCCGCGAGTATTGGGGCTTAGCTGGTCTGGCTCTGATCTCGATTGGCTGCGGGGCAATCTACTGGCCCTTGGCCTTCATTTGTTCTGGGTTGTTTTTAATCGGTCTGGTCGCGTTGCACATGTACAACCCGACCAAGCCATCCGGGGGTGACTAATGGCTTTTCTCGATCCGGTCGCGCGTCGCTTTTCGCGGTCTTTACCCATGACTTCGGACCGTGATTGGCTGGCTGAAAACGGGTTCGCCGAAGGTGATGAAGCATTGCTCAGCGGCAAGCGCCTCACGCATCGTCGCGCCCTGGGGCATTCGCCCGTTTGGCGTGGCGTGAACCTGATCGCCACGACGATTGCAAAGGTTAAGGTGTACCCGTACGTCAACAGGTCTGAGGACGTACGGGAGAAAGATCGAAAGCATCCAGCCTACCGCCTGCTGGCTCGAAAAATCAATCCGTTCATCACCTCGTTTTCATGGAAGGAAATGATTGCCTTTCATGCGGTGATGTTCGGCAACGGATACGCGTTGATTGTGCGAGCGGCTGGCAAGCCGAAGCAACTCATTCCGCTGTCACCCTTCGACACTTTCCCCGTTCAAAAGAATGGGGAGCTGTGGTACATCACCACGGTTGGTGGCGAGCGGCGGAAGATCCCGGCCGCGGACATCTTCCACCTGAAGGGGCTCAGCTTTGATGGGCTGGTCGGGCTCTGTGTGTACGAGCTCTTGGCAGATACGCTGGACCTGGGTATCAGTGCTAGAGACTTCGCTCTGCAGTTCTTCAAGCAGGGCATGAACGCGTCGGGTATCCTGATGATCCCCGGGCATCTCAAGCCGGACGCGATCAAAGCCGCTATTCGGGACTTCGATCAGATCGCCACCGGCGTAACTCGAGCGCACCGCGTGGGGCTCTTGCAAGATGGGGTGAAGTGGCAGCCGACAACGGTTGACGCTGAGAAGTCGCAAATGAACGAGGCCCGAAAATTAGACGTCCGGGAAGTAGCCAATGTGCTGGGGCTCCCGGGCTATCTGCTGGGTGACGACTCCCGCACGTCCCACAACAGCTTGGAATCAGAGAGCCAGTCGTTCCTAGATTTCTCGATCGACTCGCACTTCTGCCGGTTTGAGGAAGAGGCTTCGTTGAAGCTGCTGACGGAAGAGGAGCAGGACACCGAAAGTCACGTGATCGAGTTCAACCGCAAAGCCCTACTGCGGATGGATGCGAAAACGCGGTACGAGATCTACGGCATCACTCGTCAATGGGGTATCGACTCGGCAAATGATTGCCGCCTGCGCGAGAACCAACCGGGCATCGGACCAAAAGGGGATGTGTACCTTTCCCCGACCAACATGCAGGACGCCCAAAAGTTAATTGATCCACCGCCGGCTCCTGCCCCTGTCGTTCCGCCGCCGGTTGTCCCCGATCCTGAACCGCCTCCCCAGGATGACCCGCCGGCCGACGATCAAGCGGCCCGCAACGCCCGCATCCTGGGGCAGTGTCGAAACGCACTGGAGGAACGGGCCACGCGGATAGATGAGATCGCGGTGAAGCGTCTGCGACAGATCGCCACAAAGCCCAATGCGGGAGAGCTGGCGCTCGAGGTTCTGGCGGACACGTCAGCCAAGTATCGGGAGGCCGTGTTGCCGTTGCTGCAGATCGCAGACGCGGTCGACGGCCGGCAGCGTCAGGCTGGAATCGCCGCCCAAGTGAAGGCCTGGGAAACCGGTGTTCGTGCCACCCTGGGGGCAGATGTCGAAACCGTTGTCACCAAATTGCCGGCCGTGCGTAAGACTGCATTCGAAACGTTCTTTATTTAGTGGGTGTCCTATGTGGCTGAAGTGCAAAGGGTGTCAGGGGTGTGGTCAGATTCCAGATCCTGACGCCAGATGGTGGCAGGTCTGGAAGTGGATAGTGTGTCGATCCTGTGGGGGTGATGGCAAACGAAAGCCCCCCGGGTGGCCGGATGAAGCGGCGATACGACGACTTCGGCCGCCTCCCCCACCCGCGCCACCAAGAGCCCCCGTGTATGTCCTTTATCCAGCCACCATCCTCATTCGTAGGGAAGATTTGTACGATGACAAAACCAGCTGAACGAGACCGCCGATTTCTCCCCAACGCGTTGGCCACCGTTGCGACAAAAGCTCGAGACGCTTCTGGAGGGATTGCCACCGGGAGCGATCCCGCTCATCCGTTGATCTGCGGTTATGCGGCCGTGTTCTATAACCCGAACGATGCGGGGACTGAGTTCGAGCTCTATCCCGGATTCGTTGAACGGATCGACCCACACGCGTTTGATCGAGCTGTCCGGGATGACGATGTTCGTGGGCTGTTCAATCACGACCCCTCGCAGATCCTGGGCCGGAACAAGTCGGGAACGATGACACTCCGGGTGGACTCAAAGGGTTTGTATTACGAGATCGACCCGCCGGCCACGACTGACGCCAAGCGGGTTACCGTCGCCCTCGAAAGGCAGGACGTCACCGGCAGTTCATTCATGTTTGACATTGAGGTTGATGAGTACGTTCGCGACGGCGACCGGGTTATCCGGACGATCAAACAGGCGATCCTGTACGACGTCGGGCCGGTCACCTTCCCCGCCTACACGGCCGCAACATCAACGCTCAGCCAGCGTTCTCTGGACGGTTTCAAGGCTGTTGCAGCGAAGGTTGCAGACCCGATAAAACAAGGTCGGGATTTTAACCTTGCAAAACGACAGCTGCAGTTGTTAAATATCACCTAGCACTGAGCGGAGCTGTGGGCCAAGTCCCCGGCAACCTCTATCACAAATAGCAGCAGCCCAACCAAGCGCGGGTCTTGTCTGCGAATGTTTTCAACACATTCGCTAGGCAACGCCCGCGTTGGCGTTTCCTGGCCACCTCTCTGGAAGGAACGCAAATGGCGACGCGCACGGAGATCAAAAAGAAGATCTACAACACTCGCGGCCGTATCCAAAAGCGGATGAATGAAATCATCATCGCGGCGGATAAGGACGGGAAACGAGCCCTGACGGCCGAAGAAGATGCCGAGTGGGATAAGCTGCTGGCAGATGACCAGAAAGAGCAGAAGTCGCTCCAGCGATACGAATCTATGTGGGCGATCGAGCGGGATCTCGGCAAGGAAGAACGCCACGGCGTCAGCAAAAATAAGTTCCCCGCATCTGCTGCGGGCAGCTTGCCAGACGATGACGATCAGCAACGTAGCGATGACCTCGATCCCGAGAAGCGGGAGAAGATGGTTCGCGATGCGTTCAACGGCTGGAGTCGTTGCGGTGGTGATGTCGGCCCGACTCAATGTCAGCGACACGCGGCCCGGCAACTGCGTCGAAGCTGTGGCCAGAAGCGTTGGGATTCTCCGATCCTGGGCAACGAAGAGTTTCAGGAATATCAGGCACGCGCCCAGGGGTTGCACCCGAACCGCCTCAAACGCGACCTGACGATTTCGACGGGGTCGAGTGGCCAGTACATGATTCCGCAAGGTTTCATTTCCAATCTGGAATTGGCCCTGTTGTATTTCGGCCCCATGCTGCGCGTCTCTGACGTCTGGCGTACGTCCAGCGGAAATCCGATCCCCTGGCCGACGATGAACGACACCGGCAATATCGGCGAAATGCTGGCGGAGTCGGCCAGCGTTGGTAGCTCGGTTGACCCGACCTTCGGGCAAAAACTGTTCGGTGCTTACAAGATGTCCAGCAAGGTCATCAAGTACCCGTACGAACTGACCGAGGATTCGTCGTTCAATCTGGGGGCCGTGCTGCCGACCGCGTTGGGGACTCGGCTAGGCCGCATCATCAACAAGTATTGCACCACGGGAACGGGCACGAACGAACCGCAAGGTATCGTCACGGGTTCGAGCCTGGGCAAGACTACGGCCAGCGCCACGGCGGTTGTTTACTCCGAGCTGATTGACCTCATTCACTCGGTGGATATTGCCTATCGCGAACAGCCTGGAGTGGGCTGGTTGCTGCACGATTTGATTATCGCCGCGCTGCGAAAACTGGTTGATGGCCAGTCTCGCCCGTTGTGGCAATCTGGTTTGCAAGACGGTGTTCCGGATCGACTGTTGGGATATGGCGTCAACACGAATAACGATATGGATAGCGCGTTGACCACGGGCAAGAAAATTGCCGTGTTCGGCCACTTGCCCAGCTTCAAGATCCGTGTCGTGAATCAGATCCGCATGCGTCGTCTGACGGAACTCTACGCCGCGAACGACCAAGAAGCCTTCGTTGGTTTCTTGCGTATCGACAGCAAGGTGATGAACGCGGGCACGAACCCGATCAAGTACCTCGCGATGGCGTAATCGAACAGCCCTGATGGGGTCGACCGCCCTCCGCTCTGGACGAACCAGAGGTGAGCGCCGGGGGGCGGTCCTTTTTCTTGTGCTCTTTATTCTGCTTGTTCTCAACGCCAGATGAGGGAATTTCTATGAAGGTCAGATTGTTAATGGCCCGTGTCGTCGGCACTCCCGGCGGCGGTTCGTTCGGTCAATCCAAGGGAGACGAGATCGAAGTCGATGACGCGGAGGGCGCCCGCATGATTGCGGATGGCCAGTGCGTCGAAGTCGTGGGCGATACCCCGCGGCGAATGGCCGCCAACGCGTCCCCAGGTCAAACCCCGGAAGGGGCAACCAACTCCAAGCCTGTCGCGAGTGCCGCCAAGGGCGGAACGAAAGCCGCCAAGAAGGTCTAAGCCGCAATGTCCTACCAAGTCGTTACGCCCGCTAGCGGATTGATTCTCACCACGGCCGAAGCCAAGGCTCAGATTGTGGTCGAGCATTCCGCTGACGATGCGTATATCGACGGGCTCATTGCGGCCGCCCAACGGCTGATCGAGACCAAGCTATCCCGGCAGTTGCTGCCGGCTACGCTGCGGCTGCATCGGGATCGGTTTCCGTGTGGATCAGATCGTACGATCTGGCTTCGCCGGCCCCCGGTCCAATCGGTCGAGTCGGTCAAGTATGTGGCCAGTGACGGAACGCTGACCACGCTTGACCCCTCGGCTTATATCGTCGACGAGTTCTTCACGCCTCCTCGGATTGTGCGGGCCAATGGTGCCAGCTGGCCGGCGGCTCGTGTTGGTCCCCAGGCGGTTCAGGTCACCTTTGTTGCGGGTTATGTGAATGCGGCTGCAGTCCCCGCCACGATCAAGCAGGCAGCGTTGTTGCTGATTGATCACTGGTATGAAAACCGCTCGGCCGTCGCGTTCGGCACGATCGCATCGGATTTGCCCCAGGGTGTCGAGGCGTTGCTCTCGGCCGAATCCTGGGGGGGTTGGTGTGACGAATGACCTCACGTGTCCGGTCTGGTGAATATCGCTATCCCATCATCGTCCAACGGAAGAAAGCCGCCGCCGTGCAAGATGCCTTCGGGCAAGTCGATGAAGCCGTCGCGAGCAATTGGGAAACCTACTGTTCTCGACGGGCCAAGAAAGAAACCCTGCCGGGGAATGAACCCGTGGTTGGTGATCAGGCTCAACCGGTGTTCGGTCACCGCCTGGTTGTGCGAGCGGACGGCGAAACCAAGGGGATTACCCCACTGATGCGGGTGAGCTGGGAAGGCCGGTTGCTCAACATTCAATCGGTCGAGTTGCAGGGGTATCGGTTGCAAGAAGTGTTGCTGATCTGTCGGGAGCAGTAATGGCCAAATCGAAGGGAGTCGGTCAGTTTTCGAAAAGCCTGTTGACGGGTGATAAGGCTTTAGACCGTGAACTGAAAGCGTTGGGTAAACGAGGAACCGGGCTGGCCAAGAAGGGATTCAGTAAGGCTCTTACGGAGTTAGTGAAGGCCATGCGTCGGGAAGCCCCAGAGGGGGAAACCCAGCAGGTCAAAAAGTCGATCGGTAAGCGTTTCGAAAAGGTTCGACGAAGCGACGAGGTCAAAGCGAAAGCCGGCGTCAACGTCGCATCGAATCCGGAGAAACTTCGAGCCCAGGCACCGCACGCTCACTTGGTGGCCTTGGGAAGCGCGATGCGAGTAACGAAGGAAGGGCAATCACGCGGCAAGATGCCTTCCAACAAATTTATTAACCGGGCCGTCCGGTCCAGTATCGGGACCATGCAGTCAGTTTTGATCGTGACGATTCGAGCGGCGTTGGCCAAGTATCGAAAGCGAAACCGGAAGAAGTAACGGCCATGGTCGACGATTTGACATTGCTGCTGCGGGCTCAGCACTTCGCGGTAGTCGATCAACAGATCTTCGCCGAAGTTGCTCCCACGGGTGTCAATCTCCCGTATGTGCTGACCGAAGGCTTGGAGGGAACTGATCATCTCAACACGCTAGACGGTGGTGGTGATCTGGAGTTTGCGGACGTGGACGTTGTGGTGAAGTGTTCCAGTCCATCCCAGGCGAAGGAGATCGCCACGAAGTTAATCAAGCCATTTATCCGCGACTACGTCGGAGCGATGGGAACTGCAGTTTGTAAGGCCGTCCTGTTGATGGACGCTTACGCTGGCAAAGAGCAGCCGGTGGCCAATGGCCCCTGGCGTTTTACTTATACGTTGAGTCTCAACGTGCAATACGTCCCGGCGTGAACACGCCTGAGTCGAAAGGAAGATCATGGCCAGACTCGTTAGTAAGGGCACGCGGGTTCAACAAAAGATCGCGACCGTATTTGTAACGATCGCTCAGTGTCTGAGCATCGAAGGTCCGGAAGCTGAAACGGAAACCTTCGAAGCCCGCATGCTCGATGGTCCTGTCGGTATTGGGTACGACCCGACCGGCTACTCAGAAGGCGGATCGGTCAAACAGGAACTGTTCTTCGATCCTGCATTGGCGGGCCACATGGCGATTACGGACGTCATTGCCAACCCACGGAAAGTCGACCTGAAACTGATCTTCAGCGACGACACCGAATGGCCATTCACGGCCGGCGGCGTGAAGCTCGGTCCCTCTGCCGATATGGCCGATGGCCTAAAGGCTGACGTGGAGTGGAAGCTGGACGGCCTCGTTGACTATCCGACCGAGTAACTCCGGTTTGTTCCTTTATTTCCCTCACCCATTCAGGGGATACCAGATGAAAGCGAAACTGATTCGAGACCTGCAGGGGCCGAATCCCAAGTACGATCCCGAGATCGCCCGCCGGGCTCATGAGCTGGGCCGGCGGTACAAGCAACCCCGCTCGATCGACGTGAAGGCGTGGGCGGAGATCGATGATCCGGAAGCCTGGAAGCTCGTCAAAATCGGCGTGGCTATTCCGGCTGACGCGGCATGTCGCATTAAGTGCGGCATGACTGAAGCCCAGATGACCGAAGCTCAGGAGCGTTACGAGCGTTTGGATTCTGGGGCCGATCTGGAAGAGCACTTCGACGAGATCGAAGCGAACTCAGATGACGACGTCGAAGAGGCTCCCGCCGCTTAGTTCCCGGGGTTGATCTGCAGCCCATTGTTTTGACCTGACTTGTTTCTTAATTACTCCTTCGCCAGAGGAAACCATGGATACCAACACGCCCCAAACCCCTGAACTCGTATTCGCTTCACGTGACGAGTTCCTGACCCCGACCGGCCGCCGCTATCTGGGGTTCACTCTCCCGGTCAGTGGCCGCAACGTACGCATCCGGAGCCTGTTCGAGAACGAGAAGGAAGCCTACGAATCCAAGATGCTTTCACACAAAGGGGGCTTGAGTCTGGCTGCCCTGAAGGAAGCCCGGCGGCGTCTCGTGCAAATCACGCTCGTCAATCCGGCTGGTGATTTGCTGCTGGCTGAATCTGACATTTCCAAGCTGTCGGCCCTCGACGGTGCGGACATCGCTTGCTGCTACGAAAACGCGATGACTCATTGCGGCTTCAAGCAGGAGGAAATTGAAGGCCTATTAAAAAACTCCGGCAGCGTCCGCGCCGACGCATAGCTCTCCGACTGGCGCGGCAAGCTGGCCGGCCGGACGTTGACCGGTATTTCGAAGAGTGTCAGGTCTCTTCAGAACAAATGGATGAATGGGTGGCTTTCGAGGAACTCGAACCCAGCGACCCAGAACGATTGTTAGAAGCGTTGGCCCTCCACGGTGCGAATCTGGCCGCATCCATGGGGGCCAAAGAAGTCAAGCTGGAACACTTCCGCATCAACAAGGCGGAGGCGGTCAAGGCCAAGCCGAAACGCCAATCGGTGCAGTCGATGAAAGCCAACCTGGGGGCGATTGTGGCCGCTCATAACGCGGCCTATCAACGAGGCTAGAAAGGTGTGTCTCTGTGGCGGGCCTGGGCGATCTGGTTGCGGTACTGACAGCGAACACGGCCCCTTGGTCTCAAGGGTTCGCGATCGCTGACAGTACGCTTGGCCGGTTCGTCTCTGCCGCTTCCAGCAAGCTTAGTTCCATCGGCTCGATGGTTCGTGCTGCAATGCCGTCGTCTAGTGGCGGCGGCTTCTTCTCTGGTCTAGTAGGGGGACTCTCTTCCCTGGGGCTGGTTAGCAACGGCATCGGTGCGATCAAGGGTGCGTTGACTGGCCTGAGTATGCCGCTGACGCTGGCGGCCAACGCAGAGAAAACCGAGATCGCTTTCACGACGATGTTGAAGTCGGCCGAAAAGGCCAAGACTCTTTTGGGGCAACTCAATTCGTTTGCGGCGGCGACTCCCTTCGACCAGCCTGGGATTGTCGATGCCGGCCGGAAGCTGCTGGCGTTCGGGATCGACGCGAAGGCGATCATCCCCACGTTGACCGCTCTGGGTGACGTCGCGGCTGGCGTTGACCAGCCGATTGGTGAACTCGCAGAACTGTTCGGAAAAGCCAAGACCCAAGGGACGTTGATGTCTGAGGATATCAACCAACTGACCGGCCGCGGCATCCCGATTATTGCCGCGTTGGCTAAGCAATTCGGCGTTGCGGAATCGGCAATCAAGGACATGGCGAGCAAGGGGAAGATCAACTTTTCCCATTTGCAAAAAGCCTTCGTCACCATGACCGGTAAGGGTGGCCAGTTCTCCGGGCTGATGGCTGCTCAGTCTCAATCGGCCGGCGGGTTGTGGTCATCACTAGCCGACAACCTGGGCATCACGTTCAAGGAAATCGGGACGTCGTTGATTGGCGGATTCAACCTCAAGGGGTTGATGACGAATTCAATCGGCTTCCTTGAGACATTCCGTAGCACGTGGCTTCCGGGGATCTCGGCCACGATCGCCACCATCGGCACGCGGTTCACCGACTTCACCGCCGGATTGGTAACTTCCTGGGGTGCGTGGATTATGTCATCCCTGAGCGAAATCTACGCTTGGGGTGATACGTTCCAAGGAGCGTTTAGCCAGTTCATCCAGTTCGCCGGGGACATTCTGGGGTGGTGGCAAGGTGTGTTCTTTGCCGTTGCTAGCTACTTCTCCAATACGTGGGGGGACACGTTCAGCGAGGTAACCGGAATGCTCAGCTTCATGATGCGCAACTGGTACACGTTGCTTCAAATCGGCGTAGCGAACGTTGCTCTCTTCGCGGTCAATAGCTGGGCTCACGTCAACGCGTTCTTTCAGAACTTGGTGATTTGGTTGAAGTGGTTGCCCGGCAATTGGAAGTCGGTGATGGTCACCATGGCAGATCTGTTGATGACCGTTTTCATAAACATGGGGAAGAACATTCGGGGCTTCTTTAAGTCGCTGTGGGACTTCGCTTCGGGCAAGGGATTCAAGTTCGAGACCACCGCGTTGACTGATGGTTTCCACAACTCCATTGGTCAACTCCCGCAGCTGGTAGAGGCTGCCGTCTCGGACAGCACTCCCGCACTTGATGGGATGTACGACACGCTCAACCACAACGAAGCGGAGTTTGCGAAGAAGCAAGCCGAGCGAATCAAAGCCCAAACGGCCGCGGCGACTGCAGCGCCAACGCCTGCTAGTGCTGGTTCGCTGGCGGACTTCCTCACTAAGGACACGACGGCCGCCAAGAAGCCAGACGGGAAGAAGGACAAGTCGGAAAACAAAGCGATCGAAGCCCGCAGCGCCGAAGCATTCCGTTTGTTCCGAGCGGCCCAGGGCGGACCGCGTAGCGCGACCGACAAGATTGCAGACAACACCGCAGGGACTAACAAATTGTTAACCCAGGTCTTGACCCAAGAGCAGCGGCAAACCACCGCGATCGAGAAACAGAAGCCCCCACAAGTTGTGGCGATGAGGAAGTAACGTGTCTGTTGAACGTATCTGGAAGATTCCGAACCAATCCCTACACATCGGTCACGAGACCGAGCGTGAGTATACGGACACGCTCTATTGTCGCTGCAACGATTGGCGAGATACACGCCTGACCGTGTACATGCACAAGGACTGTCCGAAGAAAGGAGATCGCCACCCAGAGGACAACCTTGCCTATGTCGACGAGATCGACATCAACCGTATCGGGAACTCGAAGTTTCACTGGGAAATTGTTCTCAAATACACCACGGTCCGGGAAGAGAATCAGGACGAGCCCGACCCGTTGAAAGAGATCCCTGAGATCGATCTGCAGACGCAGTCGAAGATGGAAGAAATCTACACTGACATCTACGGGGAACCAATCACCAACACTGCAGGCGATCCCATTCAGGGGATTGAAATTGAAGTCTTCAACTGGAAGATCAACGCCAGTCGCAATATCCCGCCAAACTTCCCCGACTTTCTTTTGAACTGCAAGGGGCGAATCAATATCGCCCCCGTCCGGATACGTGGCCTGGAGTTCCCGAAGGAAACATTAAGGTTGCGAAACATCTCTGTCGGGAAGATCGACCAGAAGAACGACGTCAGTTTTTCGGTGTTGGCAACAGAGATGGAATACGACGAACGGACTCACCGGAAGCGTGTCTTGAATACAGGGTTCTCGCATCTTAGCCCCATCCTGGGAACCACCGTCAACGGCAAGTGGAAGCCGCTCAAAGAACGCATTCTGATTAACGGTGAACCGCCGGCTGACCCCGTGTTCCTGGATAATAATGGCCACCGCATCCACGAGATTAAAAAGATCAAAGGTGTGGACACCGTGGTCTACAAGGACGCGATCACGGCGAAGGATGTGATCGTTCTGGAAAAAGAAGTTTATCTGAAAATGGACTTTAAAGTTTTCGACCTGTCGTAAAGGACCGCTATTAATATGCCTAAAAATTTGTTCCGCCAAGACGCGGTAGCTGTGGCCCAGGTCGTGAAGATCACTCCCGCGTCGGTGATCGTTGGCCAAGAATACGGGCTGAAGGTCAACGATAAAATCCTGTCGGTCAAGGCGACCAGCACAAACCCCGCTGCGCTGATCTCCGCGTTGATTGATGTACTTGGTGACACCCAGATCCCTGAGTATCTGGAGTTCGAGGCCGACAGCCGCGAGGGGGCTTTGTGGCTGACGGGCACGACGCTAGGCAAACCGTTTAAGGTGACGTCGATTTCAGGCGGTTTTGAGACCGACGAATACCAATTGATTAAGCTGTCCAACGAGCCGGAGGGGGGAACCTTTCCGCTGGTCTATCAATACTACGATGAGCTCGGCTTGCTGCAGACTGACGAGACCTCAGAGTTGGCCATTACGATTGATGGTCCGGGGATACAGGCCGAGTTGGAGGGTCTGGATAGTGTCGGTACCGGCAACGTCGTGGTGACTGGTCCGGCCGGCGGGCCGTGGTACGCCCATTTCAAAAACGATCTGGCCCGCTCGGACGTTCTCCCGCTGCTAACCCGGCGGGGTAATCTGATTGGCGGTAACGCTGAATTGCGGGTCGGCCTGGTGCGGTCCGCGGTCGCGGGAACCAGCGAGACGCAACGGGTAACGTGCTACGGCACCGCCACCGGCGGAAACAGGTCTTTTAATTTTGACTCCGCATCTTTCACTGTGCCACACAACGCCTCTCCGGCTGCAGTGCAGACCGCGGCTCGGGCGATTGCCACGATCAATGGAGTAAACGTAGATGTCACAGGGGTCGCGAATGACTACTACGACTTCACCTTCAAGGGAGCTCTTGCGCATCGCGCATTGCCGTTGATTAAGGTTGACTCCACTGGTCTTACTGGAGGGTCCATCTACGCCGAAGTTCAAACGATTGTTCAGGGCCTGCCGGCCGTTAACAGCAAGCTGTATATTTCTTCCAAGGCAAACACCGACGTCAGTGCCCAGGTCGGCCTGAGATTTACGGCCACGCCGACGGCCGGCCTATTTGATCTCACGTTTGGATCGATCACTGTTTCGATTCCCTGGAACGCCACCAATAACGATATTGCCGACCTGATCGAGGCCGCAGCCGGACGGCGTGGTTGTTACGTTTCAGGCGGCTTATTCAAGACGATCGTGCTTTCCGGTGACATTAACATCTTCAACGGAGGTTGGGGAAACACCGCTCCCACTGTCTCTAGCATGCTAGTTGGCGGCACGGTCAGTGTCTATTTTTGGAATTCAGGTTCCGCGTCCGGGGGATACACCAGCGCACTTTGGTCAATTGGCAATGGCGGCGGACAACTTCTCGAAAGAGACGCGTCTCTAGCCTTGATCCAAGGGGAGTTAGACGCGCAGTACGGCGTTGGAAATTCGATCGTATCTGTTGCCGTTCCAAGCAATGGAACGTGGCCGGGGACGAACAATGGACTAAGAGGCAATAACATGTTGCTGGTCGAGTTCACTGGAGACTTGGCGGGGCGTGAGTGGTATCTGGTGATTAACTCCTTTGGCGATTCTGATCGAGTTGTATCAGTCCCCTTTCACCAAGGCTCGTCGTCCGGTGGCGTCAGCGAAGTGCAACGATTGACCGTCCACGGAACGCCTGTTGTCGGCGATCTCATGTTAATGCTCGATGGTCAGACAACGGCTCCATTGGCCTACAACTCAACGGCACTGGCCTGCAAGTCTGCTGTTGTGGCCTTGCCCAATATTGATCCTGAAGACCTCGACACCATTAACGGGAGTTTGCCAGGAACACCGGTTGATTTTCTATTTAAGGGAAAGTACGGATACAAGGATGTCACTCAGCTGGTTGTCGACGACAACGGCCTCAAAGCTCGCGTGGTTCGCACGACTCCCGGTGTGTCAGGAGCCAACGAGGTTCAACGGCTGTCGCTGGCTCGGCAAAACATCTGGGGCGGAACGCTCGCCCTGAATTACGATGGCGACTCTACGGCGGGGGTTGGCTTCAACGCTCAGCCGGCGGACGTCGTGGCAGCATTGGCGGCGGCAACTGGCTCGGCCGACTTCTCCGCTTCTGGTCCGGGCTGGCCCGAGCAGTACATTGACGTGGAGTTCATCAACACACTTTCGGAAACCAACGTTCCCGAGATCACGGGCGACACAACGAACCTGCTGAATAGTGACGTGTTGGTCACGTCATTCGATCCGCTGATCGTAGACACGGTGACTCCCGCGACAGGGCCGAACCACTGGAACGATCATACGAATTGGACTTTAGGCCGCGTCCCGAATTGGGGTGACGATGTCGACCTGTCACAGGGTGAGGTGGATATTCTCTATGGCTTGCGGCAGGTGACTCAGTTCACCGCAGACACCTTGTTGAATCAGATTCTCCCGGCCGGGTGTGACTTCGTAGACGGGCAGGTTGTGCGGGTCTGGACTTCGGGGACGCTGCCCGCTGGACTGGCCGCGAACACGGATTACTACGTGATCAACATTGATTCGATCACTGGTAAGTTTCAGCTGACGGCGGCCCCCCAGGGGAACCCGGTTGACTTAACGTCGGCCGGGTCGGGGACGTTGTTCGTGGGCGTTCGCTTGGCCAGCTTCACCCAAGAGGCTCGGTACACCGGGAGCATCGGGCTACCCCAGTGGAACGAGAGCGATTACTGGGAATACCGGCCGCGGTATCTGGCGATCGGACTCGACCCCGCCGGCTCGAAGCTGGTGACCCTGGGGCAAGGTGACGGTTCGGGTTCGGGTCTGATCCGTCTCGACCTGGGACAGGATCAGGTTGTGATTGAGCAGCTACGGGCCAGCGGATCGGAAGAGAACCAAGTCCCCGCGGTCTGCATCTTGAACACCAACAGTTCCAGTGTCGTCACGGTCTATCAGGGGGATCTGGGAATTGCCTTCTTCACCGAAGAGACCAGCGTCATTGATGCGTTGAATGTTCGTGGCGGGCGTGTCGTCCTGGGTGATGTCACCCTGGAGGAACTCGACCAGACCGGCGGCGACTTCAAGACCAAGGACGGGGTTTATCTCAACGGTCGATTGCGACGGAGAACATAACAAATGGCGACCGCTGATGAAGGGGTGTTGATTCCCAAGTCCGATTTGCTGCGAATGGAAAAGATGCTGCTGGCGTACGAGCGCGGCGAGCTCACACCATCCACTGTCCGGCCGCCACGTCTCCAACCGGCCGGCCGGCCGGACATCGTGGTGATGTTGCTCGATGTCTGCAACTCTGGTGAGCAGGTGCAAGCGGCCGTGCTGGAGGATCTCACCAGTAACGAAACGCAGTTCGTCACCTCGTACGGAACACCGACCACGGGTTACTACCGCCTGGGTTTTCGCCGTGCTCGCAATTCGGAGACCGAATGGACCGAGAACATCGACGTTCAGAAGGACGACGCGGAGGCCATTCAACTGAAGTTGGAGGCACTCGACAGCTTCGCCCCTGGTGACGTGATTGTGAGCGGTGGCATCGTGTTCGTCGACGAAACCCGGTACGTGCCGAACCGGGTGATTATCACGTTCGGTGGTCGCTATGCCGGCGTTGATGTGCAGCTGCTGGAGATTGACGATCAAGTTGAAGACGCGGATCTCGTCGTTGAGGCAACCTCAGTTCTCGAAGATACCGGCCGGGTGGAGTGGGTGCGGGAAGTGTTGGGGGTCGGCGTCCCGACTCCCATTCGTGCGGGAGCCCGGGCGCTGTGCCACTGGGTCCACGGTATCGGTTACTGCCTGGGATCGATCGAGGCACGTGACTATGGCGATTACGGATTAATGAAGAACCCCGGATGACAATTTACATTCACAACCCGCCCGAGCCGGACGGCACGCCGAGCCAGCCGATTGTCGACATCACACGCTTTTTCCTGGGCGGAACGGCATCCGGAATTCAGGGTCGCTGCGGATTCTGTTCGTGTGTCCCTAAGGTGTGGAGGCTGGATCTCAAACAGCCGGACGCTGAGCACGGTTCGTTTTCGGAATACGCAGGGGTTTACTACCTCCGAAAAGTTAGATACGGAATCGAGCTCGCGGACTCTCTATGCGCTTGGATCTCCGTCCCGGGTGAAACACTCCCGGGCGTGAACCCAATCACCCACGGATGGCTGATGTGCTGGGAGCCATTCGTTTCCGATCAACCACTTGAGGGGTACGGCTGGTCGATTTATTCGCCCGTGCTGCAATTCGGAAATGAGGTTATCCCGGAGCGACGCGGTAGCCGCTGGCTGTACAACGGGGACCAGTTCAACAGCTTCAAGTGCCTGAGCCCCAACCAGTTCGTTTTGCGGGCGCCTGATCCCGACTTCCCGTTCAATCCCCAGTTCATCAACATCAGTCCTTACTTCCCATAACCGGGGCTCCCATGCCTGTATTTCATACCGTCCACGCCATCGCCCGCTACCAGCCCAGCAGTCCCAAGGATTGTTCGCCGGACGAGTACGCTGCCCGCTGTGACCTGTGCCAAGTCTGCCCACACCGCAAGCACAACGCGTGCGAACTCGACGGTGTGCTGATCTCGGTACGGGCTCGCCGACAGGCCAGCCGTTGCCACGCGAGCAAGTGGCCCGGTCAAGAGCCGCTCATTATGCCGGCGGCTCCCGCGCCGGAGATGGCGTTTCCCATGGTGGCCAACCCGCTACCGATCGAGACCCCATTGAAGACGGTCCAGGTGGTGTTCATTACCCCGGGAGTTCAGCGTGGCGGGGCCGAGCGGTGGATTCTGTCTCTGTGTCGCTGGATGCAATCCCCTGTCCTGGCGGTTGTCAGCACGTCAATGCAGATTGATGCCGGCATGCGGAAGGAACTGCAGCGGGCGGAGGTTCCCGTGATCGCTCACCCGACAAATCCACTGGAGGCTCGCGAAGCGATGCAGGCTGCGGACGTGGTGATCTGCTGGGGGATCGGCAAGGTGGCTGAGTACCTGGAGGGGATCGATACGCCCGTGGTCTGGGTGTCTCACGGTGCCTGCCAGTGGACCATGAAACTTGTGTATGAGGCTGTCGGCCGGGTGAACCACTGGGTGAGCGTTTCGGAAATGGCCCGGCGGGTTTTCCCGGAGGAGGTCCAACGAGTCGCCACCGTCATTCACAACGGCGTTGACGTCGACCGCACCAGCCCAATCCGCGGCCGGCAGCTGACACGTGCCGCCCTGGGCCTGCGTGACAATCAGATCGCTGTAGGATACCTGGGGAGGTTCTCCCCGGAGAAACGTCCCGCGGCCGTCGCGGAGGCTGTAGCGTGCCTGCCAGAGCGTTACGTCGCGGTCATGGCGGGCGATGGGTGGAACGACGCGGAGACGCGAGCAGAGGCCATGC